>NZ_KV792984.1:448523-485797 GCF_001808325.1 Klebsiella sp. HMSC16C06
GCCCGTACGGCGCCCCGCAGTACAACGCCGACAAAGGCCACATGACCAAGTGCGACGGCTGTCACGAGCGCGTCGCCGAGGGGAAAAAACCGATCTGTGTCGAGTCCTGCCCGCTGCGGGCGCTCGATTTCGGGCCGATTGCCGAGCTGCGCGCCAAGCACGGCCAGCTGGCCGCAGTGGCCCCGCTGCCGTCGGCGCACTTTACCAGGCCGAGTATCGTGATCAAACCTAACGCCAATGCCCGTCCGTGTGGCGATACCACCGGTTATCTGGCAAATCCAAAGGAGGTGTGAGATGGGAAGCGGATGGCATGAATGGCCGCTGGTGCTGTTTACGGTACTGGGGCAATGCGTGGTCGGCGCGACCCTCGTCAGCGGGCTGGGCTGGCTATCGCTGACAAACCAGCGCGAAGCGCAGCAACGGCTGGTGCGCAGCATGTTTTTTATCTGGCTGCTGATGGGCATTGGTTTTCTGGCTTCGGTGATGCATCTCGGTTCGCCGCTGCGCGCGTTTAACTCGCTGAACCGCGTCGGCGCCTCGGCGCTGAGCAATGAAGTCGCCAGCGGCGCCTTGTTCTTCGCCGTGGGAGGATTCTGGTGGCTGCTGGCGGTAGTGGGCAAAATGCCGGCGGCGCTGGGTAAAGTCTGGCTGGTGATCGCCATGCTGTTGGGGCTGCTGTTTGTTCTGGCGATGACCCGGGTTTACCAAATCGATACCGTGCCAACATGGTACAATGGCTACACTACCAGCGCGTTCTTCCTGACGATGCTCCTCAGCGGGCCGCTGTTCGCCGCCCTGCTGCTGCGGCTGGCGAAAGTCAACTTTAACGGCTGGTTTTTTGCCGGACTCAGCGTGGCCGCGCTGGCGATCGGCGCTGTCGTTATCATCATGCAAAGCGCCGGACTCAGTACCATTCACAGTTCAGTCCAGCAGGCAGCCACCCTGCTGCCAGATTACGGCAAACTCCAGGCGTTACGCCTGATACTGCTGGCTCTCGGTCTTGGCTGCTGGTTGTGTCCGCTGATCCGCCGCCAACCGCCGCGCGCTACGGGGCTGCTGATCGGCCTGCTGTTGGTCTTGATCGCGGAATGTATTGGTCGCGGCCTGTTTTATGGTCTGCATATGACCGTCGGTATGGCGGTTGCCGGTTAATGAGACGGCGCGCTGGCGCGCGCCGCAGAAAGGAATAAGTAATGATGCCGATCCCAAACCGCGACGCTGTCGCGTTAAGCGCCCGCACCCTGGGCGCGCTGTTCTCTTATGCGCCGAATAGCGCGCACATTGCGCCGCTGGTCGCCGCCTTCCAGGACGGCAGCTGGCAGCAACAGTGGCCCTTCCCGGTAACCGCCCCACTGGCGTCAGCCTTTGCCGCGTCGACGGAAGAGTCATTACCAGAAGCCTGGCAACGCCTGTTTATCGGCCCGTGGGCCCTGCCGGCGCCGCCATGGGGATCCGTCTGGCTGGATAAAGAGTCAGTGCTGTTTGGCGATTCCACGCTGGCCCTGCGCGAGTGGATGCGCACGAACGGCATCGCACTGGACGCCGAGCGTAACGAACCGGAAGATCATTTCGGCACCCTGCTGCTGCTGGCGGCGTGGCTGTGCGAGACGGAGCAGGATGCGTTGTTTGCCCAGCTGCTGGCCTGGCACCTGCTGCCGTGGTCCGGGCGCTTTCTGAGCGTCTTTGTCGACCATGCCGCCCACCCCTTCTACCAGGCGCTGGGTCAGCTGGCGCAGGCAACGCTGGCGCAGTGGCAGGAGAATCTGCCGATCGCCGTGGCGGAAAAAGCGCTCTATCGTTAACCCTTCACCGCGCCGGTATCCGGCGCGGTTTTATTTCGTCGCTTCCCAGCCCCTCACCCGCACTTATCGCTTTTGCATCTAAGGTTATTCCCTATCACAATAAGGCCATGTTTTCCGAACCTCGCCGTAACTGATGCACCGTCTTCATCCCTATCCTGATGTGCAGGTGATGTTTCGCCGCCTGCTGATCGCCACGCTGATTGGCCTTCTCGCCGCCATGGCGGTGGCGCTGTTTCGCCATGCGATGGTGGTGCTGGAAACGCTGTTTCTTGGCAATGACAGCGGGAGCCTGGTCAACGCGGCGCAGTCGCTGCCGGCGTGGCGGCGGCTGATTACCCCGGCGCTGGGCGGCCTGGCGGCAGGGACACTTCTCTGGCTGTGGCAGCGACGCAGCATCGCGCGCCCGCATGCCGCCACCGATTATATGGAAGCCCTGGAGACCGGCGACGGTTGCTTCGATACGCCGGCAAGCCTGGTGAAATCGCTGGCGTCATTGCTGGTCGTGGTCACCGGCAGCGCGATTGGCCGGGAAGGCGCCATGATCCTGCTGGCCGCGCTGGCGGCGTCGCTGTTCGCCCGCCGCTTCACGCCGCAGACTGAATGGAAGCTGTGGGTCGCCTGCGGCGCCGCTGCCGGGATGGCCAGCGCCTATCATGCCCCACTGGCCGGCAGCCTGTTTATTGCTGAAATTCTCTTTGGCACGCTGATGCTGGCCTCGCTTGGGCCGGTCGTTATCTCGGCGGTGATCGCCCTGCTGTTGACGCAGTTTCTCAACGGCGGCGCCGCGCCGCTGTACCACGTCGTCCTGCAGCAGAACCTCAGCGCGCTGCACTATGGTTTAATGCTGGCGACTGGCCTGCTGGCCGGGCTGTGCGGCCCGCTGTTTATCTGGCTGATGGACTCCAGCCACCGCGGGTTCGTCAAACTGAAACTGACGCCGCCGTGGCAGCTGGCGCTGGGGGGGCTGATTGTCGGCGGCTTATCGCTCATCACCCCGGCGGTGTGGGGCAACGGCTACAGCGTGGTGCAAAGCTATTTGCAGATGCCGCCGACCGGCGTACTGCTGGCCGGCGTTTTCCTGTGCAAACTGCTGGCGGTGCTGGCCAGCAGCGGCTCCGGCGCGCCGGGCGGGGTCTTTACCCCCACGCTGTTTGTCGGCCTGGCGATGGGCATGCTGTTTGCCAGCGTCAGCGGGCTATGGCTACCGGGGAATGAAGAGATGGCTATGATGATCGGTCTGACCGGCATGGCGGCGTTTCTGGCTGCCACCACCCATGCGCCAATCATGTCGACCCTGATGATTTGTGAGATGACCGGGCAGTATGCGCTGCTGCCCGGCCTGCTGATCACCTGCGTGGTGGCGTCGGTGCTGTCGCGGACGTTACGCCGGGATTCGATCTATCGCCATCACGTTGCCGAGCATGTCTAAGTCGACGTAGCGGCTCAGCTCACGCTGTTCGGCGCGCGGCAGGTACGGCAGCTCGCCAATCAGCGGCGCCGGCAGCTTCTTACTGAGGACATCGATGATTTCAGCGTAGTGCGCGAGACCGGGGTTGATGCGGTTGGCCACCCAGCCGATCAGCGGCAGCCCGTCATTGGCGATCGCCTGGGCCGTCAGCAGCGCATGGTTGATACACCCCTCCTGGATCCCCACCACCATCAGCACCGGGAGCTGCTCCTGTACCACCCATTCGGAGAGCGGTCGCAGGTCGTTCATCAGGCTGCGCCAGCCGCCGGTGCCTTCAACCACCACGTGATCGACCTGACCGGCCAGTCGCTGCAAACCATCCGACAGCAAACCGTAGTTGATCGGGCAGCTGTGCGCCACGCTGCTTTCGTCTTCACTTAACGCTATGGGATTGACAGCCTCATACGGCAACGCCAGCGTGGAGACGCTCTGCAGCACCAGCGCGTCTTTGTTACGCAAACCGTCTGGCGTCTCTTTGCTGCCCTTCGCCACAGGCTTGTACCCGGCCACGCTTTTGCCTCTGGCAGCAAGTGCCTGCAACAGCGCACGGGAAACCACTGTCTTCCCGACAGAGGTGTCTGTACCTGTAATAAAGAAACGCTTAAACATCACTAACCCCACAGTTTTGTCGATGAAATATACGGGAGAGAAATAATCAACAGTGGGCAAAGTCTACGTGATGCCGCCAGAGGTCGGCTTGAGATAGCGCAATTTTTGGTGTGACTATGAAAAAATGTTAACCCTGTAACAGTCGTATGAGTAAGGATCCGTTATAGAGCGCATCCTTGACCAGCGCCGCGCCAGCCATCGTGCCACGATTGGAAAACTGGGTGCTTTCAACCGCGATATGCTGGCTGTAGGCCGGGAGCGATTGTTGCCGAATGCAGCTGGAAATTGCCGGAAAAAGGATATCTGCCGCCAGATTAAACGGTGAACCAATCAGAATTTTCTGCGGGTTAAACAGATTGACCATAATCGCCAGAATCCGCCCGACGTGGTTACCCACGCCGCTGATAATGTCTCTGGCCAGCAGATCGCCCTGCAGCGCGGCCTGGCACAGCCACTCCACGCTCAGCGGACGCTGGTGCAGCAGCGAGCTCATCGACTGGGCCATGCGCATCTGCGCCAGCTCCAGCACGCTCTCTACGCTGGCAATGGTTTCCAGACAGCCATGGTTGCCGCAGTAGCAGCGCTTGCCGTAGGGATCGACCTGAGTATGGCCGATCTCCACCAGGCTGCTGCTGCCAGCATGCAGCAGGCGTCCGTCGGTGATAACCCCGGCGCCGACGTTATGATCGATGACCACCTGAATGACATCCCGGGCGCCGCGCGAGGCGCCGAACAACGATTCCGCCATAGTCCAGGCGCTGATGTCATGCTGAATGTAGACTGGCACCCCGGTATGGTTGGCCAGCACATCGCCCAGCGGCACATCTTTGACATCCTCATAAAACGGCATGCGATGAATAATGCCATTTTCGGTATCAATAATACCCGGCATCGTCATGGCGATGGAGGTGAGCCGTTCCAGCTTCTTCTGGTGGCGAATAAAGAACCGATCGATATGATCAATAATACGGGTCAGAAACGGCGTGCTGTCGGTGAGGGCCAGCTCCAGCTGATCCTCCACCACCAGCTGACTGCTTAAATCACGCAGCGAAAGGTGGATTTCGCCGCGGCTGATGCGCACCGCAAGATAGTGCCAGGCCTCGGTTTCTACCATCAACCCCACCGCCGGGCGGCCACGGCTGCCGGGCTCCTGGATCTCCGTCTCCTGCACCAGATGCGCTTCCAGCATCTCGCGGACAATCTTGGTGATGCTGGCGGGAGCCAGTTGCGCAAATCGGGAGAGGTCGATACGCGATACCGGGCCGAGCTGATCAATCAGGCGATACACGGCGCCCGCATTGGTCTGCTTAATTTGATCGATATGGCCTGGTTGACTATCCGCTACCACCATTGACTCCCTTTATTTTCGCGCTTCGAAATAAACTTTCGGCTATGGTGAAGCACTTCGATGGTGAACGTCAAATTTTTACTTAGCCTTGTGATTTACCGCACATTTCCAGCCCCTTTTCGCCTCAATTGTGCTCGGTTTTCCAGGCCAGCAGCGACTCGCGAAAGCGTTTTGCCAGCGCTCCCTGTTCATGATGTTTCGACCACACCAGCCACATCTCCGACACCGCATCCTGTTCGTCGATCGGCAGCCAGCGCATTTCACTGAGCTGTACGCGCTGAAAGGAGGCCGGCAGGATAGACACCCCCAGTCCGGCGGCCACCAGACCAATAATGGTCATCGCCTCCCCCACCTCCTGGGCAATCACCGGCGTATGGCCGTAACGACGCAGCAAGCCGAGGATATCGTCATACAGGCCGGTACCCACGTGCGGGTCGAAAAAGACGAAGGGTTCGCGCGCCAGCGCCGCCAGGCTGACCGAGGGCTGGCGGGCCAGCGGATGGTCGGCCGGGACCATCGCCAGCAACGGCTCGCGCAGCACCCGCTCCCACGCCAGGGTGTCCGGCAGTTGGGTATTGCGCAGGAGCCCCAGATCGAGAGCCCCCTCGCTCAGTGGCACAATCTGTTCGCGAGTGTTGGTCTCGCGGGTCAAAATATGCACATCCGGGTAGCGCTGACGAAACATCGACAACGTATCGGATACCGCCTTGATAAAGGGGGCCGAGGAGGTAAAGCCGATACGCAGTTCGCCGGTTTCACCGTGATGCAGACGCGCAGCGCGGGCGGCCGCGTCATCCACCTGGGCAAGAATTTGTCGGCTATCGGCGAGAAACTGCTTTCCGGCCGCCGTCAGACTGACGCTGCGATTGGTGCGCGCGAACAGGCGGGCGCCGGTCTGCTGCTCGAGGATCTGAATTTGCTGGCTTAACGGCGGTTGAGAAATATTCAGTCGCGCTGCGGCCCGGCCAAAATGTAATTCCTCCGCGACGGCGACAAAATAGCGCAGATGACGCAACTCGATATTCATATTTAAAACGTCTTATTTGAGATTATTAATATATTAGACAGAATATTTACATTTTCATACCCTAAAAATGTGAGCTGAATGGTCACAACATTCTGTTGGTAAGCAGCAACTTCTACGCAAGGAATTCTCTGTGAGTCGTACAACAACCGTTGACACCGTGCCGGCGGGCGAGGTCAGCGTCGCTGGTGCATCCCGCCCGGATCAGTTTATTAAGCGCGGCACCCCGCAATTTATGCGCGTCACCCTCGCGCTGTTCTCCGCCGGTTTGGCCACCTTTGCTCTGCTCTACTGCGTGCAACCGATCCTGCCGGTGCTGTCGAACGAGTTCGGCGTCTCCCCGGCCAGCAGCAGTATTTCACTCTCCATTTCCACGGCGATGCTGGCGGTGGGCCTGTTGTTTACCGGCCCGCTGTCCGACGCCATCGGGCGCAAGCCGGTGATGGTCACCGCCCTGCTGCTGGCCGCCTGCTGCTCGCTGCTGTCGACCATGATGACCAGCTGGCACGGCATCCTCATTATGCGTGCCCTGATCGGCCTGTCGCTGAGCGGCGTGGCGGCGGTCGGCATGACCTACCTGAGTGAGGAGATCCACCCCAGTTTCGTCGCCTTTTCGATGGGGTTATATATCAGCGGCAACTCCATCGGCGGCATGAGCGGCCGCTTGCTGACCGGGGTCTTTACCGATTTCTTCGGCTGGCGCGTGGCGCTGGCGGTGATCAGTGGCTTCGCGCTGGCCGCGGCCATCATGTTCTGGCGCATTCTGCCCGAGTCGCGCCAGTTCCGCTCGACCTCGCTGCGACCGAAAAATTTGCTGATCAACTTTCGTCTGCACTGGCGCGACCGCGGTCTGCCGCTGCTGTTCGTCGAAGGTTTTCTGCTGATGGGCGCTTTTGTCACCCTGTTTAACTATATTGGCTACCGGCTGATGATGTCGCCATGGTCACTAAGCCAGGCGGTGGTAGGCCTGCTGTCGGTAGCTTATCTCACCGGGGCCTGGAGTTCACCTAAGGCAGGGGCCATGACCGTACGCTTTGGCCGCGGACCGGTGATGCTCGGCTTTACCGCTGTCATGCTCTGCGGCCTGCTGCTGACGCTCTTTTCTTCCCTGTGGCTTATTTTCATCGGTATGCTGCTGTTTTCCGCTGGCTTCTTCGCCGCGCATTCCGTCGCCAGCAGCTGGATTGGCCCACGCGCCCGCCGCGCCCGCGGTCAGGCGTCATCGCTGTATCTGTTCAGCTATTATTTGGGTTCAAGTCTTGCCGGGACGTTAGGCGGGGTATTCTGGCATCACTACGGCTGGAACGGCGTCGGTGGGTTTATCGCGCTGCTGCTCCTTGCCGCGCTGTTGACCGGCACCTGCTTACATCAACGACTGAAATAGTCGCGTGTGACGTGGCCTGCGGGCCACGTTTCACCACATGCCCATAATGGAAGACAAGCCCATCAACTCTCTGACGGCATCAACGGACAGCAGTGCAATAAACAGCCAGGTGAACGGATTCATAAACCACCCCCGAACCTCCAGACCTGTGTGATTGATCACAGTTTAGTACCGATATGTTACCGTTTTCTGTCACACCGATCACAGAGGTGAGCTTATTCTCCCGCCATGTGTCTTTCCCTTCCCCTATGCGCAACGCTCGACCCGCCGGGCGTATCAGGATAGTGTAGAAGGATACCGATAACCTGTTCATTCACCTGTCACGGACCGAACGCCACTATGACTGAAAATACGCCTTATCAGCAGCTTACCCGTACCTTTCAGCGCCTGTCGCGCTTTTCGCATCTCTCCGCCATCGCTGGCTGGGATATGTTTGCGATGATGCCTCCGGGTGGCAGCGCCGCCCGGGGCGAAGCGCTGGCGGAGCTCGGCGTGCTGCAGCATCAGATCCTGACCGATAAAAAAGTGGGCCAATGGCTGCAGGAAGCCCGCCAGCAGGACCTCAACGACGTCGAGCAGGCCAACCTGCGTGAGATGCAGCGTCAGTACGATCAGGCCGCGCTGCTGCCGGAGAGCCTGGTGGAAGCAAAATCTCTTGCCGGCAGCCGCTGTGAGCATGCCTGGCGCAGTCAGCGTCCCGCTAACGACTGGGCTGGCTTTGCCGACAATCTTCGCGAGGTGGTCAAGCTGAGCCGTCAGGAAGCGCAGATCCGCGCCGATGCCAGAGGCGGCTCACGCTACGACGCGCTGCTCGATATTTTCGAACCAGATATGACCAGCGCCCGGCTGGATAGCCTGTTTGCCGACCTCAAGTCCTGGCTGCCTTCCCTGCTGCGGCAAGCGGTCGCTAAGCAAGCGACGCAGACATTACTCGCCCCGCAGGGGCCTTTCCCGATTGCCGCTCAGCGCGAGCTGGGCCTGCAGGCCATGCGCATCCTCGGCTTTGACTTCGACGGCGGGCGCCTCGACATCAGCGCTCACCCGTTCTGCGGCGGCGTCCCCCAGGATGTGCGCATCACCACCCGCTACAACGAAAACGACCTGCTCAGCGCCCTGTTCGGCGTGATCCACGAAACCGGCCACGCCCGCTATGAGCAGAATCTGCCTCGCCCGTGGGTCGACCAGCCGGTAGGACTCGCTCGCTCCACCGCTATCCACGAGTCGCAGAGTCTGTTTTTTGAAATGCAGCTGGGACGTAGCGAGCCTTTCCTCAACCGCCTGTTACCGGCGGTGCGCGAGCGTTTTGGCGATCAACCAGCCTTTAGCAGCGACAACTTTGTCGCCTGGAATCAGCGGGTGAAACCGGGTTTTATTCGCGTCGATGCCGATGAGGTCAGCTACCCGGCGCATGTGATCCTGCGTTATGAAATTGAACGCGCGCTGATTGACGGCGAGATTGAAGTAGATGATATCCCGGCGCTGTGGGACGAGAAGATGCAGCACTGGCTGGGGCTGTCGACCACCGGCAACTACCGGGACGGCTGCATGCAGGATATTCACTGGACCGACGGCGGATTCGGCTATTTCCCTTCCTATACGCTGGGTGCGATGTATGCCGCCCAGCTGATGGCCGCCGCCCGGCGCGCGCTGCCGACGTTAGACCGCGATATTGCGGAGGGCGATTTCAGCGCCCTGTTCGACTGGCTGCGGCAGAATATCTGGCAGCATGGCAGCCGCTTCTCCACCTCGCAGCTGATCCAGCAGGCCACCGGCGAGGATCTCAACAGCCGCTACTTCCGCGAACACCTTACCGCCCGCTATCTGTGATCGTACGCGCCGGGTTGCCCGGCGCGTCCTTCCACTCCCCACGGCCAGGCGTGTTGTACATTCGGTTACACGCCGATACCAAACACTCACGGAAAGCTCGAAAAGACAAGCATATAGTGATTTCACCGGCCCCGCAGTGGGGTTGAAATTAAGAAAACTTTTCGAGGATATCAGAATGAAAAAAGTATTAGCTCTGGTCGTTGCCGCTGCTATGGGTCTCTCTTCCGCCGCTTTCGCTGCTGACGCAGTAAGCACCACTCAGGCACCGGCTGCTACCCACAGCACTGCTGCCAAGACCACCCATCACAAAAAACACCACAAAGCCGCGGCAAAACCAGCTGCAGAGCAGAAAGCTCAGGCTGCCAAAAAACACAAAAAAGCAGAAGCTAAACCAGCCGCTGCCCAGAAAGCCCAGGCCGCTAAAAAACACAAAAAAGTAGAAGCTAAACCCGCTGCTCCGCAGAAAGCTCAGGCGGCTAAAAAGCACCACAAAGCTGCGGCTAAACCGGTAGCACAGAAAGCGCAGGCTGCAAAAAAACACCACAAAACCACTAAACACCAGGCCGCTAAACCTGCTGCACAGCCGGCAGCATAATTCCTCCCGGTGAACTAACCTTCTTAATAATCGGCGCTGTTTCAGCGCCGTTTTTTCTGGAGAGCACTATGCTGCGGCGCTATCGTTTCGAGCTCATCCTGATCCTGTTAATCATTTGCGCAGTGGTTGCTACCCGCTTTTTCCTCTATTAATCATTTCCGCCACGCTCTCATTTACTGCTTCTGCTGGCTTTGCAGAATAATAAATACCGTACGGCGATCGCTGACGACACCTTCCCGCGTCTCATTACCCTGAAATTCCTGCGGCACAAAAAATGCCCGGCGTCCGAAGACGCCAGACACTGTAGTCATAAACTAGCGCGCGCCGGCCACCTCGTGGTGACCAGACGCTTCACAGTACGCGCACCGCTTCCATCACCAGATAACCGGTCGCGCCCCAGATAGCGACTGAGACCAGGGAAACATAAACCAGTGCGCGAATACCTTTTTTAGACATATACCCTCCCAACGTCGGGGAAATAGAATTCAGGTTATCATCGCCGGTATTACCTCTCTATTTACTCAACGGCGGAGTGACGGTAACAACGTTTTCGGTGAGAAAATGTTTCGCATTGAAAATAATTACGAGAGGCGTAAAGAAGTGCGAATTCTGGTGAAGTTTTGGCGGGTAAGCGCATTATTTTTCAGCGAATCGCTGGCAAACCAGGAATAATCTTAATGCCAGACTGATGAATTATTCACCGGGTTCAGTACGTTCTGATACACGAATTTTGTTGCGTCGGACGTCGCTTTCTGCGGAAATAGCAACAGCGTTCAGCTGGTATTAACCGCTTGAAATCAGACGGTTTTGCCAGCGGCAGCGTCAGCCCGTCTCGCCTGATGGCAACGGTTTGGCCTGCTTAGAATTATTGTTTACTTTCAAAAACTTAAATCTCCTGCTACTGTCAATAGACATCATAGCCTCCCCAGAGAGTGATATGCGTAGAGACGTTCTGTTATTGCTGTGTTCATTTTATCTGTTACCTCTGGGCGCACATGCCGATGATAGCGGACTGAGCGCCAAAGATATTAAGACGCTGTTTTTCGGCCATGATGACCGAAAAGCGGTGAGCCACCCCGAGGAAAGCCCGTGGGATGCGATCGGCCAACTGGAAACCGCCAGCGGCAATCTGTGCACAGCGACGCTTATCTCCCCTCACCTGGCGCTGACCGCTGGCCACTGTCTGTTGACGCCTCCGCGCGGCAAACCGGACAAAGCGGTTGCTCTGCGCTTTATTTCGCGCAAGGGCGGCTGGGTATATGAAATTCACGGCATTGAAGGGCGAGTGGATCCGGCCTTAGGTAAGCGCCTGAAGGCCGATGGCGATGGCTGGATCGTGCCCTCCGCCGCGGCGCCGTCAGATTTTGGCCTGATCGTACTGCGCTATGCTCCCTCGGGCATCACGCCGATCCCACTCTTCCCGGGTAGCAAGGCCGATCTCACCGCTGCGCTGAAGGCAGCGGACCGTAAAGTGACCCAATCGGGATATCCGGAGGATCATCTGGATAATCTGTACAGCCATCAGGATTGCATCGTGACCGGCTGGGCGCAAAACAGCGTGCTGTCGCATCAGTGCGATACGCTGCCTGGTGACAGCGGGTCGCCGTTGCTGTTGAAAACGGAGGACGGCTGGCAAGTGATCGCCGTGCAAAGCTCCGCTCCCGGTCCGCAGGATCGCTGGCGGGCTGACAACCGCGCCATTTCGGTTACCGGCTTTCGCGATAAGCTGGAAGCACTGGCCGGAGAGTAATCACCCCTGCGACTGACGCCGCTGCAGCAGATCGGCGATCGGCATCGGTTTACTGAAATAGTACCCCTGAAGCCGGTCGCAGCCGGCCCGCCGCAGCAGCGTCAGCTGCTGCAGATCCTCAACCCCCTCCGCCACGACCGTCATCCCCAGCGCGCGGGCAATGCGCACCGTCCCGCGCACCATCTCCGCCGCCTGTTCATCGCTGTCCACCCGCCCGGCGAGAGATTTGTCGATCTTCAGGCTATCAAAGCGAAAGCGGCGTAAATAGCCAATACTTGAGTAGCCAGTGCCAAAATCGTCCAGCGCCACGGCAATACCCTGGGCCTTCAGATTCTCCACCACCGCCTGCGAACGTTCCGGATTTTCCAGCACATAGCTCTCCGTCACCTCCACCTGCAGGCGCGACGGCGGAAAGCGGCAGGCCGCGACGGTCTTCATCACCCGGTTTTCAAAAGCCGGGTCGCGAAATTGCGCTGGCGAGATGTTCACCGACAAAAGGAGATCGTCAACCGGCTGCAGGTCGCTGCAGGCGCGTTGCAGAACGAACTGCCCGAGGGCATCAATCAGGCCGCTGCTCTCGGCGATGGCAATAAACGCATCCGGCGCCAGCGCCCCCTGCGGGCGTCGCGGCCAGCGCAGTAGCGCCTCCACGCCGGTCATGGCCAGGGTATCGGCATCGACCACCGGCTGATACCAGACCTCAAATTCATCCTGCTCCAGCCCCTGGCGGATGCCGTTCTCAATCATCAGTTGATGACGCCGCACAGCATCCAGCGCATCGTCATACCAGGCCGTCCGCCCCTTCCCGCTCTTCTTGGCGTGGTACATGGCGATGTCGGCCCGGCGAAACAGCTCGGTACTGGAACATTCCGCCGGGGCGCCGCTGGCGATGCCAATGCTGGCGCCGATATAAATTTTGCGTTTGCTGAGCGTCACTGGCGCTTTCAGCAGCTCCAGCGCTGCCCAGGCGAACGCCGCCGCCCGGTCAATCGCCTTTGCGCCGCTCACCGCCATGGCGAACTCATCCCCGCCCATCCGCGCCAGCATGGCCCCCGTCGGTACCCGCGTCTGTAGGGCGCTGGCGATATGGCGGATCAGGGCGTCGCCGACATCATGACCATAGTTATCATTGACGTCCTTAAAACCATCCAGATCGATAAACACCACGCACTGAATATCGTGTTTCCCCGTCTCGCATACCTGGCTTAACCGCAGCAGAAGCGCTCGCCGGTTAGGCAGACGGCTCAGCCAGTCAATCATGGCTATCTCCCGCGCCTGACGCTCCCCGCGCGCCAGCTTATACATGCCCAAACTGCTAAAAAGGATAAACAGCAGGATCAGGCTGGCCGCCACCCCGGCGATCAGTCCCATGCTGCCTGACGAGGCCTGCGCCGCTTCAGCGCCAGGCAGGCGCGGCTGCCAGGCCAGGTATCCCAGCACCTCATCCGCCTGCGTTCGCAGCGGAATACGGTAGGCGCCAGGACCCTCGGCGAGATGCAGATGACGAATCTGAAAGGTGTCACCCAGGCGCTCCAGCAGTTGGGGGTTGATATGCCGGGTTATCACCAGATAGCGCCGCGTCGCATCAAATACCTGAAGCCGACCTGTCGTTGGGCGTATCAGGCCGATGCCGACAAAGGCGATCCCGGCCTCCGTGCGCGTGATACCGGCAAAGGCGTTTTTTCCCTCACGCAATGCTTGCGCATGAGAGCGGATCAGACTGGTCAGGCCAGCCCCTAGAAATGAGAGGTCAGTCCGGGGCAGCACCTGGCTCTGAAAGGCGCCCCACAGGATACGATAATGTTCATCGAGGACAAAGGTGCCATCGTACAGGTTATTGATTTTGAAGCCTGATCCCCAGGAATCGTACAGCCATTTCTGATCGAGTGACGGGGCGTAGGTCTGCGTTACCGCGTCATCCCAGATGGCATTGTCCAGCACCAGCGACAGCACCCGATTGACCGAGGTCTGTACCGCCCCTTCCACCGACAGCACCGAACGCTGCTGATCGATTTCATTAGATTTGCTGGCAATCAGGTGTTGTGAGAGATACAGCAGAGAAATGACCGACGCGGTAAGTCCAAGGCCGGCGAGGAATATCATTATTGACAACGTCCTGGCGGAAGGAATTTTCCGCCAGCCGAAAGCAGTGAACATGCGCAGTCCTCATCGTCACCAGGCACACTATCAGCGAGGGGCTGATCTTGAGTTAAGCATACTACAGAGGACCTGTTTTGCCGCCTGGCTTTGCAGGCGGCGAGACGTCAGGCGAGTTTAATTAACACCATGCCGGCCACCAGCAGGATGAGCCCCGCCCAGCCTTTGTTATTCAGGCGCTGACCAAACAGCACCCAGCCGGCGGCGATGGTCGCCGCGATACCGAAGCCGCCCCACAGCGCATAGGCGACCGAGAGATCGATCCCTTTAACCGCCTGCGACAGGGCGCTGAACGCGCCCAGCACCGCCGCCAGGGACAGGATGCCGTAGACTTTGCGGCGGAAGCCATCGGAAAACTTCAAAAAGACGTTGGCAATGATTTCAAGCACGATGGCGACGGCCAGCCACGCGGCGTGGATCCACTCAAACTGCTGCATGGGCCACCTCCTGCTTTGACGACGCTTTTTTCTGGGTGCCGGACTTAATTAAGACGATCCCCACCACCAGGGTGGTCAGGCCGGCGATCTTCAGCGGCGACAGGCTTTCATCAAACAACAGCACGCTAAACACGGTAATCAGCAAAATGCCGATCCCTTCCCATAGCGCGTAGGCCACACCCAGGGCAATTTTTTTAACCGCAAAGGCAAGAAAAATATATGACAGAGCAATCATGGCCAGCATTAAAATAAAACCGGTATGACCACCGCTCACGCTCGCCCATTTCATCGACAAGGTGCCGGTAATTTCAGCAACAATAGCTAAAGCTAATAAAATCCAATAAAACATGATCCCTTCTCCTGCTTGAGAATATAATCCATTACCGTTTACGCGAGGCGTAAACAGGAAAATTTCTGACGTAGATTTCGCTGTGCGCTTGGCGCCAGCTCAGGCAGAGAGAAGGTGACTATAGCGCCGAATGCCAGTGCTGCTCGCCGGCAAAACGGGAAAAAGAGAGAGAGACTGCGGGGTGGTTTAAAATATACATCCTGAACTGATTGTCCATAAAATTACAATTATCCGCGGTGTTGCTTCTCGTCCGTTGCGGATGAAAATTGTCCTCAGTAGTTATACACAGATAAATTTGTAGCATAGTGCTACATTTAATTCAAAGAATTTGCAATTCTTTACGCCGCCGTTTTGCTTCAATGCGTTTTTTCTGCAAAAAAACGTCATTATGCTAATGTAACGCAACCTGTTAATAGGCAAGGAAGATTGAGGTCGGGACCTATGGCTAAACCCATTATTACACTTAACGGATTAAAGATGGTCATCATGCTGGGCATGCTGGTGATCATCCTTACCGGCATTCGCTTTGCGGCGGACATTATTGTCCCCTTTATTCTCGCCCTCTTTCTGGCGGTGATCATTAATCCGTTGGTACAACTGCTGGTCCGCTGCCGGGTCCCGCGCGTGCTGGCGATCTCGATGCTGATTGGCCTCATCGTCATGCTGGCCATTGTGCTGCTGGCCTCGCTGGGGACCTCGCTTAACGAGCTGGCGCGCACCTTACCGCAATATCGCAACTATCTCTACGAGCCGATGCAAACCATCGCCCCCTGGCTGCAGCGCATGGGGTTCACCGTCTCGGTGGTGGAGCTGAATAAATACATCGACCCTAACGCGGTGATGACGCTGGTCACCAGCCTGCTCACTCAGCTGTCGAACGCGATGTCCTCGATTTTTCTGCTGCTGCTGACGGTGGTATTTATGCTGCTGGAGGTCCCCCAGCTTCCCGCCAAGCTGCAACAGCTGATGTCCCGTCCGGTTGAAGGGATGGGCGCCATTCAGCGGGCCATCGACAGCGTGTCGCATTATCTGGTGCTGAAAACCGCGATTAGCCTGGTGACCGGCCTGGTGGTCTGGGGCATGCTAGTGCTGCTGGACGTGCGCTTCGCCTTCATGTGGGGACTGCTGGCCTTCGCGCTCAACTATATTCCCAATATTGGCTCCGTGCTGGCGGCCATCCCGCCGATCCTGCAGGTACTGGTGTTTGGCGGGCTGTACGAGGCGCTGGTGGTCCTGGCCGGCTACCTGATCGTCAACCTGGTGTTCGGCAACATTCTGGAGCCACGGGTGATGGGACGTGGCCTGGGGCTCTCCACGCTGGTAGTGTTTCTGTCCTTGATCTTCTGGGGCTGGCTATTGGGCCCGGTCGGCATGCTGCTGTCGGTGCCACTGACGATTATCGCCAAAATTGCCCTCGAGCAGACCAGCGGCGGTCAGAGTATTGCTTTCTTATTAAGTGATGTCAGTAAAGAATAACCCCTTCCCACGGCCGGCCGTGTACCGGCCGGCTTCCTCACCTGCGCTCTTCCCTTAGACCACTACGCCTTTCGTATTATTGATCCCTATCACAAACGGTAAGACCCAATCGTTACTCTAAAGCTAACAATTAGCCGCCGTGCTTAATTGATGCGCAGCGCCGCGCATCGCACACTAACTTCCACCAGGACAAACAAAACGATTTGTCGAATCAGGAGGTTAACAATGAATGCTGAACAAACGACGGCGCGGGTCTGGAACCGTCGCCGGACGGAAAAACAGCGGCGGCTGGCCGAAGCGAAGATCGCCGGCAAAGTCATCCCCACTGACCAGCTGGTCAGCGTACTGGAAAATCTGCTCGCCCCGGGCGATCGGGTGGTGCTGGAAGGCAACAACCAGAAACAGGCTGATTTCCTCTCCCGCATGCTCGCCGAGGTCAATCCGCAAAAAATTCACGACCTGCATATGATTATGCCCAGCGTCGGGCGCAGCGAGCATCTGGACCTGTTTGAAAAAGGCATTGCCCGTAAACTGGATTTCTCTTTCTCCGGCACCCAGAGCCTGCGCATTTCGCAGCTGCTGGAAGATGGCCTGCTCGAAATCGGCGCCATCCACACCTATATCGAACTCTACTCCCGCCTGTACGTTGATCTGTCGCCAAACGTCGCGCTGATCGCGGGCTATAAAGCCGACCGCAAAGGCAACCTGTACACCGGGCCAAGTACTGAAGATACCCCGGCGCTGGTCGAAGCCGCCGCCTTCCACGATGGCATTGTGATAGCCCAGGTCAACGAACTGGTGGACGACGAATGCGATCTGCCGCGCGTCGATATTCCCGGCTCGTGGATTGATTACGTGGTGGTCGCCGACAAACCGTTCTTCATTGAACCGCTGTTCACCCGCGACCCGCGCCTGATTAAGCAAGAACACATTCTGATGGCGATGATGGCGATCAAAGGCATCTACGCGGAGCATCAGGTGCAGTCGCTTAACCACGGTATCGGCTTTAATACCGCTGCCATTGAACTGCTGCTGCCCACTTATGGCGAACAGCTCGGACTGAAAGGCAAAATCTGTAAACACTGGACGCTGAACCCGCATCCGACCTTAATCCCGGCCATCGAGAGCGGCTGGGTGGAGAGCGTGCACTGTTTCGGCGGCGAACTGGGGATGGAAGAGTACATCCGCGCCCGCCCGGATATCTTCTTTACCGGCCCGGATGGCTCAATGCGCTCTAACCGCGCCTTCTGCCAGCTGGCAGGTCAGTACGCGGTAGATATGTTTATCGGTTCGACCCTGCAGGTTGATGGCCTGGCTAACTCCTCCACCGTCACCCGCGGCCGCCTATCCGGCTTCGGCGGCGCGCCGAACATGGGCCACGACCCGCACGGTCGCCGCCACGCCACCCCGGCCTGGCTCAATATGATCACTGAACCAGACCCGATGCAGCGTGGGAAAAAACTGGTGGTGCAGATGGTCGAAACCTTCCAGGCCGGCGTGAAACCGACCTTCGTTGAAACCCTCGACGCGGTTGAGGTGGCGAAAACCTCCGGCATGCCGCTGGCGCCGGTGATGATTTATGGCGATGACGTGACTCACGTGCTGACCGAAGAAGGTATCGCTTACCTGTACCGCGCGGAGAGCCTTGAAGAGCGCCGGGCGATGGTCGCCGCGGTGGCCGGGATCACCGATATTGGCCTCGGGGTGGACGCCAAACGCGTCGCCGCCCTGCGCCAGAGCGGCAAAGTGGTGTACCCGGAAGATATCGGCATTCGCCGTAGCGATGCCACCCGCTCACTGCTGGCGGCCGGCAGCGTCGCCGACCTGGTGGAGTGGTCCGACGGACTGTACAACCCACCGGCAAAATTCCGGAGCTGGTAATGAAAAATCTCTCCCCCCTGCACGCAGAAAGCCGCGTCAGCTGGCTGGCGCATACCGCCAGCGCGTGTCTGATTGACGAAGCCCGTCTGAGTCCGAAACCGGGCCTGGTCGATAGTCGCGGCAACGGCGCGCATCAGGATCTTAATCTGGACCTGATGGAACGCTCCGCCCGCAGTCTGCAGCCGACCTTTCACGCGCTGGCGCAGCAAAGCTGGCAGCGTCCGGCGGATATCGCCCTGCGCGAAACCGTCGGCCGCCTCGGTCGCGAAGGTGAAGCGCAGATGATGATGGCGACGGGTGGAGTTAACACCCACCGCGGCGCTATCTGGGCGCTGGGCCTGCTGGTCAGCGCGGTGGCGATGTTGGGTGGAGAGGGTCAATCACAGGCGATCGCCGCCGCCGCCGCCGCCCTCGCCCGCCTGCCTGACGGCTTCGCGCCGAAAAGCTTTAGTAAGGGGCTGCGCGCCAGCCGCCGCTGGCAGGTGCCGGGCGCACGCGAGGAAGCGCAGCGCGGATTTCCGCATGTTACCACCCTGGCGCTGCCGCAACTGCAGCAGAGCCGGGCGCGAGGCGCCAGCGAGCCGCAGGCGCGCCTTGATGCGCTGATGGCCATCATGACCTCGCTGAGCGATACCTGCGTGCTGTCGCGCGCCGGCATGAATGGCCTGCACGCTATGCAGCAAGGCGCCCGCGAGGTTCTGGCGGCGGGCGGTTGCGCCAGCGTCGCCGGTCGCGCCGCGCTGGCGCGCCTTGATGGGCAGATGCTGGCGCACAACGCCTCGCCGGGTGGCGCGGCCGATCTCCTTGCCGCCACCCTGTTTCTCGACCGGGTTGCCGGCTAACGCATTCAGAGGATGTTATGGAACAGATTACATTGTCATTTCCTGCCAACCGCGCCCTCAGCGGCAAAGCATTGGCAGGGGTCGTAGGTTCAGGCGATATGGAAGTGCTTTATACCGCCGCACAGAGCGCCACGCTCAACGTACAGATCACCACCTCCGTGGATAACAGCCAGGCGCGCTGGCAGGCGCTGTTCGACAGGCTGAACCTGATCAACGGTCTGCCCGCCGGGCAGTTGATTATCCACGACTTCGGCGCCACGCCGGGCGTCGCTCGTATTCGTATTGAACAAGTCTTTGAGGAGGCCGCTCATGCGTAACGATCGCAGCTTTATCGAACTGCGCGCTCGCGAACGCGCCCACGCCCTGCTGGACGACGGCAGCTACCGCGAACTGCTGGATCCGTTTGAAGGCATTATGTCGCCGTGGCTCGGCGCGCAGGGCATCGTCCCACAGTCCGACGACGGTATGGTGGTCGCCAAAGGCACGATCAACGGCCAACCTGCGGTGGTGATTGCCATCGAAGGCACCTTCCAGGGCGGCAGTATGGGCGAAGTCTCCGGCGCCAAAATGGCCGCCGCGCTGGAGCTGGCGGCGGAAGATAACCGCAACGGTATCCCGACCCAGGCGGTGCTGTGCCTCGAAACCGGCGGCGTACGTCTGCAGGAGGCCAACCTCGGTCTGGCCGCCATCGCCGATATTCATGCCGCGATTGTCGACCTGCGCCGCTACACCCCGGTCGTCGGCATTATTACCGGTACCGTCGGCTGCTTCGGCGGCATGTCCATCGCCGCGGCGCTGTGCAGCTACCTTATCGTCACTCGTGAAGCCCGTCTTGGCCTCAACGGCCCGCAGGTTATCGAGCAGGAAGCCGGCATTGAAGAGTACGACTCCCGCAACCGGCCGTTTATCTGGAGCATGACCGGGGGTGAAATTCGCGCCGCCAGCGGACTGGTCGACGCGCTGGTTAACGATGGCGTTAACGCCGTTAAAACCGCAATGAATGAGGCGATCGCCAAAGGCGTACCGGTACAGCACCGCAGCGACAACTATGACGATTATCTGCGTCGCTTGAGCCAGTTCGATACCCGCCAGCAGGCGGATACCGCGCAGATTAAACAGCTTTTTGCCCGGGAGGATAAATAATGAGTCAGTTCCCAAACCGCGCCGCGCTGTGGCTGAATAAACTGGCGCCCGACGCGCCGCTGATGAGTGGTCTGTGCCCGTCGGTACAGGTCGCAGATGGCCAGATTGCTGGCGAAAGCGTCCGCTTTATCGCCGTGGTGCCTGACGCCAACAACCACTACCCGCGCGCCGCCGGCGGCGA
Organism: Klebsiella sp. HMSC16C06; assembly: GCF_001808325.1. Lineage (NCBI taxonomy): Bacteria > Pseudomonadati > Pseudomonadota > Gammaproteobacteria > Enterobacterales > Enterobacteriaceae > Klebsiella > Klebsiella sp. HMSC16C06. Next base: position 468,797 of record NZ_KV792984.1, read on the forward strand.
AGTCGGCCTGCTGGAAGGCTGGACGCTGGCGAAAGTGGTCAATGAAACCATCGCCGCTGACGCCGACCAGCCTGTCAAACGGCCGATCGTCGCGGTAATTGATGTCCCAAGCCAGGCCTATGGCCGCCGCGAAGAAGCTTTCGGCATCCACCAGGCGCTGGCCGGAGCCGCGGGCGCCTACGCCAAAGCCCGTCTTGCCGGCCACCCGGTGATTGGCCTGATTGTCGGAAAAGCGATGTCCGGGGCGTTTCTGGCCCACGGCTATCAGGCCAACCGCCTGATCGCCTTTAACGATAGCGGTGTGCTGGTCCACGCGATGGGTAAAGAATCGGCAGCGCGCATTACGCTGCGTACCGTGGAGGCGCTGGAGAAATTGGCGGCGACAATCCCGCCAATGGCCTACGACGTCAGCAACTATGCGACGCTCGGCCTGCTCTCCGCCCTTCTGGATATTAATAATCCGGATGCGCCAGACGAAGGCGATCTGTCGCTGGTCAGCCGTACCCTGCGCGACGCCATCGCTGACGCGCGCAAAGATACCTCACTGAAGTGCCGCCTGGGCGCGGAAAACCGCCGCAGCTCACAACTGGTTCGCGATCGCATGCGCGCCAGCTGGTAAAACGTTCGTACGTAAGTAGTAGAAGAAAACCTGCCGGAAGCTGTCCCCCGGAGCGCGGAATACACGCTCCGGGAAGGGGCGGCTTTTAGAAAAAATAACAATCGCGCCAGTACTCTATTTTATTTACAGGTGATTTATGACTTATGTGATTATTCATGCTCTTGCCCCGATTTTCGTCATTATGCTGCTGGGCTTCTGGGCCGGTAAGGCCGGGATGGTAGATAATAAAAATGTCTCCCTGCTCAATATCTTTGTAATGGATTTTGCCTTACCCGCCACGCTGTTTAGCGCCACGGTACAAACGCCGTGGGCCGGTATCGTCGCCCAGTCGCCGCTGGTGCTGGTGCTGACCGGCGCGATGTGGATCACCTATGCCGCGATCTACTTCCTCGCCACCAGCGTGTTCAAACGCACGCCGCAGGATGCTGCGGTGCTGACCCTCACCGTCGCCCTGCCAAACTATGCCGCGTTGGGTCTGCCGATCCTCGGCAGCGTGCTGGGTGAAGGCGCGTCAACCTCGCTGTCGGTGGCGGTCTCTATCGCCTGCGGCTCGGTACTGATGACCCCGTTCTGCCTGCTGATTCTGGAACGTGAAAAAGCCCGCGCCGCAGGTGAAAACAGCGGTTCTACGCTGGCGATGCTGCCGGTGCTGATGTGGCGTTCGGTGAAAAAACCGATCGTCTGGGGCCCGCTGCTTGGGGTGGTGCTTTCCGCTATCGGCATTAAAATGCCGGAAATGCTGCTGGCCTCCATCAAACCGCTGGGCCTGGCCGCCACCGCCGCCGCGCTGTTCCTCACCGGGGTGATCCTGTCGGCACGTAAACTGCAGCTCAATACGCTGATCGCCACTTCCACCATCGTGAAACTGCTGGTGCAGCCGTTTATTGCCTGGGGTCTGGTGATGCTGCTGGGTCTGCACGGCTCTATCGCCATTACCGCGATCCTGATGATTGCCCTGGCCGCCGGCTTCTTCGGCGTGGTCTTCGGCAACCGCTTCGGCGTCCAGTCTCCTGATGCTGAAGCCGTGCTGCTGTTAAGCTCGGTTCTGTGTATCCTGTCGCTACCGCTGTTTATCTCTTTGACTTCAGGACTGTAAACCATGTCATCAACGCCGCGTCCCCACGATTTACTCTGGTTAAACCACGCCAGCGCCCTGGAAGCTATTGCCGAGCCGTGGGTGGCTCAGCAGTGGCGAGCCGCGCTGCCGGTGGTGGTGAGACGCGACGTTGATGACCAGGCCCGCATCCCGGTGGGGGTGCGGGGCATGAAGCGCGAGCAGCGCGCCGCCGGTTGGGTCCAGGCGCACAATATCGTGCGCTGCGTGACGCCGGAAATGCTGGTGGAGCGCGAGCGTCTGCTGGGCTCCCCTTTTGTTTCACAGCCGCCGGTTCAGGCGGCTATCGCCCTTACCTTATACCCCTGGTCCTGGGGCTGGGGCGTCACCGGCAGTACCGGCTATGCGCTGGCCACTGAGATCCCGGTACTCCATGCGGCAAGCGATCTGGATCTGCTGATCCGCGCGCCGCAGCCGCTGGATCGCGAGGCGCTGCGCGAATGGCAGGCCCGTGTGGCCCAACTGCCGTGCCGCGCCGATACCCAGGTAGAAACGCCCTACGGCGCCTTCGCCCTTAATGAGTGGCTGCGCGATGGCCGTGCGCTGCTGAAAACATCCCATGGCGCACGCTTAACCGCGACGCCGTGGCACAGGGAGGAATGATGAAGATTTTATTTACTTTTCCCGGTCAGGGCGGCCAGCGCCCCGGCATGCTGGCGGCCCTCCCCGATCGCGAGGCTATCTTCACCCAGGCGCGCGCCGTGCTGGGGGATGAAGTCGCTACTCTCGATAGCGCCGACGCGCTAAAACACACCCGTGCGGTACAACTCTGTCTGCTGATCGCCGGGGTCGCCTGGGCGCGCGAGCTACAGCGCCAGGGCGTGGATCCGCAGATGGTCAGCGGCCTCTCTATCGGCGCGTTTCCGGCAGCGGTGATTGCCGGCGCGCTCGATTTCGCCAGCGCGTTGCGGCTGGTGGCGCTGCGCGGCGATTTAATGGAGCAGGCTTATCCCGAAGGTTACGGGCTGACGGCGATTATGGGGCTGACCCGCCCGCGGGTTGAGGCGCTGATGCAGGGCCACGAGGTTTATCTCGCCAACCTCAACGCCGAAACGCAGATCGTGATCGCCGGGCGCGATGAGGCCATGGCCGAGGTGGCGCAGCTGGCGCTGCGGGCTGGCGCCAGTAAAGCCCAGCGGCTGGCGGTCAGCGTACCCTCGCACTGCGCACTGCTGGATAAACCCGCCGCAGCGCTGGCAAAAGCCTTTGCCGACGTCACCTTAACGCGCCCTCAGCGCGCCTATTTAAGCGGCTCGACGGCGCGCGTGCTGTGGGATCCGCAGCGGATCGCCGACGATCTGGCGATGAACATGGCGCGCACCGTGCACTGGCAGGAGGCGATGATTGCCGCCGATGAACGCGACGCCAGGCTGGCAATCGAGATGCCGCCCGGCGGGGTGCTCACCTGCCTGACCCGCCAGGCGGGCTGGCGCGGCGAGACCATTGCGCTGGAACGCAGCGGCGTAGACGTCGCCCGCCATCTGGCGCAGCGGCTTAGCGATTAATACTGCGGGCGTACATCCGCCCTTCCGCCGCCAGCGCCAGCAGGTCGGCATCGCGCTCGCGATGGTGCGAATAGACGATAGAGATCAGCTGGCGCATCTGATAGGGTTCCGCCAGCTTTAACAGCTGCACATCGTTTTCATAGACTTTCTTCATGCGTCCCGGCAGCAGCGCGAAGCCGACGCCCGCCTGCACCAGACTTATCATCGAAAAGATATCATTCACCCGGGTCACAATTTCCGGCTCAAAACCGGCCACCTGAAAGGCCTCCTGAAACCCGGCATAAGTCGCAAACCCTTCCGCCAGCGAAACAAACTTACGATCGGCATAATCGCGCAGGTCGGCAAGCTCTGTGGTATTCAGCTGTTCCGTCGCCGGCGCGGCGAGGAAGATATCATCTTCAAACAGCGGCACCACGTCGAAGGCCGAATGATTGTACTCGCCTTCATTGGTGGCGATTAAGATAGCATCCAGCGCATCGTCCTCCAGCATATCCAGCAGCATCTGGTTGGAGCCCATGGTCAGATCCAGCTCCAGCTCCGGGCGACGCAGCTTCATCCCCATGATGATGCGTGGAACGGTTTCCAGCGTCAGCGAATAGAGGGTACCGATGCGCAACCGTCCCTGACCGACGCCGGCGACTTTACGCGTCGCCTCAAGCCCACGGCTCATCAGACTCATCACATCCTGGCAGTATTCAAGCAGCGTCCACGCCGCCTGCAGCGGCAGCAGGTTGCGCCCTTTGTGAACAAACAGCGGGCAGCCGACACCCTCTTCGAGCGTATGCAGCGCGCGGTGCACGCTAACGCTGCTGAGCTTCATGGCTTCGGCGGTTCTGGCGATATTGCCCTTCGCCATAAACATCATAAAGACCGACAGCTTGCGGAAGGTGATCTCCTGGTTGATATCGTCTTTCATAGCCCTTCCACACTCCTGGTTTACTTTTCTTTTTTCAATTCAAACCAGTATATCTTTTATGACGGCAAAGTTGCAGGCAACGTGCGGCAGGGACGTGAAATGAACGCAAAAAAGGGAAGACCGTGGTCTTCCCTTTTGTTCACTGCACGAATGTGCTTTTACAGCGCCATATCGTGCTGCGGCGAGGCGTCGCGCGGCGGCTCTGCCGGTTTGGCGGTCGCGGTCGGCGCAGCCGCTGGCATCTGGATCACCGGCGGCTTAGTCAGCTGCAGCGCCGCGGCGGTGTCATCCCATACCTGCTGGGTCAGCGCCACGTTACCGTTCAGCTTCTGACCGTAGCTCGGCACGATAGCGTGAATACGGCTCTGCCACTCCGGCGAGTTAAACTGCTGCGGGAACATCTGCTTGAGTACGTTCAGGGTGATCGGCGCGGCGGTGGAAGCCCCCGGCGACGCGCCGAGCAGCGCAGAAATCGTTTTCTGCTGATCGACCACCACTTCGGTACCCAGCTTCAGAACGCCGCCCTTCTCTGCGTCTTTCTTAATGATCTGCACGCGCTGGCCGGCCTGGATCAATTTCCAGTCTTCTTTACGCGCGTCCGGGTAGTACTCTTTCAGCGCAGCAAAACGGTCATCATCACTGAGCATCACCTGGCTGACGAGATATTTCACCAGATCGAAGTTGTCGAGACCGACGTGGGTCATCGGCAGCACGTTATCGGTGGTGGTGGTGCTGAGCAGGTCAAAGAACGAACCATTTTTCAGGAACTTGGTCGAGAAGGTGGCGAATGGCCCGAACAGCACCACGCGCTTCCCGTCGAGATAACGAGCGTCAAGATGCGGCACCGACATCGGCGGCGCGCCGACCGAAGCCTGACCGTAGACTTTCTCCAGATGCTGCGCAGTGACCGCCGGGTTCTCGGTCATCAGGAACGAGCCGCCCACCGGGAAACCGGCATAGTTATCCGCTTCCGGAATGCCGGTTTTCTGCAGCAGCTTCAGCGCGCCGCCGCCGGCGCCGATAAAGACGTATTTGGCGTCAATAGTCTGCGCGTCCCCGCTCTGCACGTTCTTAATCGTCACGTGCCAGGAGTTGTCAGCATTGCGTTTGAAATCGGTCACCTCGGAGGAGGTTTGCAGGGTGAAGTGGTTATTTTTCTTCAGGCTGCCGATCAGCTGGCGGGTAATTTCGCCGTAGTTGACATCGGTACCCACCGGCGTCCAGGTGGCGGCCACTTTCTGCTGCGGATCGCGACCTTCCATCACCAGCGGCGCCCACTGTTTAATTTGCGCGTGATCGGTGGAGAATTTCATTCCCTGGAATAAGGTGGTCTGCTGCAGCGCGTTATAACGTTTTTGCAGGTAATCCACATTATCGCCCCACACGAAACTCATATGCGGTGTGGAGTTAATAAAGGAGTGCGGGTCGTGCAAAATACCGCGTTTCACCTGTGCCGACCAGAACTGACGGGAAATCATAAACTGTTCGTTAATATCCAGCGCTTTGCTGACGTCAATCGACCCGTCCGCTCGTTCCGGGGTATAGTTCAGCTCCATATTCGCTGAGTGGCCGGTACCGGCGTTATTCCAGCCGTTGGAAGATTCCAGGGCCACGCCGTCCAGTTTCTCCACCATGGTCAGGTTCCAGTCCGGCTGCAGCGCCTGCAGCCAGGTGCCGAGCGAGGCGCTCATGATCCCGCCGCCAATCAGCAGGAAGTCGGTTTTTTTCGAGGTATCCGCTTCAGCATGCGTCGCCGCGCTGACGAACATCGCTAATGCGGTAAAGGAAATAATCGTTTTTTTCATTGCAGGCATAATAGAATTATCACGTAGCACACGGTAATAAGAGGCAGCATATTAACGCACTTTTACTTTATTTTAAAATATCATTTACACTCTGGCATTTTTAATCAAATAATTATTTAACTTAAAAAAGCAAAGCGAGACATCAAAATGATACCTGGTGAAAAATAAGATCGAAAATTCAGCCTGATTGCTGAGAAAAATAAAAAAGAGAGATTTTTTTAGTTAATAAAGTCCAGGCGCGTACGACAATCGCGCGCGCCTGGCTGAGGGGTTAATGGGCGGGAGTGGTCGTGCTGCTGCGCTGTGCTTCGCGCAGGGCGAGACGCAGGTGATTGTGATGTTGCGTCAGCAGCTCGCGCGCGTGCCAGGCATCCAGCCCGCTGAGCAGCATCAGGATCGCGGTGCGGCAGTGCTGATGGCAGCTGGCCAGTGCCGCTTTTGCTTCACTGCGCGTGCAGTCGGTGGCCGCCATGACAATCGCTATCTGCCGCTCCGCCCAGTGCGAATTGTCAGCCTGCACGTCCACCCGCAGATTGCTGTACACCCGACCGTCACGGATGGCGAGCCCGGTCGTCAGCATGTTGACGATCTGCCGCTGGGCCAGTTGAGCCTTCGGATTGGCTAAGCCTGCCACCGCTTCCGGCCCGGTCTGTGGGGCAATAATGATATCCGCCAGCTGCGCCGCCTCGCTGGCCGCCTGCTGAGTGACGACAGCGATAGGGGCCCCCAGAGACCAGGCGTGGCGCATCGCGCCCCACACCCACGGCGTCTTGCCGCTGACGGTCAACGCCAGCAGCATATCGTGGTTGGAAAAGTCCAGCGACTGCAGTTCAAAGGCGCCCAGGTCATAATTATTTGCTGCGGTTTCCCGCTCGGCCATCGCCGCCGTCTGCCCACCGGCAATCAGTCCCACCAGCGCGTGTTTGCCTTCCGGCGAATAGTCGCTGACCGCCTCGATGGCCGTCCGGCCTGACGCTCCAGCGCCGATAATGACCAGGCGCCCTCCCCGGCCCATCGTCGCGGTGGCGACATCAATCAGCCGGGCGATGTCCGGCAGGCAGGCGCCGACCGCCTCCGATATCTGCTTATCATCCTGATGCAGCATCGCCAGCATGTCTGCCGTGGCGAGACGATCGATGTGAGTGGTATCCGGGTGACGGCGGGCCTGCATTGCAGCGGTTAGCGAACTGTTCATAACAACCTCCATTTACAACAGAAAAAGCGCATCTCGGCGACATCAGCGGCCTGATGCATATCCTTATATTCATCAGGTCTATTTAACCTCTGCCGCCACTATAAGTGGAATGTTCTGTGCTTTACCGCCGTCGGGGTCACAGTTTACCGTCCCCAACGCTCGTTTACGGGCGATTGTCGGTTATATGAGCAATGCTGTCTTACGTCTCATCTTCGCCGCTCGCCGGCATGGCCAGCCAGAAGGATTGTTGGCAGAACATGTGAAACGGTTTACGTATCGGCTAAACCGCCTCGATTGGCTTTGATTACACGGCTTTATGAAAACCGTCCTATCGGCGATAATATGCCTTCACTGAATCTATCCGGGATCGTCATGAAGGCTTCAGAGCACCCGCCTCGCGTTCGCCAACGCGCCTTACCGTTAAAGCTGAGCACCGCCGTGTCCTTGATGATCGGCAGCGTCATCGGCGCCGTGCTGCTGCTGGTGTATGCCCTGTGGTATATGCAGATAAGCAATGCCACCCGCGACGGTCTGAAAGAGACCGCGCTGGCGGTGGCGCGCACCATGGCCGATATGCCGCAGGTGAAGCGCGGACTGGAGGCGCCCCCGCAGCAGCAGATCATTCAGCCGCTGGCGCAGGCCATCACCCGGCGCAACGACCTGCTGTACGCTATCGTCACCGATATGCACGGTATTCGCTATTCGCATCCGGATACCTCTATCATCGGTAAGCGGTTTATCGGCCGGGATATCCTGCCCACGCTGCAGGGAAAAGAGAACGTTGCCATTAACCACGGCGTACTGGCCCCGGCGCTACGGGTGTTCACCCCGGTGTTCAACGACCAGCGCCAGCAAATTGGCGTGGTGGTGGTCGGCATTTCGCTGAGTAAAGTGGACGAACAGATCGCCAACAGCCGCTGGGACGTACTCCTGACAATCCTGTTCAGCGCGCTGGTCTGCGCGCTGGGCACCTGGAGCCTGGTACGCGGTCTGAAGCGCGTCCTGCTGGGGCTGGAGCCGCAGGAGATTTCCACCCAGTTTCAACAGCGTCAGGCCATGCTTCACGCCCTGAAGGAGGGCGTCGTTGCCGTCGATGCCCACGGCGAAGTTAATTTGATCAACCCAGCGGCGCAGGAGATCCTCTTTTCCGGCCCGGACAAAACCCTGGCCCACACGCCGCTGCTCGCCGACCTGCAGACCGTCTTGCAGAGCGGCGAGCCGATGTACGACCGCGAACTGGGATGCAATGGCCTGTTGCTGATCGGCAATACGGTGCCCATTCGCAGCCAGGAAGCGGTGGTCGGCGCCATCTGTACCTTCCGCGATAAGACCGAGGTGAGCCAGCTGCTGCAGCGGCTGGATGGCATGATGAGCTATGTGGATGCCCTGCGCACCACCTCTCATGAATTTATGAATAAACTGCACGTGATCCTCGGCCTGCTGAATATGAAAAGCTATGGCAAACTCGAGGAATACGTGCTGCAGACCGCCCACCGCTATCAGGCGGACATCGGCGACATTCAGCACCGCATTAAATCCCCGGTGGTGGCGGGCTTCCTGATAAGTAAAATTCAGCGCGCCACCGAGTGCGGCTTTACGCTGACGCTGGCGGAAGAGAGCCTGGTGCCGGATTGCCCGAACGAGAAGCAGGTCACGGTACTGGTGACGGTGCTGGGCAATCTTATCGAGAACGCGCTGGACGCCATGAGCGGCCATGCGGAGGGTGAGATCGGCCTGCTGCTGCACTACCAGGACGGCTGGCTAAGCGGTGAAGTGAGCGATGACGGACCGGGGATCCCGGAAAATAATATCGACGCTATCTTTAACAAAGGTTTCTCCACCAAAGGCGAGAATCGTGGCGTCGGGCTGTTTCTCGCCAACCAGCAGCTGCGCGAACTGGGCGGCACCCTCGCCGTCGAGTCGGAACCCGGCGTATTTACCCAATTTTTTGTTCATCTCCCCTGGGATAGTAAAAGGAAACGTGCGTGATAAATGTGTTGATTGTTGACGATGATGCGATGGTGGCCGAACTGAATCGCCTGTACGTGGCAAGAGTTCCCGGCTTTCGTTGCAGCGGGAGCGCTTCGACGCTCAGTCAGGCCCAGGAGATGATTAACGATAAGCAGCGGGAGATCGATCTGGTGCTGCTGGATGTCTACATGCAACAGGACAGCGGGCTGGATCTACTGCCGACCATCCGCGAGTCGGGGCGCGCTATCGATGTCATCATGATCACCTCGGCGGCAGACGCCGCCACGGTGCAGACCGCGATGCATTACGGGGTGGTTGATTACCTGATCAAACCTTTCCAGTTTCCGCGCTTTGAAGAGGCGCTCACCACCTGGCGGGAGAAGCGTAAACTGATGACCGGCCAGCCGTATTACGAACAGGCCGACGTCGACCGTCTGCTGCACGGCGGCGCGCCGGAGGCCAGCGACGCGCGCAAGCTGCCCAAGGGGCTAACCGCGCAAACGCTGCGTACGCTCTGCCAGTGGATTGACGCCCATCCGGACGTTGAATTCTCTACCGATGAGCTGGCGGCGGCCGTAAATATCTCCCGCGTCTCGTGCCGCAAATATCTGATTTGGCTGGCGCAGATCAATATCCTCTACACCACTATCCACTACGGCGCTACCGGGCGACCGGTCTATCGCTACCGCCTGGTCGCCGAACAGTACAGTTTGCTTAAGCAGTACAGTCAATAACCTGATAGCCGCTGTCCAGCGGCGAAAAACGCAGCCGCTGCCGCGATGAGAGAATGATGTCGCGATTTTTGGTGACGAAAATCGCGTCGATATCCTCACGCTGACGCAGCGCTGCGCAGCCCTTCTCTACGCCGAGGCCGAACAGCAGCGTAGTCCAGATATCGCCGTCTAAAGAATCCGTGGAAATCACCGTCACGCTGTCGAGTTCGTTATCCAGCGGATAACCGCTGCGCGGGTCGAGAATATGGTGCCAGCGTTTGCCGTCCTGCTCAAAATAACGTTCATAGGTTCCGGAAGTGACCACCGACTGTCCGTTGATCGTCAGGGAGCCGATCAGCGCCTGCGCGTCGGCAAACGGTTTTTTCAGGCCAATGGTCCATTCGCCGAGGGTATGCACATTGCCGCCGAGATTGATCAGCGCCTTCTCCACCTGCTGCTGACGGAGATAATCGCGCACGCGGTCAGCGATATAGCCTTTGGCGATCGCCCCGAGATCCAACTCCATCCCCGGCTGCTGGAGAAACACGCTGCAGGTTGCCTCATCAAGGATCACCTCCTGTGGGCGGGTCAGCGCCAGTCGGGCTCTGATATCAGCCGCGTCAGGCACGCTGTGCCCGTGAAAGCCAATTCGCCACAGCTTCACCAGCGGGCCGATGGCAAGATTAAAGGTGCTGTCGCGCACCATGCTGGCGGCTTTGGCGCACTGAATCAGCTGAAAGACCGGGCGACTGACCGTGACCGGATGGCGTCCGGCGGCATGGTTGATATCCATCACCTGCGACTCGGCACGGTTAACGGTAAGCAGATCTTCGTAACGTTTAATTAACTGAAATACGCGGGAGGCCAGCGCCTCATCGTGGGAATAAAGTTTGAGCAGAATGGGGGAACCCATCAGGACGGCGGAGTAGCTATAGACACGGTTATCGGACATCGGGCTCTCCTTCAGAAGGGATAAGAACCTATCCCAGTAGGCGTAATTGGCGCAGCCAGTTTGAACACGGACAGCGCGCAGAAACCGGAGCGTACACGTAGTACGTGAGGATTTCGAGCACTGCCCAGGTTCAACATGGCAAGCAAAATAGCCCTAATGAGATAGGCTCTAAGCCGGGCGGCAAAAGCACCAGCCCGGCATCAGCAATTACCTGTTATCCTCTGGCACGTTTCGCCGCCTGGTGGCCCGCGAGGGTACCGAAGATGATGATATCCGCGACCGCGTTACCGCCGATGCGGTTGCCGCCGTGGATCCCGCCCACCACTTCACCGGCGGCGTAGGCGCCGCGGATCGGCTGCTGGTCAACGTTCAGCACTTCGCCATCGGTGTTAATGGTCACGCCGCCCATGGTGTGGTGCACCCCGGGGGCGATGCGAATGGCATGGAACGGGCCTTCGTTAATCGGCGCGCGCAGCGCGGTTGTGCGGCCAAACTGTTCATCATGCTGTTTTTCGACTGCCCCGTTGTAACACTCGAGGGTGGCGAGGAAGGCATGGTAATCCATCCCCAGTTTCTCCGCCAGTTCACGTGGCGAGCTGGCGCTGGTGACGAAGCCTTTGGCGATGTACTCATCGGCAGCTTTGTTTTTCGCCCGCACATGCTCGTCAAAGACAATGTACGCATAGTGTTCCGGCAGGGCGATAATCGCCGCCGAGACTTTATCGCGGGTCTCCATTTCGTTAAAGAAGCGGTTCCCCTGCTGGTTAACAAGAATAGCGCCGCCGCCGCGAATCGATTCGGAAATCAGGTACGAAGTCTGCTGTTCGACGGTGGGGTGAATCTGAATTTCGCCCATATCCACGGTGCCAGCGCCGATGCGTTCCAGCAGCGCGATACCACTCCCGGTTGCCCCTTTGTGGTTGGTGGTGACGAAGCCTTCGAGGTCCGGACGATACTTCACCACCATCGCGCTGTTGGCGCTGAAGCCGCCGGTGGCCACTACGATGCTTTTGGTCTGTACTTCAATGACTTCTTTTTCGTCGTTGACCAGACGTACACCGCTCACCTCATCCCCGCTCATCAGGATCTCTTCCACCGAGGTATCCAGCAGGACGTCGATCCCGCGTTTGGTGATGTTGCGCACCAGGCCGCTAATCAGATAGCCGCCGACTGCTGACCCGTCGCGCGGACGGTGGGTACGGTCAATGCTCATCCCGCCGGTGGTGGTGATGTCGTTGAGCATAATGCCGCGGTCCGCCAGCCACTCAATGGCTTGCGGCGCATTCTCCACGAAGCGACGCAGCAGCTGCGGGTTGTTTTTGTTGTGGCCGCCCTTCAGGGTTTCCTGATAGAACAACTCTTTACTGTCCTGAATACCTTTGACCCGCTGGAAGCGAGTTTCCGCGGCGTTCATCCCGGCGGAAGCCTTGATGGTGTTGCCGCCAATGGTCGGCATTTTTTCGACGATCAGGATGCTGGCGCCTTCGTCGTGAGCCTGAATGGCTGCCGCCAGGCCGGCGCCGCCGCTGCCGACCACCACCACGTCATAACTTTTCGGCGCGGCGTCATTGCCGCCCTCTTCCGCTGCCAGCGCTTTGCTGGATTTCAGCATCGCTTTAGCGACCGCTTTTTTCACCGCTTCGCTCTGGCTGGTAGCACCGGAAATGGCGTCCACGTGCGGGGTGTTGGCGGTCAGAATACGTTCGCGGATCTCTTCGAAGCTGGTGGTGAACTCGACGGTCTGCACCGGGCTCGCCGCCAGTTCAATATCGGCAATATGATCATTTTCGAGGCTAACGTTGATCACCAGTTCATTGGCGTCATCCTGAACGGTTTCAACAAACATCCCCGGCTTAAATTTAGCGTCGCCCATGCTCATGTCGCGGATCATCGCTTCCACCAGCGAGAAGCGCCACAGCGGTTCCGGAATGTGCAGCGCCTCGCGCTGGGTGCTGTCGATAAACAGCTCCAGCTCTTCACCGGCGGCGATGCGTGCCGCCCAGTCCGGATAGGCGATGCAGGCGCGGCCCACGGCGATCAGGTCATAACCGTGATCGAGGCCCAGCTCGGCATCAGCAACGTTAACCACCCCGCCGACGCCCATCACCGGCACCTGAGCCAGGGTTTCAGAGCGCATCGCGCAGTATTTCTCGATCAGCGGCGTCGGGTCGCTGGTATCGACGATAGAGGGACGCAGGGTCGCGCCCACCGAGAAGTGCAGATAATCGACACCGCGGGCGGCCAGCTTTTCCAGCAGATACATGGTGTCGTCGAAGCGGATCCCCGGGACCTCCATCTCTTCCGGCGAGAAGCGATAGCCGATGATAAAGGCATCGTCAGCGTACTGGCGGGCCATTTTGTGGGTGATGTCGAGGACCGCCAGCGGGAAACGAGCGCGATTGTCGCGGCTACCGCCCCACTCGTCGTCGCGCTGGTTGGAGTTCGGCGAATAGAACTGCTGGATAAGATAGGTGTTGGCGCCGTGAATTTCGACGCCGTCGAAACCGGCGAGAATGGCGCGACGGACGCCGTCGCCAAACTTGGCGATCATCCCTTCCACTTCTTCTCCGCTCAGCGCCCGCGGCATCGCGGCGCCCTCACGCGGCGCGGCAATAGCGCTTGGCGCCACCGGCTGGCGCCCCCCGATCAGCTGCGGGTCGACCATGCGTCCGCCGTGATAGATCTGCAGAATCGCTTTTGAACCTTGCGCTTTGATCGCCTCGGCGATTTTCGCCAGGCCGGCAATTTTTTCATCATTATCGATGCCGATCGCGCCCGGGAAGGCCAGGCCGTAGTCATCAATAAAGCAGCACTCGACAATAATGGTGCCGATGCTGCCGGCGCGAGCGCGATAGTACTCCACCAGCTCGCTGGTGACAGTCCCATCGAAATAACCGGTGCAGGTGGTCATCGGCGCCATGAGCAAACGGTTTTTCAGCTCCGTACCATTTGGTAAAGTAAATGGCTGCAGAATTCGTTCGTTACTGGTCATAAGTTACGCTCCAGATTTTAAAATATTAAAAACTCAGAATGGGGTGACGGAATCATTAATGGTTTTGGTTTTTTAATTCCTGTTGTCATGCCAATAATATAGCGTGTTTTTTAGTTACTAAATCAATTACGTTAGTTATAAAACTATTTAACCCCAACAATAACATCGCTACCTCTATTGTATTATTAAAATAATAAATAGCATTTACATAATACAAATGCACGATAACATTTTAGATACTTATGTTAACATTAAAAACGATCGCAAATTTCAATAAAAACATTTATTTTCATGTGGTTACGAAAATAATGGATAAATTCAGCATTAAATGTTCATTTTTATTTTAACATTTATCGATATTTTAGCCAAATTAACACCTCATCATATAGGGTTATACTGATAATAAAAAAATAGTGAAATCACCTGCTTTTCTTGATCTCGATCAATTGCAACGGCCATTGAAAGCGCAATATATAAATAACCAACAAATTTAATTTAACGCCCAGACAAACGCGTTAAATAAACGCCCTGACGATACTCAGAAACGATAAATAAAAACTAAAGTAACTTTTGTAATTAAAGAAATCACTGAGCATGTCGCTGGCGTAAACGCTATTTTCAACAACTTGCAGATACTCATTATGAAAGAGAAAAAGACAACCATACCGCCTGCCGGTGCAGTCAATCCAACGACTGCGACTAAAAAACATCTCCTGATGATGGCGCTGCCGATTATCGTCGCTGTGCTGTTACTGTTTGTTCCCGTCCCCGATGGCCTGCCGCCGTACGCCTGGCACTACTTCGCCATCTTCGTCGGGGTAATCGTCGGGTTAATTTTTGAACCGCTGCCTGGCGCCGTTATCGGCATCACCGGCGTGGTGGTGATCGCCCTCTGTAGCCAGTGGCTGTTGTTCAGCCCGGAACAGATGGCCGCCCCGAGCTTCAAGCTGGCCGGCGCCTCCTTTAAATGGGCGGTGAGCGGCTTCGGCAACTCCACGGTCTGGCTTATCTTCGGCGCGTTCATGTTCGCCGCCGGCTACGATAAAACCCAGTTTGGCCGCCGCCTGGCGCTGATCCTGGTGAAATATCTTGGCCGTCGCAGCCTGACGCTGGGCTACGCCATCACCTTTGCTGACCTGTTGCTGGCGCCATTTACGCCGTCTAACACCGCGCGCAGCGGCGGTACCATCTACCCGATTATTGCCAACCTGCCGCCGCTGTACGGTTCAAAACCAAACGACCCGAGCGCGCGTAAAATCGGTTCCTATCTGATGTGGGTGGCGATCACCGCCGCCTGTATCACCAGCTCGATGTTCCTGTCAGCGCTGGCACCGAACCTGCTGGCCCTGGCGCTGGTAAAAAGCATCGTCGGCATCAACATCTCGTGGGGGACCTGGTTCATCGCCTTCCTGCCGCTCGGTGTCCTGCTGATCCTGACTATGCCGCTGCTGGCTTACTGGTTCTATCCGCCGGAAGTGAAAATCAATAACGAAGTGCCGCTGTGGGCCGCGCGTGAGCTGGAAAAACTGGGCAAACTGTCGCGCAATGAAATTCTGCTGCTGGTGTTCGTCTGCTTCGCGCTGATGATGTGGATCTTCGCCGCCGACTGGATTGAACCGGCGCTGGCCGCCCTGCTGGTTATCGTGCTGATGCTGTGGACCGGCGTGCTCTCCTGGAGCGACATCACCAACAACAAAGCGGCGTGGAACACCTTTGTCTGGTTTGCCACCCTGGTGGCGCTGGCCGACGGCCTCTCCTCCACCGGTTTCATCGCCTGGCTGGGTAAAGAGGGCGGCGCGCTGATGGGCGGTATCTCCCCAGGCGTGGCGACCATCGTCCTGCTGCTGGCGTTCTACCTGCTGCACTACCTGTTTGCCAGCACCACCGCGCACACCACTGCCCTGCTGCCGGCCATGCTGACTATTGCGGCCACCATTCCGGGTATGAATATGGAAGTGTTCGTCCTGCTGATGGTCACCTCGCTGGGCGTGATGGGGATTATCACCCCGTACGGTACTGGCCCAAGCCCAATCTACTACGGCAGCGGCTACCTGCCGACCAAAGACTACTGGCGCCTCGGCACCATCTTTGGCGCCATCTTCCTGGCCGCCCTGCTGCTGATTGGCTATCCGTGGATGTCCATGATGTTCTGATTCATAACCGCCGGGACCACCCCGGCGGTTTTTATCTTTATGGAGTAAGTGACTATGTCGACTAAACCGTTTGTTTATCAGGATCCGTTCCCGCTGGCGCACGACGATACCGAATACTATCTGCTCAGCAAAGAGCACGTCTCTGTCGCCGAATTTGACGGCCAGCCGGTTCTGAAAGTAGAGCCGCAGGCGCTGACCCTGCTCGCCCAGCAGGCCTTCCATGACGCCTCCTTTATGCTTCGCCCGGCGCATCAGCAGCAGGTCGCCTCGATTCTGCTCGACCCGGAAGCCAGCGAAAACGACAAATACGTGGCGCTGCAGTTCCTGCGCAACTCCGAAATCGCCGCCAAAGGTATTCTGCCCACCTGTCAGGATACCGGCACCGCCATCATCATGGGTAAAAAAGGCCAGCGCGTCTGGACCGGCGGTGGCGATGAAGCCGCCCTGGCGCAGGGCGTTTACAACACCTATACCGAAGATAACCTGCGTTACTCACAGAACGCGCCGCTGGATATGTATAAAGAGGTCAACACCGGCACCAACCTGCCGGCGCAGATCGATCTCTACAGCGTCGACGGTGAAGAGTATAAGTTCCTGTGTATGGCGAAAGGCGGCGGTTCCGCCAATAAAACCTATCTCTATCAGGAAACCAAAGCGCTGATCACTCCGGCGAAGCTGAAAAACTATCTGGTCGAGAAGATGCGTACCCTCGGTACCGCCGCCTGCCCGCCATACCATATCGCGTTTGTGATCGGCGGTACCTCGGCAGAAGCGACGCTGAAGACCGTGAAGCTGGCCTCCACCCGCTACTACGACGGCCTGCCGACCGAAGGCAACGAGCACGGTCAGGCGTTTCGCGACGTCCAGCTGGAGCAGGAGCTGCTGCAGGAAGCGCAGAACCTCGGCCTCGGCGCGCAGTTTGGCGGGAAATACTTCGCTCACGATATCCGGGTGATCCGTCTGCCGCGCCACGGCGCCTCCTGCCCGATCGGCATGGGCGTCTCCTGCTCCGCCGACCGCAACATCAAAGCGAAAATCAACCGCGACGGCATCTGGATCGAGAAGC
>NZ_KV792984.1:485817-488421 GCF_001808325.1 Klebsiella sp. HMSC16C06
AGCTGGAGAGCAATCCGGGGAAATATATCCCTGAACATCTGCGTCAGCAGGGTGAAGGCAATGTCGTCAGCATCAACCTGAATCAGCCGATGAGCGAAATCCTGGCGCAACTGTCGGCGCACCCGGTCTCCACCCGCCTGAGCCTCAACGGCACCATCATCGTGGCCCGCGACATCGCCCACGCCAAGCTAAAAGAGCTTATTGATAACGGCGAGGCGCTGCCGCAGTACGTCAAAGATCACCCGATCTACTACGCGGGCCCGGCGAAGACGCCGACCGGTTATGCCTCCGGCTCCCTCGGTCCGACTACCGCAGGCCGCATGGACTCTTATGTCGATCTGCTGCAGTCGCACGGCGCGAGCATGGTAATGCTGGCGAAAGGCAACCGCAGCCAGCAGGTGACCGATGCCTGCCATAAACACGGCGGCTTCTACCTCGGCAGCATTGGCGGCCCGGCAGCAGTGCTCGCCCAGCAGAGCATTAAGAGCCTCGAGTGCGTGGCCTATCCGGAACTGGGGATGGAAGCTATCTGGAAAATCGAAGTGGAAGATTTCCCGGCGTTTATTCTGGTTGATGATAAAGGTAACGACTTCTTCCAGCAGATCCAGAATAAGCAGTGTGCCGGCTGTCAACAGCACGGCTAACGCTCACTTCTGACGCTGATATCAGGCCGTCGCCGTTTGGGCGACGGCTTTTTTTATGCCCACGCCGCGCCAGCTTGAATTCATTTCGCGCCAGGCTATGCTCAACTACAAGCCGTCCGTTGTTTGCTGAAAAATAACAATAATTCTCTTTCTCAGGTGCCTCTATGAACAGGATGAGCGTGGTGATCCTCTGGGCGCTGGCGCTGCTGGTGCTAAAGCCGGCGCTGGCTGCCGAACCGCGACAGCAGCCGACCGCCCGCGAGCAGGCACGCACAGTCACGATTTTCCATCAACCTGTCGTCATGTTGCAGGCTACTTTCGGCCAGACCACGCCCGAAGAGCGCGTCCTGCGTACCCGCAGCGCCTTACGCGCCTTTACTGAAGACGATATTCGCCAACCGCTGCGGGTCGTTGCGGTCAACCGCTATGGTCAGCCGGGCCGGCTGTTTCTGATGAACGGCAAACCGGTGCTGCTGCTGAGCCAGGCGGATCTCGATGAGGGCGATGATTTAACCCTCGACCAGGCGGCCCAGCGGGTGCTGGCGCGAATGGAGGCCCAGCGCACCAGCCTGCAGGAACAGTTCAACGACCGTTATCTGCTGCTTTCAGCCGGCAAAGCGCTGGCCGGTGGGCTGCTGCTGGCGCTGTTTTACTACGGCGCCTTCCGCGCCTGGCGGCGGGTGCGGCGCTTTTTCCTGCTGCGGATCCTTGAAAAACGCAGCGCCATCCCGCAGCACTGGCGGCGCTATCTCGGCAATATTGAAGTTCGACTCTATGCTGTGCTGGTCATTCTCGTCGGCATGCTGGCCAGTTATCTCTGGCTGAGCTGGGCCTTCAGCCTGTTTCCCTGGACACGGGTGTGGAGTGAATCGCTGGGTGACTGGTCGCTGGGCGTGATCCGCGATCTCTCCCTGTCGATTGTCGCCTCCCTGCCGGGGCTGATGATCGTGGTGCTTATTTTCCTGATCACATGGCTCATCATTCGCCTGGTGAAAGTGGCTCTCGACCAGGTCGCCGCCGGCCGCATTCAGGTGCCGGGCATCCATCCGGAAACCGTCAGCGCCACCCGCCGGTTGATCTCGGTGGTCATCTGGCTGTTTGCCCTGTCCGCCGCCTACCCGTTCCTCCCCGGCGCCAACTCCCTCGCCTTCAAAGGCATTAGCGTGTTCTTCGGCCTGATGCTGACTCTCGGGTCGACCGGGGTGATGACCCATGCGATGAGCGGCCTGGTGCTGATCTACTCCCGGGCGCTGCGCAAAGGCGACTGGATCCGCCTCGCCGACAATGAGGGACAGGTCAGCGAGATTGGCGTGCTGGCGACCAAGATCCTCACCCGTGAGAATTACATTGTCACCGTCCCGAACGCCGTGGTGGTGAGCGGGAAAATTATTAATCTCAGCGCCGAGAGCACCGACGGCGGGTTCAATCTCACCACCAGCGTCACCATCGGCTACGATACGCCGTGGCGTCAGGTGCATGCGCTGCTGGAGCTGGCGGCAAGACGCACCCCTGGGGTGGATCAACAAATCGCCCCGATAGTTCGCAAGCTGGGGTTGCTTGACTGGTACACCGCGTATGAGCTGCAGGTGCGCTTGCTCCCCACAACTAAGCTGCCGGATGGCCGCAACGCGTTGCATAGCAGTATTATTGATGTGTTTAACGAATTCGGCGTGCAGATTATGTCGCCGAACTTTGTGATGCAGCCCAAGGCGGCGGTGGTGGTGCCGCAGGAGGCCTGGTACGCCGCCCCAGCCGTCGCGCCGCAGGAGCCTGAGAAATAAGGGCTAATATAGCGGCATTTCCGCCGGGTGGCGGCTTCACCGCTGAGCAAGAACAGCCAGCGCAGAGCCGCGTTTGTGCCGGGCGGTGGTTAACGCCTTGCCCGGCCTACGGATCGTGCGACCTGTCACTCATTTACCCACTTGCGCGACTGAAACTGCCGATGCTGGCGGCCTCAAAA
>NZ_KV792985.1:0-3303 GCF_001808325.1 Klebsiella sp. HMSC16C06
TTTACGACGTAAAGGGCGTGATTTCCGGGGCCTTAGCGGCGGCAGCTTGCTGCAGACGCTTAGGGGGATGTTCATAAAAAATTTCAGCGACACCAGGGAACTTAACACGGTAGCTGCAAACTTTGGTCTCCGTCAGAAGGGAAACCAAGGTCGCACCACTTAAGCTTAAAATCCTCCCCTCTAGAAACTTCCGATTAAACCTTTTTTCGAATCTCAGGAGTGAAGAAGAGGGATTATTGCCGGAAAGTCACAAAAAGCGGAACATTGTTGCGGTGAATAGATTATTGCCTGAGGGGCAAAATTAACCACGTAATGACCTTTAAAATAGCAACAATGAGAAAAGCCAGCTTTTCCCCCTCAGCAGCAGCGTGCCGTGAGGGGGAGTAACTACCCGACCAGCGGATGGTTAGCAGTTTTCATTTCATGATGCGTCTTCACCAGGCAAGGCCTGTGAACTGACAGAGTCATTACGGAGTGTAAAGCGGATCTTAATCTGACCACTGAAAACGGCTTCTCCTTCATATTGAGAATGCAACGTTACTTGTAGTGGTTCTCCTTCCACCTCCTTCTTTTTCATTGGGTTCGTTCTTTTATGTGAATTGTTCGCACATCACTCCCCGCATACACTTTGCAGGTATGACGGTTTGGCCGTGGTTCCGATTCTGCAATGCCGCCGTTGGCTAAATTAAAATCCATATGCCCGGATACGGACGCGTTTAGCGTAGCGGGGGAGCCGTCAACCGAGAGGATCATGCAATCCGCATCTATTTCTACGGTGTGCTCGCCAATTTTGTACAGTCGACCAGCGGGCTGGCCATCGTCGGCCATTGCGAACGTAATACCTGCCGCCACTATGGCGGCTATCAGTAAAGTCTTTTTCATAATCTTGCCATTAGCACAAAGGAAATTGTTAATAATGATCAATTATTGACCTTAATGGACAATAATTTTCTATATCCAAACTGCCCCCTAGTAAGCCGGAAATGTCAGCAATTCCGGCTTACCAATCCAGTTTAATTTAAAGAGAAAAAATACTTTAAATCCTCAGAGTTTCGCTCCAAAAGACCAATATAATGGGAATAAGAACGGACTAGCTTTAAATAACCAGAAATATAAAAAATGCCATAATTTTCATATAGTTCAGAGTACCCTTCGCAACATGAAGTTGATATACCTCCCCATCCTAGAGGGAATTCATCATCAACAATTTTAAAAAAGTTAGAGGGAACCCACATAGGCCCATTATTATCAGGACAAACGAGAAAATCCACTCGGCCAGGATAGAACATTAACCCGTGCACCTGATACTGCATATCTACGCTGAGAGGAAAATAGTCTGTTTGCTCTGTTTCCCCCATAAATCTTACATTATCAGGTAAGTTCTGGCCTGAAGTATACAAGCATTTAACTATCATATAGTTACCTATTTGAAAAATTTCTAAGATTGATTGTCATTCCATCTTTCTTCGCATAATAAACTATTCCTAATGGAGTTTTCTGCTCTTGTAATTTTGATGGGAACATCTCTCTGTCACTCCCCGGACGTCGCCTGAAACAGTGTTTTCAGAACGCCCGTGTTTCCAGTGGATGGCCAGCTACTGGTCTGAACCATTCATATCAAGATTGAAGGCTGTGATTTTCTTAAGCGATTCAGGACGTGAAAAAGCCGGAAAGGTGGCCTTTTCAGCGGCAGTTTTTATCGCAGCACAATAGTCTTTATTGCCTTCGCCAGTTGAAATATTCGTTGTTGTCCCGTCAGGCGCTAACCCCACCACTAACCAGCATTGTTTTCCCTTCCATCTTCCTGGGTTATCGAGACGGGCATTAATCGCTGCTCTCATTTTTCGCGCCTGTAAAGCCCCTTCATCCTGGTCATTCCAGCGCACAGTATTGCAGCTGTCGGTGGCCCTGAGTTTATGGCACCCGGTGGGTTTCAGCGGCGCGCAGCCTGTTATCACTGTTGAGACTATCGCGAGTAAAAGTGCTGTTTTTATCATTGCATTCTTCCCTGTGCTATGGATTTATCTTTCATACCGAGAAGGCCTAATGGGAGCGAAGCTGCAAAATTCGACATTTACGCTCAGACTAATACCGGCCACTGTGGCGGACCCGTTCATGGTCAGGAAGCGATCGACAGGCGATTGAAATTCCTAACCATGAACAATTTGAAAACAAGAACCTCGCTTAGGACCGTGTCCACAAATTGTATAAGAAAGACTTCAACCAACGAAATTATTTAGCTTTTACATTACAAACTACCGACTGAAGCGACCGTAACTAAGAGGCAAACAGTCAAGAATCCCTGCTGGGGGAATGGTGGGCGACAACATTTGAAAACTCACTCCCTTCATAACCTGACTGACTTATTCGCAGTGATTAACATATTGTGATGTAGCAATGCCCGCTCTGAGCGAGGAGCGGACGTTAATTTTGAAGCTTTTAAGATCTACCTGCAGTGGTAACTGGGCATATTGATCATTGAGATTAGACAGCGAACCACTATCCCAGGAGATTTATAGACATTTCCATACAGCGCAGTTCAGCCTGCGCCAAGGCAGAGGGATACATGCTTTCCTGCATAAGTTTGAAACCATGTTTCTCATAAAAAGTCTGGGCATTTGGTGTTGAGGACAAAGTCAATTGCTCAAAACCACGTCCACGAGCTTCATTTTTGATGGCTTCAATAATCTGACTACCTAACCCTTTACCTGTATATTGAGGTAGCGTAAATACAGCCTCAATACTTCCTGTAGATAGATCAAGAAAGCCTGTAGCTAACAGTCTGCCATCAGGGGCAGCAACAACGAAAAAAGGATTCGCTACAATGACGTTCCTGTAGCTCTCAGGCATTTTTTCCGGGGTCCATGCCGCAATAACCGCATCATCGTAACTGTTCTTACATCCGTAACGTATGGCCTGATTTCGAATGTTCCAGCATTCTTCTGCTTCCACAGGCACAGCAAGTCTGATCTTCATACCTTTCCCTTGTACGTTTTATTCTGCGAACCATTTACATCTACCATAAAAATTCTAAAGCATACCCATTAAATTTGAGTGAGGCGGCAACGTCAGCTTCTGGCACAAAGCAGACATTAAAGACTACAGCATCGGATGCCGCGTTAGCGGCATGGAGGCGCCAGATGAAGCTGCATGTATCTGTGGAGTCAAATGGCGCCGAAAGCCCGGCGTAGCCGGTTACCGGGCTATAAATTCTGCCACCCTCCCCTTGCCCTGATTAGCTTTAACCCGCTAACAGCAATGAAGAAGTTAATGTAATCCCTTTTAACCCCGGTGAGCGGGCTT
>NZ_KV792986.1:0-2633 GCF_001808325.1 Klebsiella sp. HMSC16C06
CACGAGTATTGAGCATAGTCGAGATTGGTGCAGATGACTTCTGATATTGCGTGGTCAGGAGCCGACTGCACACCTGGCGTTACGCCCCGTCAATTGGTGCAGTCGTCTTCTGAAAATGACAGGCGGCAAGCTGTCGCACAACTTAGGAATTTCGCGACAAATTGATCGCGCCCCGGAATGCGAAGCCCCGCTGTCGGCCATTGTCTGAAGTTCCTCACGGGCAGGCGCTTGATACTTTACTAACTTGTCTGTAAAGTTTGGCTACTCTCACTGAATGGTGCTATCATGCCTGCCGCCCACTCGAACCGCTGGGTTCTTCTGGTGACCGTCGCCGCCGGTCTCCTGCTTATCGTTCTGGACAATTCGGTCCTCTACACGGCCCTGCCTACCCTGACGCGCGAGCTTGGCGCGACGGCAACGCAAGGGTTGTGGATCATCAACGCATACCCCCTCGTCATGGCCGGCCTGCTGCTCGGCACCGGGACGCTGGGTGACAGGATCGGTCACCGGCGCATGTTCCTCATCGGCCTCGTTCTGTTCGGTGTCGCGTCGATTGTGGCGGCCTATTCGCCTACAGCGGAAATCCTGATCGGGGCGCGGGCCTTTCTGGCGGTCGGCGCGGCGGCGATGATGCCCGCGACACTCGCCCTCATCCGCGTCACCTTCGAGGATGACCGGGAACGCAACATCGCCATTGCGATCTGGGGGTCGTTGTCGGTCGTCGGCGCTGCGCTCGGACCGATCATCGGCGGTTTTCTGCTCGGCCATTTCTGGTGGGGGTCGGTGTTCCTCATCAATGTGCCGGTAGTGGTCGCTGCCTTCATTTCGGCGCTGATCGTTGCGCCGAAGGTGGCCGGCGATGCGACCAAGCCTTGGGACGTGGTGTCGTCGTTTCAGGCATTGGTGGCGCTGTCGGCTTTTGTGATCGCGATCAAGGAATCTGCCCATGCCGGGCAGTCGTGGGCCGTCCCCGCTATTTCGCTGCTGGTTGCCATCCTCGCCGGAGCGCTGTTCGTCCGCCGGCAACTGCGCCTGCCGTTCCCGCTGCTCGACTTCTCGATCTTCCGCAATGCCGCGTTCACATCGGGCGTTCTAGCGGCCGCGTTCTCCCTGTTCGCCATCGGCGGTGTTGAGCTTGCTACGACGCAACGCTTCCAGCTCGTTGCGGGCTTCACGCCGCTGGAAGCCGGGATGCTGGTTTCGGCGGCGGCGCTCGGATCATTGCCGACTGCGCTGCTCGGTGGTGCATTCCTGCATCGTATTGGCCTACGTATCCTTATAGCTGGCGGGCTTGCGGCGGGATCGCTGGCGGTCCTGCTTGCGACATGGGGCATCACTCATGGCCTTGGCTGGCTGATCGCCGGTCTGGCGCTGACCGGTGCCGGCGTAGGTGCAACAATGTCGGTGGCATCAACGGCTATTGTGGGCAATGTGCCTGTGCATCGCGCCGGCATGGCGTCGTCGGTCGAGGAAGTGTCCTACGAGTTTGGCAGTCTGTTCGCTGTCACAATTCTCGGAAGTCTTTTGGCCTACCTCTATACGGTCAACGTCGTGTTCCCCGCCGGAACCTCGGAAGCGGCCCGCGACAGCATGGCGTCGGCGCTGGTCTTTGCCAACGAGGCGGGGGCCGATGGTGTTGTCGTGCGTCAAGCGGCAGGAATCGCATTCGACCACGCCTATACGGTCGTCATGTACGTGGCGGCGGGTGTTCTGGCCGTGGGTGCCCTGATCACCGGCATCCTGTTGCGGCGCTACGGTCCCGGCTCGCAATCGTCAGCCTATCCCACACAACACTAAGGAAGCCGACATGGCGAGAGCCAGCAAGCGCCTCGAAGTGCTTGAAGCCATTGTGAGCATCATCGAGCGTGACGGCCTCACCGCCGTCACCCTCGACGCCGTAGCGCTCGAAACCGGCATGACACGCGCCGGCCTTCTGTATCATTTCCCGTCGCGCGAAGCCCTGATCCTCGCCACCCATGAGCATCTGACTCGCTCATGGGAACAGGAGCTGGAAGCGAGCGCCGGCAACACCTCGGACAGGGCGACAGACGCCGAACGACACGCCGCCTACATCAACACCTGCGCAAGAGCTGCCCGGCGGGTCGAACTGCTGCTCATACTGGAAAGCTCCGACAATCGGCAGCTTGGCGATCTGTGGCAACAGGTCATCGACCGCTGGGCACCTCCTGCGCCGATTGGAAACGACGCTGCCGAGTTGGACAGGTTCATTTCGCGCCTTGCCGCCGATGGGCTGTGGATTCACGAGGCGCTGTCGTCGCGCCCGCTCCCCGAGCAACTGCGCAAGCGTATCGCGGCGCGCCTCGTCGCGATGGCCGCCGGACCTGTTGAGGCGGAAGAAAACCTCCCGAAATAACTGGTGTCCCCCCACAACCCTACTGCGCCGGTGCTGCCGGCGCTTTCACGGTGATGGTGCATTGCTGATCTGAACCGGCCGTGCGCGCGGCCTCGGCGCATTGCCCGATCGCCTCGGCATTGTCGCGCACGAGCTGCGAGGAATCGGCCACGCCGCGCCAGCTTCGGGGATCGGCCACCCGCATCATGGTGACGCCGGCGTTCCATCGGTCCTGACCTATGACGGTGTCGTTTTCAGAAGACGGCTGCACTGAACGTCA
>NZ_KV792987.1:0-600 GCF_001808325.1 Klebsiella sp. HMSC16C06
GCCTTCCTCCCCGCTGAAAGTGCTTTACAACCCGAAGGCCTTCTTCACACACGCGGCATGGCTGCATCAGGCTTGCGCCCATTGTGCAATATTCCCCACTGCTGCCTCCCGTAGGAGTCTGGACCGTGTCTCAGTTCCAGTGTGGCTGGTCATCCTCTCAGACCAGCTAGGGATCGTCGCCTAGGTGAGCCGTTACCCCACCTACCAGCTAATCCCATCTGGGCACATCTGATGGCATGAGGCCCGAAGGTCCCCCACTTTGGTCTTGCGACGTTATGCGGTATTAGCTACCGTTTCCAGTAGTTATCCCCCTCCATCAGGCAGTTTCCCAGACATTACTCACCCGTCCGCCGCTCGTCACCCGAGAGCAAGCTCTCTGTGCTACCGCTCGACTTGCATGTGTTAGGCCTGCCGCCAGCGTTCAATCTGAGCCATGATCAAACTCTTCAATTTAAGTTTGATGCTCGTGAATTAAACTTCGTAATGAATTACGTATGTTCACTCAGAGACTTGGTATTCATTTTTCGTCCGAGGACGTTAAGAATCCATGTCACTTTGAGTGCCCACACAGATTGTCTGATAAATTGTTAAAGAGCAGTT
>NZ_KV792988.1:0-24935 GCF_001808325.1 Klebsiella sp. HMSC16C06
CATGTGAGAGTAGGGAACTGCCAGGCATCAAATTGCAGTAAGCCGGGGTGACAACCGGTGGTAATAAAGCGAAGAAATTCGGTGGAGCGGTAGTTCAGTCGGTTAGAATACCTGCCTGTCACGCAGGGGGTCGCGGGTTCGAGTCCCGTCCGTTCCGCCACTTATTAAGAGCCCTGAGCATTTGTTCAGGGCTTTTTTGTTTGATCTGTTCTCTATTATTGCTAATTCAGCAAAAATCCTCTGCATTAATCGCTCTTTTTCTCCTCCACACCATCAGCCATAATTTCATCCGTTAACCGAAATGAAGAAATAACGAGGAAAATCATGGCAATCCCTGCATTTGGTCTTGGCACCTTCCGTCTGAAAGATGATGTTGTTATCGCATCCGTAAAAACCGCGCTGGAGCTGGGCTATCGTGCTATCGACACCGCGCAAATCTATGACAACGAAGCCGCGGTAGGCCAGGCCATCGCCGAAAGCGGCGTGCCGCGTGATGAGCTGTTCATCACGACCAAAATCTGGATCGAAAACCTGAGCAAAGACAAACTCATCGCCAGCCTGAAAGAGAGCCTGCAGAAGCTGCGCACTGACTATGTTGATCTCACGCTGATCCACTGGCCGTCACCGAACGATGCGGTAGCTGTTGAAGAGTTTATGGCAGCCCTGATGGAAGCGAAGAAGCTGGGTCTGACCCGTCAGATCGGTATCTCCAACTTCACTATTCCACTGATGGAGCGCGCGATTGCCGCCGTTGGAGCTGAGAATATCGCGACTAACCAGATTGAGCTCTCGCCGTATCTGCAAAACCGTAAAGTGGTCGATTGGGCGCGTGAGCACGGCATCCATATCACCTCTTACATGACGCTGGCCTACGGTAAAGCACTGAAAGATGAAGTGATTGCCCGCATCGCGGCGAAACATGGTGCGACCCCGGCGCAGGTTATTCTGGCATGGGCAATGGGCGAAGGCTATGCGGTTATCCCATCGTCCACCAAACGTGACAATCTGGCCAGCAACCTGAAAGCGCAGGATCTGCAGCTGGATGATGAAGATCGTAAAGCGATTGCCGCACTCGACTGCAACGATCGTCTGGTGAGTCCGGAAGGTCTGGCTCCACAGTGGGATTAATCTCCCGCTTTCGGCATGCCGTTCGCACTGCCGTCTGAGACGATATTACGACAGCTCCTTCGGGAGCTGTTTGACGTGCTCACTTAGAAAGTCAATAAATGCCCTGATGCGCGTGCTGACGGCTCTGTCGCTGTAGTACACCGCACTGAATGGCATCTCCACCGGCAAGCGTTTGTCGGCAAGTAACTCCACAAACTCTCCGCTGGCAATTTCTTTATCCACCATATAATCCGACAAACAGGCAATACCGTTACCGGTCAGGCACAGCTGCTTGAGCGTTTCGCCGCTGTTGGATGACACCGCCGATTCGATCTCTAACAGCTGACCATCGCAACAGGAGACAGGCCAGGTATTCAGCGATACCGGCTCGGTGAACCCGAGGCAGTGATGCTGTTTCAGATCTGACGGATGCTGCGGCATACCGTAGCGCGCGACATAGTCTGGCGAGGCGACGATCTTACGATAGCTGGTAAATAGCGGTCGGGCGCGCAGGCTGGAATCCGTTAAGGTCCCGGCCCGAATGGCCACATCCACTTTTCGTTCAATCAGGTTAATAAACGTCTCTGAAGAGACGAGCGACAGCGTCATTTCCGGGTAGCGCTCGCGAAATGGCTTCACCAGCGGCATGAGAAAATGCAGCATCACCGGCGTCGCGGCATCCACCCGCAGCAGGCCCCGCGGCGTTGTGCGCGTTTCCAGCAGGTCATTCTCTGCTGCCGCCATTTCCTGCAAGACCACCTGCATCCGGCGAAAATAGCGCTCGCCTTCCTCCGTCAGACTGAGCTGGCGGGTGGTCCGATTGAGCAGGCTTACGCCTAGCTTTGATTCCAGCTTCTTGACCGCCCGGCTGACGGCAGAGTTGGCCTGTCCGAGCTGCTCGGCCGCCCGGCTGAAACTTCCGCTTTCCACCACCGCCACAAAGATGGCGATCTCCTCTGATGTGGCTCTCATTATTGCACCTGTAGCAAAATTCTATTGATACTTTGATAGTTTTTGTTATTTATACAACCCTTCATACTACGTGTCATCTTAATCCTGATGCTACGGAGTAAATTATGCCACTGGCGCTATTTGCCTTAACTATCGGTGCCTTCGCAATTGGCACCACTGAATTTGTGATTGTCGGCCTGGTCCCGACTATCGCGCAACAACTCTCTATCTCTCTGCCTTCGGCGGGACTGCTGGTCTCTATCTACGCGCTGGGCGTGGCGATTGGCGCTCCGGTGCTGACGGCGTTAACGGGGCGTATGCCGCGTAAACAGCTGCTGCTGGCGTTGATGGTCCTGTTTACGGCGGGTAATGTGCTGGCCTGGCAGGCCCCGGGCTATGAAACACTGATCCTGGCGCGATTGCTGACCGGTCTGGCACACGGCGTGTTCTTCTCTATTGGCTCGACAATCGCCACCAGCCTGGTGGCAAAAGAGAAAGCCGCCTCGGCCATTGCTATCATGTTCGGCGGCCTGACGGTCGCGCTGGTCACCGGGGTGCCTTTCGGGACGTTCATCGGTCAGCATTTTGGCTGGCGGGAAACGTTCCTCGCGGTATCGATTCTGGGCGTGATTGCGCTTATCAGCAGTCTGCTTCTGGTACCGAATAATATTCCGGGCCGCGCCAGCGCCAGCCTGCGCGATCAGATGAAAGTCTTAACTCATCCTCGCCTGCTGATGATCTACGCCATTACCGCGCTGGGCTATGGCGGCGTATTTACCGCCTTTACTTTTCTTGCTCCGATGATGCAGGAGCTGGCCGGTTTCAGTCCGTCTGCGGTTAGCTGGATCCTGTTGGGCTACGGTGTCTCGGTCGCTATTGGCAATGTGTGGGGAGGCAAACTGGCCGATAAGCATGGCGCCGTCTCCGCGCTGAAGTTTATCTTCGCCGCGCTGGTTGTGCTGCTGCTGGTCTTCCAGTTGACCGCCAGCATCCACTATGCTGCGCTGGCAACGGTGCTGGTAATGGGTATTTTCGCCTTCGGCAACGTGCCGGGTCTGCAGGTATACGTGGTGCAAAAAGCCGAACAGTATACGCCTGGCGCCGTCGACGTCGCTTCCGGCCTGAATATTGCCGCCTTCAATATTGGTATTGCGCTGGGGTCCATCGTCGGCGGGCTGACGGTTGAACGGTATGGTCTGGCGCAGACGCCGTGGATTGGTGCGGTGATTGTGCTGGTCGCCCTGCTGTTGGTGGTGCTGAGCGGTCGTTTAGATAAATCGCCGCGCCGTTCGGCAGCGGTTTCTCTCGAAGGCTAAGGGTTTATCGCAAATTGCATTGAAAGTGGATGGGAAAATCCCTATAACAGAAGAACCAGTCGTTGTTGGGCTGGTTTCTGTTATTGAGGATTGATGCCCAAATTGCGAAAGAATACCTATGCCATGCGCTACGTCGCCGGACAACCTGCGGAGAGGATATTGCCTCCGGGGGCGTTTGCGGGCGTGAGTCCGGTTTATCCTGCCGGCACGCCGTTAAGCAGCGATGAAAAGATCCGCGTGCTGGTATGGAATATCTTCAAGCAGCAGCGTGCAGAGTGGCAGTCGGTCCTCAAAAATTTCGGCAAAGATGCGCATTTGGTCCTGTTGCAGGAGGCGCAAACCACCCCAGAACTGGTCAGGTTCGCGACTTCAAACTATCTGGCCGCCGATCAGGTGCCGGCGCTGGTATTGCCGCAGCATCCTTCCGGCGTGATGACGCTGGCCTCTGCTCACCCCATCTATTGCTGTCCGCTGCGCGAGCGCGAGCCTATTTTGCGATTGCCGAAATCGGCCTTAGTGACCGTTTATCCGCTGCCCGATGCGCGGCTGCTGATGGTGGTCAACATCCATGCGGTCAACTTTAGCCTTGGCGTCGATGTCTACAGCAAGCAGTTGCTGCCGATCGGCGATCAGATTGCCCATCACAGCGGGCCGGTGATTATGGCCGGGGACTTCAATGCCTGGAGCCGGCCGCGAATGAACGCGCTGTACCGCTTTGCGCGTGAGATGTCGTTACGCGAAGTTCGTTTCTCTGACGATCAGCGCCGCCGTGCGTTTGGTCGTCCGCTCGATTTTGTGTTCTATCGTGGGTTAAGCGTGCACGATGCTTCCGTGCTGATGACCCGCGCCTCCGATCACAACCCGCTACTAGTCGAATTCAGTCCCGGCAAGCCTGATTAATTTAAGGTATGTCAGGCCTGCCATCGGGCAGGTCTGCGTTCAGCACGATGCTGCCCTAAATTACTCACACAACCGAAGGACAACACAATGACAACACGCTCTCACCATGACAACGTCGAAAAGCAGTTCGGCTCCCAGGCCAGCGCCTATTTGACCAGCGCCGTGCACGCCTCCGGGCGCGATCTGCAGCGGCTGGCGGAACGGCTTGCCGATTTCCCTCAGGCGAAAGTGCTGGATATGGGCTGCGGGGCAGGGCACGCCAGCTTTACCGCGGCGGGACAGGTTGCGGAGGTGACCGCCTATGATTTATCAAGCCAGATGCTGGAAGTGGTTACCGCGGCGGCAAAAGAGAAAGGCTTTAGCAATATCGTGACCCAGCAGGGGTACGCTGAAACGCTGCCGTTCGCTGATGCCAGCTTTGATGTGGTGATTAGCCGCTACTCCGCGCACCACTGGCATGATGTCGGCCAGGCGCTGCGTGAGGTGAAACGTGTTCTCAAGCCGGGCGGGGTGATGATCATAATGGACGTGATGTCACCGGGTCATCCGGTACGTGATGTCTGGTTGCAGACCGTGGAAGCGCTGCGCGATACCTCGCACGTGCGTAATTATTCCAGCGGCGAGTGGTTGGCGCTGGCCAATGACGCAGGCCTGGTGATTAATCATTTATCGACCGATCGCCTGCCGCTGGAGTTCAGCTCATGGGTGGCGCGGATGCGCACCCCAGAGGCGCTGGTAGAAGCGATTCGCTTATATCAGCAGAGCGCTTCGGCGGAGGTCAAAGCCTACTTCGAATTACAGCAGGACGGGTCGTTTACCAGCGATACCATCCTGTTCGAAGCGCATAAAGCGGTTTAATACGGGCAACAAAAAAGGCACCGGGGAAGTCGGTGCCTTTTTATCGAATCCTGACGTATCAGGACTCTGGTCGATCGCTGTTTTTCACAAATAGCGTTAGCTGATCGCCAGGCCGCAGATTGTCGGTATCGCTGTTCCAGCGCATCACGTCGCGAATATTAACACCGTGACGCTTGGCGATGCTCGACAGCGAATCACCTTTGCGAACACGATAGGTGATGCTATCGCTGTTGTTCGCCAGGCGCTGTGCGCTGCTACCTGCGCCGACAACCAGACTCTGCCCGACTTTTAACCCTGAACCGCGCAGATTGTTCCACTGCTGCAAATCCCGGGTCGTGACGCCGAGACGCGAAGCAATCCCGGAAATCGTGTCGCCAGAGCGTACCTTATAGCTACGGCTGGTCAGCGGCGTATTGTCCGCGAGCTGCGTTGGCTGCACGGCAGCAATGTCGCCAGAGGCCAGCGATTCACGCAGCTGAGCGGCGTGCTTCTGTGGCACCATGACGTACTTTGGCCCGCTAGCGCCCAGCGTTGACCCCTTTACGCCAGCGTTGAAGGTTTTCAGTTTGCTGACCGGCATTCCTGCCATGTCCGCGAGCTGAGAAATATCAACCGGGCTGTCGAGGCGAACGCGCGCCAGCGCACGGCTTTCATCGGCCGTAGGCAGCTTTACGCCGTAACGCTTGCTGTTTTTGAGAATGTCGCTCAACGCCAGCATTTTCGGTACGTAGATTTTCGTTTCATGCGGCAGAGACAGCGACCAGAAATCGGTGGGTTTACCACGCGAACGGTTCGCTTTTACTGCTTTCATGACCCGACCTTCGCCGCTGTTATAGGCTGCGACCGTTAATAACCAGTCGCCGTCGAACATTTTGTTCAGACGTTGCATCATGTCCAGCGCCGCGGTAGTAGATGCGACGACGTCACGACGCGCATCGTAACTGCGGGTCTGTTTTAAACCATAATTGCGCCCTGTGCTCGGAATGATCTGCCAAATGCCTGCGGCATTGGCGCCAGACGTCGCGTGTGGGTCAAAAGCGCTCTCCACTATGGGTAGTAATACCAGTTCCATTGGCATGTTACGTTTCTTAACCTGCCCGGCTATCCAGTACATATACGGCTCTGCCCGTAAAGTTACATCGTGGAGATAGCTCTTATTTCTTAAGTACTTCTGTTTCTGTTCGCGAATCCGGGGATTATCCGGTATTCCCATCTTTAGCTCGTCGCCTATGGAAGTCCACAGATCCTGGTCTTGCGCGTAGAAGGTTCCATCATCTAACCAGCGCGCTTGACTTGTGAACTTACCTGCTTCCCCTTGACCAGCCGCAGAAAGGCTCTGTGCTCGCTGTTCGACGGTGCCATCGTGCTTAGACGCCTGGCACCCCACCAGCAGGACAGAGGCGAGTAATATCGCTCGTGCCTTCATGTGTGTGTCAATAGTTGCTTAAAAGACGACCAAGGATAACGGCGAAGTTGGCCGATGACAAGAATTAAATATCAGAAGTCGTCTTTCTTTGACCTTAACCATGCAAATCGCGCCACAGAGTGTTGCAAATTTGTTTCTTGGTTAATTTTATCAATTAAATCAATATCATTTACGCGTAAAAATAAATTTATACGACGCTCATTTTTCAGAGTTACGGGTAGTGTTTTTTGTTTTTTTGCACGTAACTCATTAACTTTATGATAGTAATCGTTTATGTCCCTATCATCTGGCAGGATACTCAATGCAAACTTCATATTCGCTAACGTATATTCATGTGCGCAACATATGAGGGTTTCTTCAGGAAGGGCGTTAATTTTCATAAATGATTGATACATCTGCTCTGCAGTACCTTCGAAGAGCCTTCCGCAGCCGCCGGAGAACATTGTGTCGCCACAGAACAGATAAGGTTCACTGTAGTAACAGATATGTCCTAATGTGTGACCTGGCGTAGAGAAAATGGAAAAATCGTGCCCGAGAATTGACAGCCGATCGCCATCGCCTACCACCTGAGTGACTCCCTTATCCTGGGTTTCCGCCGGCCCGTAAACCACTATAGAAGGGAATTTTTCACGTAATTGTTTTACGCCGCCGACGTGATCCTGATGGTGATGGGTTAGTAAAATGGCTTCGGGCTGCCATTGGTTTTCCTCAATGGCCGCCAGAACCGGCGCGGCTTCGCCTGGGTCAACGATGATGCAGCGGCCGTTATTCTCACTGAGAACCCAGATGTAGTTGTCCTGAAACGCGGGAATACTGATAAGATTCATAAATTACCTCTAAAGCGTAGCGGAAGGTGGCAATGAAGCCGGCAAGGATACCTCACACAGTGACAGCGCCTGAGCATTGGTCCAGTATGCCGTGGGGCGAATACTATCGCGAAACGCTGGAGCAGCAGATGAAACCGTGGCTGGCTAAATTATATGGCTTTCATCTGCTTAAGATTGGCAATCTGAGCGCGGAAATCAATACTGAAGCTTGCGCCATCTCGCACCAGGTCAATGTCTCGCTGGCAGGAAATCCGATGCAGGTTCGGGCCGATCCGCTGCATTTACCCTTTGCCGAAAAGTCCGTCGACGCCTGCCTGCTGGCGCACACCCTGCCGTGGTGTAGCGATCCGCATCGTCTGCTGCGGGAAGCCGATCGTGTACTGATCGATGATGGCTGGATGATCCTGACCGGGTTTAATCCGGTCAGCCTGATGGGGTTGCGTAAGCTGGTGCCGCTCCTGCGCAACGGTACGCCTTATAATAGCCGTATGTTTACGCTGATGCGCCAGCTGGACTGGCTGTCGCTACTCAACTTTGAAGTGCTGCACTATGGGCGTTATCAGGTTTTACCCTGGTCGCGCCACGGCGGCAAACTGCTGAGCACCCATCTGCCAGCGCTGGGCTGTTTGCAATTGATTGTCGCCCGCAAACGGACCATTCCGCTGACGCTCAATCCGATGAAATCCGGTAAAGCGAAAACCCAGCTGCGGCCGGCAGTCGGCGCCACCCGGCAGTGGCGCAAGGGGCAGAATTAGCTCTCCGGCTGGTAGCCGATGTCGTCCTGAGTGGGATGGGAGGCCGCCGCGCGGGCCAGCTCGTCGCAGCGTTCGTTTTCTGGATGGCCGGCGTGGCCCTTCACCCACTCCCATTTGATCTTATGCTGGCCAAGCGCAGCATCCAGCCGCTGCCAGAGGTCGACATTCTTTACCGGTTTTTTCTCTGCCGTTTTCCAGCCGCGCTTTTTCCAGTTGTGGATCCACTGGGTGATCCCCTGGCGGACATACTGGCTGTCGGTGCTGAGCACCACCTCACAATGCTCTTTTAACGCCTCGAGAGCGACGATTGCCGCCATCAGTTCCATGCGGTTATTGGTGGTCAGACGGTAGCCGGCGCTAAAGGTTTTTTCGTGCTGGCGGTAGCGCATGATGGCGCCGTAACCGCCGGGTCCTGGATTTCCCAGGCAAGAGCCGTCGGTGAAAATTTCTACCTGTTTGAGCATCTCTGGTAGACTTCCTGTAATTGAAATCGATTTGTAAACGATAAGTCTGACATAAATGACCGCTATGAGCACTGCAATTACGCGCCAGATTGTTCTCGATACCGAAACCACCGGTATGAACCAGATCGGGGCGCACTACGAAGGACACAAGATCATTGAGATCGGCGCGGTGGAGGTGATCAACCGCCGCCTGACCGGTAACAATTTCCATGTCTATCTGAAGCCCGATCGGCTGGTGGATCCTGAAGCATTCGGCGTGCACGGGATCGCCGATGAGTTCCTGCTGGACAAACCCACCTTTGCCGACGTGGCTGATGAGTTTATGGATTACATCCGCGGCGCGGAGCTGGTGATCCATAACGCCTCGTTCGATATCGGCTTTATGGATTATGAGTTCGGGAAGCTGAACCGCGGCATTGGAAAAACCGAGACCTTTTGTAAAATCACCGACAGTCTGGCACTGGCGCGGAAAATGTTCCCCGGCAAGCGCAACAGTCTGGATGCGTTATGTTCGCGCTACGAAATAGATAACAGCAAGCGTACGCTGCACGGGGCATTACTCGATGCCCAGATTCTGGCCGATGTCTATTTGATGATGACCGGCGGTCAGACGTCGATGGCGTTTTCTATGGAAGGCGAAAGCCAGCAGCAGGCGGGAGAGATGGGCATTCAGCGCGTCGTCCGCGCCGCCAGCCAGTTACGGGTGGTTTATGCCTCTGATGAAGAACTGGTGAACCATGAATCGCGCCTCGATCTGGTACAAAAGAAAGGCGGAAGCTGCCTGTGGCGTGCCTGATAACCACTAAAATGGATTAAAAGTAGACGGGTGGGCGATTTTTGCAGCAAACGATTCAAAACGGTAGAAAAAGCGTTGACGGGGTAGAGGGGAATCCGTAATATTCGCCTCGTTCCCAACGGAACAACAACGCGGAGCGGTAGTTCAGTCGGTTAGAATACCTGCCTGTCACGCAGGGGGTCGCGGGTTCGAGTCCCGTCCGTTCCGCCACTATTCAGAAAGCCTGAGTCAGCAATGATTCAGGATTTCGTCGTTTTCGTCGCCGAATTTCAGCGCGCCTCTTGTTCCTCCTGCATACACTGCATGAATACCCGCATCGCCGGACTGATTGCTTTCCCGGCGTGATGGGCGCAGAGCGCATGGATCGTCAGCGGCGTCTCGCTGAACGGCAGCTCGACCAGCGTCCCGCGTTTGAGTTCCTCCTCTACCGCAAAGCGCGGCAGAAAACTCACCCCCAGATTGCCCGCCACGCACTGCTTGATGCTTTCAATACTCCACAGTTCGATGGTGTTCTCCATGGTAATGCCGCGCTGGCGCAGGGTACTTTCAAAAATCTGCCGGAACACGCACTGGGGTTCGTTGATGATAAAGCTCAATGGGATATGCTGCCGCGGGCGCAGGAAGTCGACCGGCGCCTGATCGACTGACGCGACCAGCGCCAGCGGCTGCGGGCCAAGTTCCATCATGGTGAGCGCATCATCGTTGCCAACCCGGTAAAACACCCCCAGGTCGACTTCGTCAGCGAGCAGCGCATCACGGATGCTGTAGCAATTGAGTGACTGCAGTGACAGGCGGACCTTCGGGGCGCGTTGCTTAAAACGCTGCAGCACCGGCGGCATTTTGTACGCCAGCAGGGTTTCACCAGTGGCGACGCGAAGTTCGCCGCCGGGTTCATCGTCCTGGCGCGCCGCCTGGCGAATCGACACCATTACTTTGGTCAAGTCGTAGACGTGCGGCAGGACATTTTTACCGGCGGCGGTGAGACACATCCGTCGGCCAATTTTCTCAAACAGCGGGATGGCAAGCTCCTGCTCAAGCTGCTGGATATGAAAGGTTACGGTGGACTGGGTGCAGCACAGTTTCTGCGAGGCGCGCAGAAAGGATCCTTCTTCGACAACCGTTTTGAAGGTGATAAAGCGTCGCAGATCCATATTTCCTCTTTATATCGACATTCTCGAATTCAGAATGAAAAAACATTCATTTTTTTAAATTATCAGCTTCGGGTACTGTCTGCCAGTCAAGAGGAGAAAACACGTGACACCTACCCTGATTAGCGCCTTTTTAACTTACACCCTGATCACCGCCCTGACGCCCGGGCCGAATAATATTCTGGCGCTGAGCAGCGTCACCGCGCACGGCTTTCGACGGAGCATGCGGGTTCTGGCCGGCATGAGCCTGGGGTTTGTGATCATCATGCTGATTTGTGCCGGGCTGACGTTCACTCTCGTTACCCTGGATGAGGGGATAACCTCCCTGCTACGCTGGGTCGGCGCAGGGTATATCCTGTGGCTGGCCTGGCACATTGCCCGCAGCGACCCGGCCAGCGGTGGGCAGGAGGAGCGGCCTGTCAGCTTCTGGGCCAGCCTGGGGCTGCAGTTTGTGAATGTAAAAATTATCCTGTACGGCATCACGGCCCTGTCGACCTTTGTTCTGCCAGTGACTCGCGAGCCATTCTGGCTGGTGATGATAAGCCTGTTGCTATCAGTAATAGGCGTTGCCGGCAATCTTTGCTGGGCGCTGGCCGGTCATCTGTTTCAGCCGGTGTTCGAACGCCATGGAAGAGGGTTAAATCTGCTGCTGGCGCTGCTGCTGGTCTGGTGCGCGGTACGAATGTTTATGGAATGAATTAAGGGAGCATAACGCTCCCTTGAGGTTATTTATCCTGCGGCAGGGCGGGTTGCCCTTCATTTACCCAGGTCATGAAGATCCGATAACCGATGGCCAGCAGGGTGGCGCCGAGAAACATACCGAGAATGCCGTTAGAGGCCATTCCGCCGAGGGCGCCCAGCAGCACTACCGGCATTGGCGCGTCGACTCCGCGCCCCAGCAGCAGAGGTTTGAGGACGTTATCGGCCATGCCGGCGACGATCAGCAGGATGGTGTAGAAGATATCCATGCCGGTACTGTGGGTGCCGAGACTCCACATTAGCGCAATGGCCGGGGCCGTCACCAGGATCACCGGCACCTGGGCAATGCCGAGGATCAGGGCCAGAATAAAGAAGATCCCGACGGCGGGAATGCTGGCCATCAGCATGATCACGCCGACCAGCAGCGCCTGGATCAATGCCACCCCGATGACGCCCTGGGCGACCGCGCGGATGGTGCTGGTGCACAGGCGGGTGAGGGTCACGCCTTTATTTTCATCGGTAATACGGATGGCAATACGCTGGGCGCTGATGGCGCCCGCTGCGCCCCAGGCCATCATAATTCCCGAGACGATAAACGAAATAATAAAGCCAATCAGCCCGCCGCCCATGCTGGCCAAAATACTGAGAAACTGTTTGGCAATGTCGCCGATTTGCGAGCGGTAATTACTGAGCAGTCCCGGGAGATCGACGGAAGCTCTCATCCACAGGGCGCTAAGCCGTTCGCCAATGATCGGTAACGCGGCAATGCGCGAGGAGGGCGGGGGAATGGTAAAGCTCTGGCTGCCCATCTTGTCTATCATGGCGCTGGCGCTTTCCGCCAGCGAGGTGATCATCAGCACCGTGGGGATGACGATCAGTAAAATACCTAACAACACCAGCACCACTGACGCCAGTCCCTGTTTGCCCGCTAACAATCCGGCAAAATATTGATGTAAGGGATAGAGCGCCACGGCGAGGATCAGCGCCCAGAGCATCATATTGATAAAGGGAGAAAAGACGGTAAAACAGAATGAGGCCAGCGCCAGAATAAGCCCAAACCGAATAAACATATCGAGAAAGCGGGTGACCAGCCGTTTTTCAATCAACAGCAGATTATTATTATCCATTTTCTTTTACGCTCACATAATATTCTTACGCCAACGCTCAGCGTTGTTTAACAAAACACGCCAGCAACAGAAAATTCATGATTTACAACGCAGAAGTGAGTTGAAGGTGATCTCCGCCCATTTGGTTGTGGGGTCTTTTAATGAGTGTAGAACAGAAATGAATGGCGCCCGGCAAATATTCTGCGGTGCGCTGGCGGGCGAAATCCCGCTTTCTTTACCTGCTGAATGAGGAAGAAAGCGGAAGGAGATTAACCGAGGGTAAAAGGATCGGCATCGCGCCAGGCGGGAAATTTTTCGCGATATTCCTGGAGGGCAGCCAGCGACAATTCGGCATCAAGACGGGTGGCCTGATGCGGATCGGCAGTGGCGACAATCTCCCCCTGGGGACTGATAATCCGGCTATCGCCGCGGTAATGATGGCCGTTACCGTCAGTACCGACCCGGTTACAGCCGGCGACATAGGCCTGGTTCTCGATAGCGCGGGCGACCAGCAGCGACTGCCAGTGCAGGGAGCGCGGCGCCGGCCAGTTGGCAACATACAGCGCCAAATCATAGTCGTTCAGATTACGCGACCATACCGGAAAGCGCAGGTCGTAACAGACCAGCGGCAGGATACGCCATCCGCGCCATTCAAAGACCACGCGTCGGTCACCAGCCTCATAATGATGGTGTTCATCGGCCATACGGAACAAGTGCCGTTTATCATAATGGTGCACCGTACCGTCGGGCTCGACCAGCAGGAAGCGGTTAACAGCGCCGTGTTCGGTTTGCAGCGCTGCGCTGCCGGCAATCAGCGCCTGGGTTTGCGCGGCCCGGGCATGCATCCACTCCACCACGTCGGCTTCGGGTAAAGACTGTTTTGCCGCTTCCATGGCAAAGCCGGTGGTGAACATCTCCGGTAAAACAATGACATCGCGCCCAATAATCCCTTCCAGTTGGCGATCAAAATGGCGCAGGTTGGCAGGGCCGTCCATCCAGACCAGCGGTTGTTGCAACAGCGTAATTTTCAGGCCAGGCACAATGGTCAACTCCATTCTCATGAGGGGGTTAGGTTAACTGTAACACCATATCAGCCTCGCGGCGGTCAGCGGAATATTTTGTTAAAAAAATGCTACTGACAGCAGCCACGGAGGAGGGGGGGACGAAAAAAAGGCGGGGAAAATTCCCCGCCCGGCGTGTGATGTGGTGATTGTTTTATTATGCGGCTTCAACTTTGCGAACTTTTTCCGGCAGCTTTACCGGCTTTGTCGCCAGCTCCTCTGGCGCAAAGTCGTCGACGTTGATGCTGCGCAGGCGACTGTGCTCTGCGCGGGTCAGAATAGCGGCTTCTTCCTGATTTATTAATCCTTTGGCCAGCGCGTTGTGTGCCAGCTCATCCAGACGGGTGAACGGCAGGTTTTTACCCAACTCTTTGCAGATCCGCTGGTGGATAGGATCGGCCGCCATCACTTCCAGCAGGGCCTCTTCCAGCAGACCAACCGGGTTATGCTCGCTCGGCGTCAGGTACTGACCGCGACCGATGCGGGAGCGAGTGGCGCTGGGCACCTGCAGAATTTTAGCGACTTTATGGTCCAGCTTATCCGACGGCGCATGATGATGACGCCCGGTCGGGAAGATGGCCACACGCATCGCACCTGCCACCAGACGGTTGGGGAAGTTTTTCAGCAGATCGTCGATGGCCTGTTCGGCCTGGTGCAGCGCATCCTGCACTCCCCAGTGAACCAGCGGCAGATCGGCTTCATTGCGTCCTTCATCGTCATAGCGTTTCAGCACCGCGGAGGCCAGATACAGCTGGCTTAACACATCCCCCAGACGCGCGGAGATACGTTCGCGACGCTTGAGGCTGCCGCCCAGTACCGCCATCGACACGTCTGACAGCAGCGCGAGGTTGGCACTCAGACGGTTCATTTGCTGATAGTAGCGACGGGTGGCGTCACGGGTCGGCGCGCTGCTGGTGCGTCCGCCGGTCAGGCCCAGCCAGAAACTCCGGACTTTGTTACTGCCGACATGGCCGATGTGTTTGAACAGCAGCTTATCGTAGGCGTTCAGGTCGTTATTCTGCGCGGCGGCCATCTCTTCCAGCACGTAAGGGTGGCAGCGAATAGCCCCCTGACCGAAGATCATCATGCTGCGGGTCAGAATGTTTGCGCCTTCAACGGTGATGGCGATCGGCGCGCCCTGGTAAGCCCGGGCGAGGAAGTTACCTTCGCCCAGCATAATGCCTTTCCCGCCGGTAATATCCATCGCGTCGATAATGGAGCGCTGGCCGCGGTGGGTACAGTGATATTTCACAATCGCGGACAGCACTGCCGGTTTCTCGCCGAGCATAATGCCGTAGGTGATCAGCGACGCCGCGGCGTCCATCACATAGGCGTTACCCGCGATGCGCGCCAGCGCCTCTTCAATCCCTTCCATTTTGCCGATCGATATTTTGAACTGACGGCGAATGTGGGCGTAGGCGCCGGTCGCCATGGCGACGGATTTCAGGCCGCCGGTGGCGTTGGAAGGCAGGGTAATACCGCGGCCCACGGACAGACATTCAACCAGCATGCGCCAGCCCTGACCGGCCATGCTCGGGCCGCCGATGATGTAATCGATCGGCACGAAGATATCCTTGCCGCGGGTTGGGCCGTTCTGGAACGGGACGTTCAGCGGGAAGTGGCGACGGCCAATTTCCACGCCCGGCGTTGAGGTGGGGATCAGCGCGCAGGTGATGCCCAGCTCTTCCTCGCCGCCCAGCAAACGGTCCGGGTCAGAGAGTTTGAAGGCCAGCCCCAGCACGGTGGCGATTGGCGCCAGCGTGATATAGCGTTTGTTCCAGGTCAGGCGCATCCCCAGCACCTGTTGACCCTGCCAGTCGCCCATGCACACCACGCCGGTATCCGGAATAGCGCCGGCGTCAGAGCCCGCTTCCGGACTGGTCAGTGCGAAGCAGGGGATTTCCAGGCCGCGCGCCAGACGCGGCAGATAATGATTCTTCTGTTCTTCGGTACCGTAATGCTGCAGCAGTTCGCCCGGGCCCAGCGAGTTTGGGACGCCGACGGTGATCGCCAGGATGCCGGAGACGCCAGAAAGTTTCTGTAGCACTCGTGCCTGAGCGTAAGCGGAGAACTCAAGCCCGCCATACTCTTTCTTGATAATCATCGCGAAGAAGCGGTGCTCTTTCAGATAGGCCCATAGCTCGGGCGGCAGATCGGCCATTTCGTGGGTGATGGCGAAGTCGTTAGCCATCCGGCAGGCCTCTTCCACCGGGCCGTCAAGGAAAGCTTGCTCTTCGGCGGTCAGGCGCGGCTGCGGATAGTTATGCAGCTTGTGCCAGTCCGGGTTGCCGCGGAACAGATCGCCTTCCCACCAGGTGGTGCCGGCGTCGATGGCTTCTTTTTCCGTACGCGACATCGGCGGCATCACCTTGCGGAAAGCGCGAAATGCCGGTGCGGAAATCATCGATTTACGCATGGGGGCAAAGTTGAACGGCAACAAAATAATGGCCAGCGGCAGCAGCAGCCAGATATTCCACAGTCCGGCCGCGCCGAGCGCCGCGGTCCAGGCGAGCAAAATCACACTGCTGAGCAGCAGGCTGACCCGGTGATAGAAGAGCGCACCGAGTAAAACGACGGTTGCAACAATACTCAAAATCATCATAGAGAAATGCTCCCTGAGCTTGTAGGAGGTCTGACCACTTGTGATGTATTGGTTGTAGTGCATGCGTTTTTATTTAGCAATGTGTTTACAAAATAATTACAACCTCGCTCACATTGTTGTATGCAAAAGCGGC
This sequence comes from Klebsiella sp. HMSC16C06, assembly GCF_001808325.1. Taxonomy (NCBI): domain Bacteria; kingdom Pseudomonadati; phylum Pseudomonadota; class Gammaproteobacteria; order Enterobacterales; family Enterobacteriaceae; genus Klebsiella; species Klebsiella sp. HMSC16C06. The sequence goes on from NZ_KV792988.1 coordinate 16,150, forward strand.
ACATAAAATCAAAAGGGCGGGGGATAACACTGCCTGCTGCTTCTCGCTTCGGCGGCTATCCGGTACACTGCCAGGGTTATTCCACTCATACTGAAGGATTATCCTCATGTACCAGGATCTTATTCGTAACGAACTGAACGAAGCCGCGGAAACGCTGGCTAACTTTCTGCAGGACGAAGCCAATATCCATGCTATCCAGCGTGCCGCTGTTCTGTTGGCGGATAGCTTTAAGGCGGGTGGGAAAGTGCTGTCCTGTGGTAACGGCGGTTCCCATTGCGATGCGATGCATTTTGCGGAAGAGCTGACCGGTCGTTATCGCGAAAACCGCCCGGGTTACCCGGCCATCGCGATCTCCGACGTCAGCCATCTCTCCTGCGTGAGCAATGATTTTGGCTATGAGTATGTGTTCTCCCGCTATGTTGAATCCGTCGGCCGTGCGGGCGATGTGCTGCTCGGCATCTCCACGTCAGGTAACTCCGGCAACGTGATCAAGGCCATTGAAGCCGCGCGGGCGCAGGGGATGAAAGTGATCACCCTGACCGGTAAAGACGGCGGCAAAATGGCGGGTTCCGCCGATGTTGAAATACGCGTGCCGCACTTTGGCTATGCCGACCGCATCCAGGAGATCCACATCAAAGTGATCCATATCCTGATTATGCTGATCGAAAAAGAGATGGTGAAAGGCTAACAGGCAGGCGAGTGTGTACTGTTGACGGCGGCCTCGCTTTGGCGCCGTCGTGATTTGTGAGGGTGAGGTGATCTATGTGCGAACTGCTCGGGATGAGCGCCAATGTGCCAACAGATATCTGTTTTAGCTTTACCGGGCTGGTGCAGCGCGGGGGCGGGACGGGGCCGCATAAAGACGGCTGGGGCATTACCTTCTATGAAGGCAAAGGCTGTCGCACATTCAAAGATCCGCAGCCGAGCTTTCAGTCGCCGATCGCGAAACTGGTCCAGGATTACCCGATTAAGTCCTGTTCCGTCGTCGCCCATATCCGTCAGGCCAATCGCGGGATGGTGGCCCTGGAGAACACCCATCCCTTCACCCGCGAACTGTGGGGGCGCAACTGGACCTATGCGCACAACGGGCAGCTCAAAGGCTATAAATCGCTGAAAACCGGTAATTTCCATCCGGTAGGTGAAACCGACAGTGAAAAAGCGTTTTGCTGGCTGCTGCACCGTTTAACCGAGCGCTATCCGCGCACGCCGGGCAATATGCTGGGCGTTTTCAAGTATATCGCCACCCTTGCGGGTGAACTGCGTGAGAAAGGGGTGTTCAACATGCTGCTGTCGGACGGGCGCTACGTGATGGCGTTCTGCTCGACCAATCTGCACTGGATCACCCGGCGGGCGCCGTTTGGCGTGGCAAAACTGCTGGACCAGGATGTGGAGATCGACTTTCAACGCGAGACCACACCCAACGATGTGGTCACGGTTATCGCCACGCAGCCGCTGACGGCCAATGAAACCTGGCACAAGATCATGCCAGGCGAGTGGGCGTTATTTTGTCTCGGGGAGCGTGTAGTTTGAGGCCAGCTGCGGCTGAACAACCTCGTGGCTGAGCGGCTTGCTTACCACATAGCGGCCGTCGGTCACTGACACAATCGGCGGTTTGTGGGTCTGCTGGAAATAGTCATAGCCAGGCTTAAGCTGTTTCCAGAAATCTGCATAGTAGGAGTATTTGTGGCGTTCCATATTGGCGTTGGTCATGCGGAACGGATAGATACTCACCTGCACGCTTGGCTGGCCGAAGACTAAGGCGCCGGTCACAAACTGGAAGATCTCATCGATCCCGCTGTCGGTCATGGCGTAGCAGCCGACTGAGACGCAGTCGCCATGGATCATCAGGTATTTCCCTTCATAACCATGGGCGCGATCGTAGGCGTTCGGGAAGCCGATGTTAATGGCTTTATAGAAGCGGCTGTCGGGTTTGAGCTGGCTGCGGGTGACACTATAGAACCCTTCCGGACTCTTGAAATCACCCTGGCGCTGTTTCGGACCCAGGCCACCGGAATAGTTGCAGATCCGATAGCTGTCGAGGAGCTGGTAGGTTTCACCCATTTTGACGTAAAGGTCGAGCATGCGCTCTTCTTTAAAGATCTCAATGTAAACCGGTGAACCCATTAATTGCTGCTTGTATTCTTTGCTAACCGGCGTCGTCGGGCTATTGCTGCTGAGCAGCCCGGCAAATGACACGCACGGCAACAGAAGCATCGCAATAAATAATGCGATTTTGCGCATACTGCTTGTTCCTTGATAAAACAAAATAGCCACATTGCCAGGACGGCAAGAGAGACCCGAAATCAGAGTTTTCTGGATTTAGAGCGCTCACATTAGCATCACGGCATTTTTTCGCAAGGGCGACGTGGCGGCGTTTACAATTCAGCCTCACTTTATAACCCGCTTACGGCGAAAACACAGTCAGAACTTTGCGCAATAGCTCGCATTTTAGAAGCACTTATTGCCCCTCGTGCTACAGCCGCCGCTCACGAAATGTTACACTTGCGCCGGTTCATCACCAGAGTAAGAAAGGAGGCTTCTCTTCCGTCATGAGCGCCACTGGCGCCGTTTCGCCCTTTCTTCTCTGCCATTCTGTCAATAAGCTGGCCCCGGCCTGCGTCGGGGTTGAGGTTACGGATACCTGCTAACGATATGATTAAAATCACGAAAGGGCTGGATTTGCCCATAGCTGGCATGCCATTACAGCAGATCTCTCCTGCGCCAGCGGTGAAGCGCGTCGCGCTACTCGGCGAAGAGTACGTCGGGATGCGTCCCGCTATGGCGGTCAAAGAGGGCGATCGGGTCAAAAAAGGTCAGATCCTGTTCGAAGATAAAAAGACCCCCGGCGTCTACTTTACCGCCCCGGCGAGCGGGGTTATCAGCGCCATCCACCGCGGTGAACGGCGCGTTTTACAGTCAGTGGTGATTGATATCGAGGGCAATGACGCGGTGGCCTTTACCCGTTACGCCGCGGACGCACTGGCTGAGCTGCCGCGCGACACCGTACAGCAGCAGCTGCTGGCCTCGGGCCTGTGGACGGCGCTACGCACCCGGCCATTCAGTAAAACGCCGCGCCCGGGCAGCGTGCCCGCCGCTATTTTTGTCAACGCCATGGATACCAATCCGCTGGCGGCGGAGCCGCAGCCGATTATTCTGGCCGAGCGTGCCGCCTTCGATGCCGGTCTTACCGTGCTCACGCGTCTGACCGACGGGAAAGTACACGTCTGTCAGCCCAGCGGCGGCAAGCTGGGCGGCCATCCTGCCGGCCAGGTCTGTTTTAATCAGTTCTCCGGGCCGCACCCGGCGGGGCTGCCGGGAACCCATATTCACTTTCTGGAGCCGGTGAGCCTGAATAAACAGGTCTGGCACCTCAATTATCAGGATGCGATCGCTATCGGTCAGCTTTTCCTTGAAGGTGAGCTGAACTGCGAACGGGTGATTGCGCTCGGCGGCCCGCAGGTGAAGTCGCCGCGGCTGGTCAAAACGACGCTGGGCGCCAGCCTGGACGATCTGCTGGCGGGCGAGCTGGAGGAGGGGGAAAACCGCGTCATTTCCGGCTCGGTACTTAGCGGTACCCGCGCCCACGGCCCCCACGCTTTCCTCGGGCGTTTCCATCTGCAGGTGAGCGTGGTTCGCGAAGGTCGGGAAAAAGAGCTGTTTGGCTGGGTGATGCCGGGCAAAGAGAAGTTCTCGATTACCCGCACTACGCTAGGCCATTTCTTCAAGCGCAAGCGCTTTCATTTCTCCACGGATACTAACGGCGGCGAGCGGGCGATGGTGCCGATTGGCAACTATGAGCGGGTCATGCCGCTGGATATTCTGCCGACCATATTGCTGCGCGATCTGCTGGCCGGCGATAGCGATAGCGCCCAGGCGCTGGGCTGTCTGGAGCTGGATGAAGAAGATCTGGCGCTCTGCACCTACGTTTGTCCGGGCAAATATGAATACGGTCCGGCGCTGCGCAGCGTGTTAACCCAGATTGAGCAGGAAGGATAAGAGATGGGCTTAAAGCACCTGATTGAGAAACTTGAGCCGCATTTCACGCATGGCGGCAAGCTGGAAAAATATTACCCGCTGTATGAAGCGGCGGCGACCATCTTCTACACGCCGGGGCAGGTCACCCGCGGCGCGGCGCACGTGCGCGACGCCATCGACCTCAAGCGGATGATGATCCTCGTGTGGTTTGCCGTATTCCCGGCGATGTTCTGGGGCATGTACAACGTTGGGCTGCAGACCATTCCGGCGCTGCACAAACTGTACGGCGCCGAACAGCTGCAGCAGGTGATCGCCAACAACTGGCATTACAGCGTCGCCCAGTGGTTAGGGGTCAGCTTCAGCGCTGACGCCGGCTGGCTGAGCATGATGACCCTGGGCGCGGTCTTCTTCCTGCCGATCTATATCACCGTTTTTATCGTCGGCGGCTTCTGGGAAGTGCTGTTCGCGATTGTGCGCAAACATGAGATCAACGAAGGCTTTTTCGTTACCTCAATTCTCTTCGCGCTGATTGTGCCGCCTACGCTGCCGCTATGGCAGGCGGCGCTGGGGATCTCCTTTGGGGTGGTGATCGCCAAAGAGATTTTCGGCGGTACCGGGCGCAACTTCCTCAACCCGGCGCTGGCGGGGCGCGCGTTCCTGTTCTTCGCCTACCCGGCGCAGATTTCCGGCGATCTCGTGTGGACGGCGGCGGACGGTTTCTCCGGCGCCACGCCGCTCTCCCAGTGGGCCAGCGGCGGCGGTGAAGCGCTGGTTAACGTCGCGACCGGCATCCCGGTGAGCTGGATGGACGCCTTCCTCGGCAACATTCCCGGCTCAATTGGCGAAGTCTCCACGCTGATGATCCTGATCGGCGGCGCGATCATTCTCTTTGGCCGCGTCGCGTCCTGGCGCATCGTCGCCGGGGTGATGATCGGCATGATCGCCACCGCCACCCTGTTTAACGTTATCGGCTCCGATACCAACCCGATGTTCTCCATGCCGTGGTACTGGCATCTGGTGCTCGGCGGCTTTGCCTTCGGCATGATGTTTATGGCGACGGACCCGGTATCCGCCTCGTTTACCGATAAAGGGAAATGGAGTTACGGCGTGCTGATCGGCGTGATGTGCGTGCTGATCCGCGTGGTGAACCCGGCCTATCCGGAAGGGATGATGCTGGCGATCCTCTTCGCCAACCTCTTCGCACCGCTGTTCGATTACCTGGTGGTGCAGGCCAATATTAAGCGGAGGAAGTCGCGTGGCTGAGAAGAAAAGTAACGATAGCATCGGCAAAACGCTGCTGGTGGTGCTGGTGCTTTGTCTGGTCTGTTCCATCGTGGTGGCGGGCTCGGCTGTGGGGCTGAAATCCCGCCAGCAGGCGCAGCGGGCGCTGGATAAACAGCGCAATATCCTGGCCGTCGCCGGCCTGATACAGCCCGGGATGGATGCTGATGCGGTAGCGGAAACCTTCGCGGCGCGCATTTCGCCGCGACTGGTGAATCTGGCGACCGGCGAGCTGCTGAAGAAAGACCCGGCAAAATTTAATCAGGCCCAGGCGCTGAAGGATCCGCAGCAGAGCATCGCGCTGGACGCCAGCCAGGATCCGGCCGGCATTAAGCGGCGTAGCAACCTGGCGGAAATTTATCTGGTGCGCGACGCGCAGCAACAGATTGAGCAGATGGTGCTGCCGATCTACGGCAATGGCCTGTGGTCGATGATGTATGCCTTTGTGGCGCTGGACGTTGATGGCCGCACGGTGAAAGGCATTACATATTACGATCAGGGGGAAACCCCGGGGCTGGGCGGCGAAGTGGAGAACCCGAACTGGCGCCAGCAGTTTATTGGCAAGCAGGTGCTGGATGACAACGGCATGCCGGCACTCCGGGTGGTGAAAGGCGGCGCGCGCGCCGGTGACCTGCATGCAGTAGACGGTTTATCCGGCGCCACGCTAACGTCTAACGGCGTGCAGCACAGCTTTGATTTCTGGATGGGCGAACTGGGCTTTGGTCCGTTCCTGAAAAAAGTGCGTGAGGGAGGGCTGAATAATGGCTGAACAGAGCGATATGAAAGAGGTGAAGCGCGTGCTGGTGGGGCCGCTCATCGCCAACAACCCCATCGCCCTGCAGGTGCTGGGCGTCTGCTCCGCGCTGGCGGTAACCACTAAACTGGAAACCGCCTTCGTGATGACCATTGCGGTGACGCTGGTGACGGCGTTCTCCAGCATGTTTATCTCGATGATTCGCCACCATATTCCCAATAGCGTGCGCATCATCGTGCAGATGGCGATCATCGCCTCGCTGGTCATCGTGGTGGATCAGCTGTTGCGGGCTTTCGCTTATGAGACCTCTAAGCAGCTGTCGGTATTCGTCGGGCTTATCATCACCAACTGTATCGTGATGGGTCGCGCCGAAGCCTACGCCATGAAATCGCCGCCGCTGGCCAGCTTTATGGATGGTATCGGTAACGGTCTCGGTTACGGCGCGATCCTGATAATCGTCGGCTTCCTGCGCGAGCTTATCGGCAGCGGCAAGCTGTTCGGTATCACGGTGCTGGAGACGGTGCAGAACGGCGGCTGGTATCAGCCGAACGGCCTGTTCCTGCTGGCGCCGAGCGCCTTCTTCATTATCGGTTTGCTGATCTGGGCCCTGCGTAGCTGGAAGCCTGAGCAGCAGGAAAAGGAGTAATCGATGATGGCTCATTACATTAGCCTGTTTGTCCGCGCGGTGTTCGTTGAGAACATGGCGCTGGCCTTCTTCCTCGGGATGTGTACCTTCCTCGCGGTGTCGAAAAAGGTCTCCACCGCCTTCGGCCTCGGCGTCGCAGTGACGGTGGTGCTGGGTCTTGCTGTGCCAATCAACAACCTGGTCTATAACCTGGTGCTGCGCGACGGCGCGCTGGTGGAAGGCGTAGATCTCAGCTTCCTGAACTTCATCACCTTTATCGGAGTGATTGCGGCGCTGGTGCAGATCCTCGAGATGATCCTCGATAAGTACTTCCCGGCACTCTATAACGCGTTAGGGATCTTCCTGCCGCTTATCGCCGTTAACTGCGCCATTTTCGGCGGCGTGTCGTTCATGGTGCAGCGTGATTACAACTTCCCGGAATCCATCGTCTACGGCTTCGGCTCCGGCATCGGCTGGATGCTGGCGATCGTGGCGATGGCGGGGATCCGCGAAAAAATGAAGTACGCCAACGTGCCCGCCGGCTTGCGCGGGTTAGGGATCACCTTTATCACCACCGGGTTGATGGCGCTGGGCTTTATGTCCTTCTCCGGCGTGCAGCTATAAGGGCGAATAAGTATGGAAATTATTCTTGGCGTCGTGATGTTCACGCTGATTGTGCTGGTGCTGTCGGGGCTTATCCTGGCTGCGCGCTCAAAGCTGGTGAACGCGGGCGACGTGGTTATTGAGATCAATAACGAAGCGGATAAACAGATCCGCACCCCGGCGGGTGACAAACTGCTGAACACGCTGTCCAGCAACGGTATCTTCGTCTCTTCCGCCTGCGGCGGCGGCGGCTCCTGCGGCCAGTGTCGGGTGACCATCAAAGAAGGCGGCGGCGATATTCTGCCGACCGAGCTTTCGCATATCACCAAACGCGAAGCCAAAGAAGGGTGCCGCCTGGCCTGCCAGGTGGCGGTGAAGCAGAATATGAAAATTGAGCTGCCGGAAGAGATTTTCGGCGTGAAAAAATGGGAGTGCGAGGTTATCTCTAACGATAACAAAGCCACCTTCATTAAAGAGCTCAAATTACGGGTGCCTGATGGTGAAGCGGTGCCGTTCCGCGCCGGCGGCTATATTCAGATCGAATGCCCGTCGCATAAAGTGGCCTATGCCGACTTTGATATTCCTGATGAATATCGTTCAGACTGGGACAAATTCAATCTGTTCCGCTATGTCTCTGAGGTGAAAGAACCGACCTTGCGCGCCTACTCGATGGCTAACTATCCGGAAGAGAAGGGCATCATTATGCTCAACGTGCGCATCGCGACGCCGCCGCCGAAAGTACCGGATGCACCGCCGGGGATCATGTCGTCCTATATCTGGTCGCTGAAGCCTGGCGATAAGGTGACGATTTCCGGGCCGTTCGGCGAGTTCTTTGCTAAAGAGACCGACGCTGAGATGGTGTTTATCGGCGGCGGCGCCGGCATGGCGCCGATGCGCTCGCATATCTTTGATCAGCTCAAGCGGCTGCACAGCACGCGCAAAATCAGCTTCTGGTACGGCGCCCGTTCGCTGCGCGAGATGTTCTACGATGAGGAGTTCGAGCAGCTGGCGCGCGACAACCCTAACTTTACCTTCCACGTCGCGCTCTCCGATCCGCTGCCGGAAGATAACTGGACCGGGCATACGGGCTTTATCCATAATGTTCTGTATGAAAACTATCTGCGCGACCACCCGGCGCCGGAAGACTGCGAATTCTATATGTGCGGGCCGCCGGTGATGAACGCCGCGGTGATAAAAATGCTCAAAGACCTGGGCGTCGAAGATGAGAACATCATGCTCGACGACTTTGGAGGCTGACGATGCTGACGGTATTTGTCGCGACCTTTGTGATTTTTGCGCTGGTGATCCTCGGTATGTCGCTGGGCTACCTGGTGAAGCGCAAGAGCATTCAGGGCAGCTGCGGCGGGATCTCGTCGCTGGGGCTGGAGAAAGTCTGCGACTGTCCGGAACCGTGTGACGCGCGTAAGAAACGTCTCGCTCGCGAGGCGCAGCGTCAGCAGCGGCGTATTTTGTAATGCCCGGCGGCGCTGCGCATGCCGGACCTGCTGCTTCAGTTTTGTAGGCCGGGTCAGGCGCAGCCGCCACCCG
>NZ_KV792988.1:24955-61846 GCF_001808325.1 Klebsiella sp. HMSC16C06
TGTAGGCCGGGTCAGGCGCAGCCGCCACCCGGCATAAAGCGGCTCCGTGCCCGGTGGCGCTGCGCTTGCCGGGTCTGCTGCTTCGGTTTTGTAGGCCGGGTAAGGCGCCAGCCGCCACCCGGCAATAGCATGCCAGCAATGTGAGGCCGCTTTCGCGGCCTTTTTAGCCGTTGACTCCCTTACTGCCAGCTTTTCGCCTGTGCCGGAGAATCCACCATCACCCCGTCGGCACCCAGCTCCTTCGCCGTGCGGTAGTCTTCCGCACTGTTGATGCCGAAGAAAATAATGTGCGCTTTGCCCTGTGAGCGGAAGCAATCCATCGCCTCTTTATCCCAGGTGAGCGTTGCCGGGGAGATCCCTTCGCCAAGGGTAAACTTCTCCACCACCTCCACCTTGCGCTTCAGCTCCAGCCCATACCACTGCTCGCCCTCGTGCTGGCTGCTCAGTTGACACTGGTGGCTGAGTGAAATAGTCGCAAGTTTAGTGCGAGTCTCGCTGCGGGTGACGAAGCGGGGAATAGCCGATGGCAGGGCGGCGATATAGCGGTCATCGGTGGAATAGACCCGCACGCGATCGAGGCTGTCGGTGGCTTTTAACACCGCCAGCAGGCGTTCGCCCATCACCGCCGGATCGGCATCTGGAGATTTGATATCGATATAGAAAAAAGTGTGCGGCCACTGTTGCAGCACGCTTTGCAGGGTCGGGATCGTGGCCTGCTTACCGCGCCACGGGTGGTTGTCATCCCCCCATTTCCTGCCGGCGTCGACTTTCGCCAGCTCGGCGGCGGTTAAGCTGGAGACCTTACCCTCGGCGTTGGTCAGGGCGGAGAGATCGCTTGAACGGTAGAGTACCGGTACGCCGTCGCGGCTTAACTGCACCGTGACCCAGATGGCCTCAGCGTTATTCTCCAGCGCCAGTTTAATGGCCGGCAGGGTATTTTCCGGCGCATCGCCGGTACCGCCGCGGTGGGCAATCAGCTGTGGGTTAGCTAAAGCGCTGCTGGTGGCCAGCAGGCAAAGGGCGGTGAGTTGTTTCTTCATGATTGTATCTTTCAGATTAGTTGATTAACGTTATGAAAATAAACATGATTTATTGCACTTTTATGTTGTCTGCGTTTTTTTGACCACCGCAGTAAAAAAAGCATCAAACTGGCGCGCAGTTTTTGCTATGCTGTATGGGTATACAGTGTTGAGTCTGACGATGCGTAAAATTATCCATGTCGATATGGACTGTTTCTTTGCAGCGGTGGAGATGCGCGACAACCCGGCGTTGCGTGATATCCCCCTCGCGATAGGCGGCAGTCGGGTACAGCGTGGCGTGATTAGTACCGCGAACTATCCTGCGCGTAAGTTTGGTGTGCGCAGCGCCATGCCGACGGCGACAGCGCTCAAGCTGTGCCCGCATCTCACGCTACTTCCCGGCCGCTTCGATGCCTACAAAGAAGCCTCGAACCATATCCGCGAAATTTTCTCCCGCTATACTTCGCGCATTGAGCCGCTGTCGCTGGATGAAGCCTACCTTGACGTCAGCGACAGCGTGCATTGTCACGGGTCGGCCACCCTGATAGCTCAGGAGATCCGCGAAACCATCGAACGGGAGCTGCATCTCACCGCCTCGGCGGGCGTGGCGCCGGTGAAGTTTCTCGCTAAAATCGCTTCAGATATGAATAAACCCAACGGCCAGTTCGTTATCGCTCCCCATCAGGTGGCAGAGTTTGTGCGGGCGCTGCCGCTGGCGAAAATACCCGGTGTCGGAAAGGTGTCGGCGGCGAAGCTGGAAAATATGGGCCTGCGTACCTGTGGCGATGTGCAGAACAGCGATCTGGCCATGCTGCTCAAGCGCTTCGGTAAATTCGGTCGTATTCTGTGGGAGCGCAGCCACGGGATTGATGAGCGGGAAATCCATAACGATCGGCAACGTAAATCGGTGGGCGTGGAGCGGACGTTAGCGGAAGATATCCACGAATGGTCAGCGTGCGAAGCGATTATCGAAAATCTCTATCCCGAACTGGAGCGGCGGCTGGCGAAGGTCAAACCGGACCTGCTGATCGCCCGCCAGGGGATTAAACTGAAATTCAATGACTTCCAGCTGACCACTCAGGAGCACGTCTGGCCGCGGCTGAACAAAGAGGATCTGATTGCCACCGCCCACAAAGCCTGGGATGAGCGGCGCGGCGGACGGGGCGTGCGTCTGGTTGGGCTCCATGTGACGCTGCTCGATCCGCAACTGGAAAGGCAGCTTTTATTAGGGATTTAACCATGCATATTCGTGCTTACCGCGACAGCGATTTGCCATTGCTCTGCCAGATCTTTCTGCGCGCGGTGCAGGAAACGGCGAGCCGGGACTATACCCCGGCGCAGATTGCGGCCTGGGCACAGGTGGATGAGACGCGCTGGCGACAAAAGCTGGCTGACTCAATCGGGCGGGTGGCCGTGGTTAACAATCAACCGGTTGGCTTTATCACCGCCATCGGGACGCATATCGATTTGCTCTTTGTCTCGCCGGATCACGCCCGGCAGGGTATCGGCGGCGCGCTTATCGAGGCGCTCTGCGCTCAGTATCCTGCGCAAATCCTGACGGTGGACGCCAGCATTACCGCAAAGCCCTGTTTTACGGCCCATGGATTTAAAGTGGTGGCGGAGCAGCGGGTGGCGGCCCGTGGGGAGTGGTTTATTAACTACCGGATGGAAAAACGCGTGGCGCTAAGGTGATGCGGGGGAAAACCGGCGGCAGACTGCCGCCGGTGGTGGGGCTTATTTAGCCGGAATGGCTTTCAGCAGCTCGGTCAGCAGCGTCCAGTACTGGCCGACGCTCTCGATATGTACCTGCTCATCCGGGGAGTGCGGACCGGTAATGGTTGGCCCGATGGAGACCATGTCCATCTCCGGATACGGTTTTTTGAACAGACCGCATTCCAGACCGGCGTGGATGATCTGGATGTTCGGCGTCTTGTTGAACAGACGCTGGTAAGTCTCGCGCACCAGGTGCATTACCGGCGAGTTGGCGTCCGGCTGCCAGCCAGGGTAAGCGCCTTTGGCTTCGGTTTTCGCCCCCGCCAGTTTACCCAGAGAATCCAGCATGCTGACCACGTAGTCTTTGCCGCTGTCGATCAGCGAGCGGATCAGGCAGTGGATCTGCACGTTGTCATCGGTCATGGTGACGACGCCGACGTTCAGCGAAGTTTCCACTACGCCTTTCGCCACGTCAGAGTTGCGGATAACCCCGTTCGGCGTGGCGTTCAGCAGGCGGATGAAACCGTCGCGGGAAGCCTGTGTCAGGGCTGCTTTGTCGTTATCAACCGCTTCCAGGAGCACTACCAGGTTCTTCTCTTTGGCCTCCAGCTCGTTTTTCAGCAGCGCCTGGTAAGTATTCACCAGCGCTTTCAGCGCATCGGCTTTATCCGCGGCGACGGCGACGGTCGCGTATGCTTCGCGCGGGATGGCGTTGCGCAACGTACCGCCGTTGAAATCGACCAGACGCAAATCCAGCTCATCGGCGTGGCCGGCGAGGAAGCGTGACAGCAGCTTGTTGGCGTTACCCAGACCCAGGTGAATGTCACCGCCGGAGTGGCCGCCTTTCAGCCCTTTTAAGGTTACTTTAAAGCTCTGGAACCCGGCCGGAATCGCTTCTCGGGTCAGCGCCAGGTTAGAGGTGAAATCGATCCCGCCGGCGCAACCCATGTAGATTTCGCCTTCTTCTTCGGAGTCGGTATTGATCAGGATATCCGCCTGCAGCCAGTTGGCCTGCAGACCGAACGCGCCGTCCATACCGGCCTCTTCGGTCATGGTCAGTAGCACTTCCAGCGGGCCGTGAGCGACGCTGTCGTCGGCCAGCACGGCCAGTGCGGACGCCATCCCGATGCCGTTATCCGCGCCCAGCGTGGTGCCGCGCGCTTTCACCCATTCGCCGTCAATGTACGGCTGGATCGGATCTTTGGCGAAGTCGTGGACGGTATCGTTGTTTTTCTGCGGCACCATATCGAGGTGCGCCTGCAGCGCTACCGGCTTGCGGTTTTCCATACCGGCAGTCGCGCCTTTACGAATCAGAATGTTGCCAACCTGGTCACGTTCCGCGTGTAAGCCTTTTTCTTTTGCCCAACCCATAATGTGCTCGGCGAGCTGTTCTTCGTGATAGGACGGGTGCGGGATGGAGCAAATCTTGGCAAAAATATCCCAAAGCGGCTGCGGGGATAGTTGAGACAGTTCAGACACGGTAAGTCTCCTTACAGACTCCTGCATACAGCGGTTGCAGGACGAGGGTTAGCGTTAAAATACACAACAAGCCCGGGCTTGCGCGATGGGGTTGAGAATACCACTTTCCACCGCCGCAGGTAGTGTAAACAACGCAAAAAGCGTTGCGCAAACCGCTTAACACTGGTTTTTAGTGCGTCAGATCTCTATAATCTCGCGCAACCATTTTCCCCCTCGAACATTATTTAAGCCGTATTACACAGGCTGGGACACTTCACATGAGCGAAAAATACGTCGTCACCTGGGACATGTTGCAGATTCACGCCCGCAAACTGGCCAGCCGTCTGCTGCCGGTTGAGCAATGGAAAGGCATTATTGCCGTCAGCCGCGGTGGACTGGTACCGGGAGCCTTACTGGCGCGTGAACTGGGCATTCGTCATGTTGATACCGTATGCATCTCCAGCTACGACCATGATAACCAGCGCGAGCTGAAAGTGCTGAAACGCGCGGAAGGCGATGGCGAAGGCTTTATCGTTATCGACGATCTGGTGGATACCGGCGGTACCGCCGTGGCGATCCGCGAAATGTATCCAAAAGCACACTTTGTCACCATTTTCGCCAAGCCGGCAGGCCGCCCGCTGGTGGACGATTACGTTGTGGATATTCCGCAGGACACCTGGATTGAACAGCCGTGGGATATGGGCGTGGTGTTTGTACCGCCTATCGCAGGTCGTTAATTCTTCAGGACAGTGCTATTTACCACGCCCGGCTTGCCGGGCGTGGTTTTTTTTATCCTTTAGCAGGTTACAATAACAGGAGTGGCACTACGACGGAGGCTGCACATGTCACAGGCTAACCTCAGCGAAACGCTGTTTAAACCCCGCTTCAAACATCCCGAAACCTCTACGCTGGTGCGTCGGTTTTCCGCCGGAAAACCGCAGGCGATGCAGTCGGCGCTGAGCGGCAATCACGTCGATCACTGGTACCGTCTGATCAACCGTTTGATGTGGATCTGGCGCGGCGTGACCCCGCAGGAGATCCTCGATGTGCAAGCGCGCATTGTGATGAGCGAGGCCGAACGAACGGATCCAGAACTGTTCGATACCGTTATCGGCTATCGCGGCGGCAACTGGATCTTTGAGTGGGCGAAAGAGGCCATGCAGTGGCAGCAAAAGGCCGGGCAGGAAGCCGATCCTTTGCTGAGCGGCCGCCACTGGTTGCATGCATCGAACCTGTATAGCATTGCCGCTTATCCGCATATTAAAGGCGATGAGCTGGCCGAACAGGCGCAGGCTTTAGCCAACCGGGCGTATGAAGAGGCCGCCCAGCGGCTGCCGGGCTCGCTGCGCGAACTGGAGTTCACCATCCCTGGCGGTTCGCCAATAACCGGCTTTTTGCATATGCCAAAAGGCGATGGGCCGTTTCCGACGGTGCTGATGTGCGGGGGCCTGGACTCACTGCAGACGGATTATTACAACTTGTATGAGAACTACTTCTCACCGCTCGGTATTGCCATGCTGACGATCGATATGCCTTCCATCGGCTTCTCGTCAAAATGGACGCTGAATCAGGACACCAGCCTGCTGCACCAGCACGCGCTGCGCCATCTGGAAAATGTACCGTGGGTCGATCATACCCGGGTCGCGGCCTTTGGCTTCCGCTTTGGCGCCAATATCGCGGTCCGTCTGGGTTACCTGGAGCCGCAGCGGCTGAAGGCTGTGGCGTGTCTGGGCCCGGTCGTTCATGGTCTGCTGGTGGATCCCCTGCATCAGGGGCGCGTGCCGGAGATGTATCTTGACGTGCTGGCCTCGCGGCTGGGCATGCATGACGCGTCCGATGAAGCGCTGCGCGTGGAGCTCAACCGCTACTCGTTAAAAACCCAGGGACTGCTGGGGCGCCGTTGCCCGACGCCGATGCTTTCCGGCTTCTGGAAGGACGATCCGTTCAGCCCCGAAGAGGAGTCGCGGTTAATCACTTCGTCATCTGCCGATGGCAAACTGCTGGAGATCCCGTTTAACCCGGTGTATCGCAATTTTGATCACGCATTGCGACAGATCGCCCGCTGGATCAATCATAGATTTGGTTAATTTATTGCTAAATTCTATTGGTTTGGTAAAACAGTTGCATCACTAAAGGAGATCGCAATGACGTTACCAAGTGGACACCTGAAAAGTAAGTTGATCAAGAAATTCACGGCGCTAGGGCCTTACATTCGCGAAGAGCAGTGCCATGACAACCGTTTCTTTTTCGATTGCCTGGCAGTTTGCGTCAATGTTAAGCCCGCACCGGAGAAGCGTGAATTCTGGGGCTGGTGGATGGAAATGGAAGCACAAGAGTCACGTTTCACCTACAGCTACCAGTTTGGCCTGTTCAATAAAGAAGGTTCATGGCAGGCGGTCGACATTGACGACCCGGAAGTGAGCGACAGACTGGAAAAAACGCTACGCGAGTTCCACGAGCGCGCGGCAGCGCTGCTGACCACCTTTAATCTGAAGCTGGAACCGGCCGACGATTTCAGCGAACCGGTTCGCCTGCGGGCCTGATTGATCTACGGATACGATTTCTCCACGCCCGTGCGGCGTGGAGGAGCGTGCCGCCATACCCGTAATTTCAACCCCACCATCTGACTCACCCTGCCTGCGGCGACAGCTTGCCAGCCATCGCCTGTTGAATAATCGGGATAGGGGTCAGTAAGTGCTCGCGCATCAGCGCGCTGGCTCGTTCGGCATCGCGCGCCAGAATGGCGTCCAGCAGGGTCTGGTGTTGAACATGTTTGTCTTCCAGCATCTCCACCGACAGCACGGTGGTGCGCAGCCAGATGAAACGGTAGCGCGCCGCCAGATCGAACAGCCTTTCGCGCATCTGCAGCAGATACTGGGAGCCGCAGCCGGCGACGATGGCGGTGTGAAACGCCTGATGGCGCTGGTCCCATTCATCGAGTAAGCGCTCACTGGCGTCACAGGACTCCAGCTTGTTGAGCAGATGGGCGCGGGCCAGCAGCTCGGCTTCCCACTCGTCGCCGCCGCGTTCGATGGCGAGGCGCACCAGCATGGCTTCCATATTGGCGCGCGCGTCGAAGATATCGAGAAGCTCCTGCTCCGACATGGGCGCCACCCGATAGCCTTTCTGATTAACCACCGTCACCAGCCTTTCCGCCACCAGCTGCGAGAGCGCCTCCCGCAGCGGCCCGACACCGAGCTCATAGCGCGACGTCAGCAGGCTCATTCGCAGCTTCTCATCGGGTTGGTAGACCCCGCGGATGATGTCGTTTTTCAGCCAACGGTACCCGTCAATGGCCGTCGCCTGGGGAATGGCGGTCATGTTCTTACTCCTGAATACTCTTCCCGGCGGGCGCCGGGAACAGGGTTAACGCGTATTTTGCAGCGGCAGTTTTTGCCACAATACCAGCTTTTTCCAGCGCGACATAATCGGGACTGTACAAATAATTCCCAATGCTAACAGGCCGGTAGAGATCACCTCCAGCTGCTGCGCCGGACGGAACAGCATCACCACCAGCACGAAGGTGATAAAGGCGATCACCAGCCAGGTCAGGTACGGATAGAGCCACATTCTCAGACGGATCTCGCCGCCTTGTGCCTGAAGGATTTTGCGCATCCGCAGTTGTGAAACGGCGATCACCAGATAGACCAGCAGGGCGATGGCGCCAGAGCTGTCGATGAGGAATTTAAACACCTTCGCGGGGGCATAGTAGTTCACCACCACGGTGAGGAACGCCGCGCCGGTGGAGAGCAGCACCGCCACGTACGGAGTTTTGCTGCGGTTGGTCCGGCCCATGATGGCCGGCGCATCGCCGCGACGGCTCAGGGAATAGAGCATCCGCGAGGCGGTATACAGCGCCGAGTTCAGACAGCTGGTGACCGACAGGAGGATCACGCCGTCCATAATCAGCTTCGCGTAGGGAATATGCAGCAGCTCGAGCACCGAGCGGTAGGAACCGATGCTCTTCAGCCCCGGCATATTCCATGGGATGAGGGCGACGACGATAAAGATCGAGCACAGATAAAAAATAGAGATACGCCAGATCACCGAGTTGGTGGCGCGGACGATGTGTTTATCCGGCGTGTCCGATTCGGCGGCGGCAATGGTGACGATCTCCGCGCCCATAAAAGAGAACATGGTGATCAGCATCGCGCTCAGCACCGCGCCGAAGCCGTTCGGCATAAAGCCGCCGTGGTCCCACAGCCGCGAAATGCCGCTGACCTCGGCATAGGGATAAAAACCGGTAATGGCGACCGCGCCCAGTACGATAAACGCCAGAATAGCGATCACTTTGCACAGCGCCAGCCAGAACTCGAATTCACCGTAGTTCTTGACGCTCAGCAGGTTACTGCCGGTGAGGGCGAGAGTGATGACCAGGGAGAACAACCACACAGGGACGCCCGGCACCCACGAATGCAGAATAATCGCCGCGATATTGGCTTCCAGCGGAATAACCAGTACCCAGAACCACCAGTACAGCCAGCCGATGGTATACCCCGCCCAGCGGCCGATGGCTTTGTCGGCGTAGGTGGAAAAGGAGCCAGTATCCGGCGTGGCGACGGCCATTTCGGCCAGCATACGCATAATCATCACCACCAGCAGCCCGGCAAACAGATAGGCCAGCAGCACCGCCGGGCCCGCTTCGGCAATGGCGACGCTGGAACCGACAAATAAACTCGCGCCGATCACCCCGGCGATAGATAACATCGTGACGTGGCGCGACTTCAGTCCCGCCCCTAAATCCTGTGATTGCGACAGTTGCCCCATCATTTACCCTCTCGAAGTGTGTCACCTGGGAGAGCGCCCCGACATTCCCGCGCCGGGGCACGCGTATTATTGTTGTTTTGCAGGTCTCGTCTTCATTCCCTTACGAACGTACTTCGCTTCCGCATGTGTTCTGTTCTATGCCTGTTTCGCCTCGGTAAAGCAGTCGGCGATGATCTTGAGACCCTGCTCGATCTGCGCCTCTTCAATGGTCAGCGGCACCAGGATGCGCAGCACGTTGTAGTACGGCCCGCAGGAGAGCAGGATCAGGCCTTTGTCGCGGGCGCGGGCGACGATATCCGCCGTCAGTCTGGCGTTAGGCTTGCTGCGGTCGCCCTCTTCAAACAGCTCAATGGCGATCATCGCCCCCAGGCCGCGAACGTCACCGATCTCCGGATGA
The DNA here is from genome assembly GCF_001808325.1 of Klebsiella sp. HMSC16C06. Taxonomy (NCBI): domain Bacteria; kingdom Pseudomonadati; phylum Pseudomonadota; class Gammaproteobacteria; order Enterobacterales; family Enterobacteriaceae; genus Klebsiella; species Klebsiella sp. HMSC16C06. The sequence continues at coordinate 34,310 of NZ_KV792988.1, forward strand.
TCTTCTGCAATCGCCAGCAGGCCCTGGCGCAGGGTGTCGCCAAGCTGGTTGGCTTTTTCCAGCAGGTTCTCCTGCTCGAAAATCTGTAATACCGCCAGGGCGGCGGCGCAGGCGATGGGGTTGCCAGCGTAGGTGCCGCCGAGTCCGCCGGGGGCGATGGCATCCATCACCTCCGCCCGCCCGGTGGCGCCCGCCAGCGGGAAACCGCCGGCGATGGATTTGGCGAAGGTGGTGATATCCGCCGCCACGCCCATCTGCTCCATGGCGAACAGCGTGCCGGTACGGCCCGCGCCGCTCTGGACCTCATCGGCGATGAGCATAATGCCGTGCTCGTCGCACAGGGCGCGCAGGCGCTGCATAAAGGCCGGGGAGGCGGCATAGAATCCGCCTTCACCCTGCACCGGCTCGATAATGATGGCGGCGATATCTTCCGGCGCGGCATCGTTTTTGAAGATGCGATGGATGCTGGCGATCGCCTCGTCATCACTGACGCCGTGCAGCGCGCACGGGTAGAGGGCGCGATAGACGTGGCCCGGCATTAACCCCATACCGGCGGAGTACGGGTTCACTTTCCCGGTTAGCGACAGGGTGTAATGGGTACGGCCGTGATAGGCGCCGGTGAAGGCGATGGCGCCGCTGCGCCCGGTTGCCGCGCGGGCGATTTTCACCGCGTTCTCCACCGCTTCCGACCCGGTGGTGACCAGCAGGGTTTTCTTGGCGAAATCACCGGGCACCTTCTGGTTCATCTTTTCGCACAGCGCCAGATAGGGCTCGTAGGCCAGTACCTGGAAGCAGGTATGAGATAGCTTTTTCAGCTGGTCTTCGACGGCGGCGACAACCTGCGGATGCAGATGGCCGGTATTGAGCACCGCGATACCGCCGGCAAAATCGAGATATTCCCGGCCTTCGACGTCCCACACCCGGCAATTCTCCGCGCGTTCGGCGAAGATAGGGTGGATCTGGCCGACGCCGCGCGGGACCGCATCGCTGCGACGCGCCATCATTGCTTTATTGCTGTTCATCCATCGCTCCTGTTAAAGGCCAATACACATATATTTGATTTCTAAGTAATCTTCGATGCCGTACTTCGACCCTTCGCGGCCGAGGCCGGAGGCCTTGACGCCGCCGAACGGGGCGACTTCGGTGGAGATAATGCCGGTGTTAATCCCGATAATGCCGTATTCCAGCGCTTCGCCGACGCGGAAGACGCGGCTCAGATCGCGGGCGTAGAAATAGGCGGCGAGGCCGAATTCGGTATCGTTGGCCTGGGCAATGACGTCGGCTTCATCCTTAAAGCGGAACAGCGGCGCCAGCGGGCCGAAGGTCTCCTCTTTCGCCACTTTGGCGCTGTCGGGAACGTTGACCAGGATGGTCGGCTGGAAGAAGTTGCCGCCCAGGGCGTGCGGTTTGCCGCCGGTGACGACTTTCGCGCCTTTGGCGATGGCGTCGGCAATATGTTCTTCAACTTTGGTGACGGCTTTCTCGTCGATCAGCGGGCCGGTGGTGACGCCATCCTGCAGGCCATCGCCGATGCGCAGTTTTTCCACCGCCTGCTGCAGTTTTTCAGCGAAACGGTCATACACCCCGTCCTGGACGTACAGTCGGTTGGCGCAGACGCAGGTCTGCCCGGCGTTGCGGAACTTCGACGCCAGCGCCCCTTCGACGGCTTTATCAAGGTCGGCATCATCAAAGACGATAAACGGCGCGTTGCCGCCGAGTTCCAGGGAGACTTTTTTGATGTCTTTCGCGCACTGCTCCATCAGCTGGCGGCCAATCTCGGTCGAGCCGGTAAAGGAGAGCTTGCGCACCAGCGGGTTGCTGGTCAGTTCGCCGCCGACGGCCCCGGCGGAACCGGTGACCACGTTGAACACCCCGGCGGGGATCCCGGCGCGATTGGCCAGTTCGGCCAGCGCCAGCGCTGAAAACGGCGTCTGGCTGGCCGGTTTCAGGACCATGGTGCAGCCGGCGGCCAGCGCCGGGCCCGCTTTGCGGGTGATCATCGCCGCCGGGAAGTTCCACGGGGTGATGGCGGCGGTAACGCCGATGGGCTGCTTAATCACCAGCAGGCGTTTGTCGGCCTGATGGCCGGGAATGGTATCGCCGTAAATGCGCTTACCTTCTTCGGCGAACCACTCAATAAAGGAGGCGGCGTAGCTGATTTCGCCTTTGGCTTCCGCCAGCGGTTTTCCCTGCTCGAGGGTCATCAGGCGGGCGAGATCGTCCTGATTCTCCATCATAAGATCGAACCAGCGGCGCAGAATATTCGCCCGCTCTTTGGCGGTCAGTGCACGCCAGGCGGGAAGGGCACGATTGGCGGCTTCAATTGCTTCGCGGGTTTCGTCGGCGCCCATTTTCGGCACATTGCCGAGCTGCTCGCCGTTGGCCGGGTTGGTCACCGCAATCACATCGCCGTTGGGCGCATCGCGCCACTGACCATCGATCAGCGCCTGCTGGCGAAACAGTGTCATATCGTTGAGTTGCATAATCGCTTCCTGTCTTAAGGGGGTTAACGGGTAAAAGCGGCGTGTAGTGTCTCCACGCTACGTGCCGCACGCAGCGTGCGTCCGGGATTGCTCTGGCTTTCCAGCAGGGTCTGCACCTTGCTGACGATGTGCGCGCCGATCGGGATAGCGGAGGTGGCCGCCGGCGATGGCGCATTGCAGGTATGTATCGAACGCGCGGTGGTGACGAAGAGAAAATCGTCGATCAGTTTGCCCTGCGGCGATACCGCCTGCGCCCGCACGCCGGCGGGCCACGGGCGTAAATCGCTCAGCGTCAGGCTCGGGCAGTATTTCTGCACCAGCCGCAGATAGCCGCTTCTGCACAGCGAATTCTTCATTTCGCCCAGTCCGGAGCGCAGGTTGTTTTGCAGTACCCGGCGGATGCCGGGCGAGGTGAGGATCTCCAGGGTATCGGCCAGCGAGATATCGCGCTTGCGGTAGCCTTCGCGCTTCAGAGCCAGCACGGCGTTGGGGCCGACGGTGACGCTGCCGTCGATCATGCGGGTCAGGTGGACGCCGAGGAACGGCATCGCCGGATCGGGGATCGGATAGATCAGATGGTTGACGATCTGGTTGTGCTGCGGCGCCAGCTGGAAATACTCGCCGCGGAACGGACAGATGATAAACCCGGGATCGACGCCGAGCATTTTTACCAGCCGATCGGCCATCAAGCCCGAACAGGCGATCAGCGTGGAGGCCTCATATTCGGCGCCCTGGCGGGTGCGGATCACCACGCCGCTGGCATGTTCTTTCAGGGCGCTGACTTCGGCGTCGTAGACGATCGTTCCGCCTTTTGATTCGAAGATCTTCGCCATTGCCGCCGCCACGTCGCGGTAGCTGACGATGCCGCTGGAAGGGACGAAGATCCCGCCGAGCCCGGTAATGTTCGGTTCGCGCTCGCGTAGCTCCCCGGCGCTTAGCCACTCGCGCTGCAGGCCGTTGGCGGCGGTGCGATCCCACAGGGCGCGCATCCGCTCCATCTCCAGCGGCGAGGTGGCGACCAGCATTTTGCCGCAGACGTCATAGCGGATGCCGTTCTGCTCGCAAAAGGCCTTGGTGGCGCGGTTGCCGGCGAGGCAAAACTGCGCCTTGAGGCTGCCGGGGGTGTAATACACCCCGGCGTGGATCACGCCGCTGTTGTGGCCAGTCTGATGGCAGGCCGGACCGGTCTCTTTTTCCAGCAGCGCAATGCGGGCGTCCGGGTAAATCTCAATTAACTGCATGGCGGTCGACATGCCGATGATGCCGCCGCCGATAATCACGAAATCATACATCCGCTCAATTCCTTCGCCTGAGAACCCTTATTGATGAGTCTGGTAATGATTCGTGGAATACGCAAAGTAGCCGCGCTGGCGCATCAGTTCGCGGCGCAGGTCCGGGTGCGGCGTAAACCGGTCACGGCCGTGCAGCCAGAACAGGTTGTTAATCAGCAGGAATTTGCCCACCGGCACCGGTATTGAAAGGATGTTTTTGCTGGTTTCCAGCGCGTCGGAAAGGCGGCTCAGCCAGGTGCCTTCTTCGAAATCTTTCGGCTGGACGAACTGGTCGATATAGCGCATTACCGGGCGGCCCAGCGAATCGACGTCGAACACCGGATGGAAGACATCCTTGCTGACGTTTTTGCTCGGCGGCGCGGCCCAGCGCATTGGGCGGCGAGCCAGCGGGTCGCGGAAAAATTCGTCGAGATGCTCCCAGTCGTCGAGATGCAGCAGCAGGGAATTACCGCCCTGCATGTTCTGCTCGTCGATCTTCATCATTAACACGTAGTCGGTTTGCTCTTCGACGTAGGTGCCGTCGTTGTGCAGCTCCATCACCCGGTGCGGCTGGCGCAGGTAGCTGTCTGAGTTATCGACATTTTTCACCACAAAGCGAGCGTAATACTGACCGCTCATGGCGTCGAAGTTGGAACGGCCAATCAGATGGGCGACGGCGGTGGCCAGCTTGACCATCTCCTCGGCCTGGCTGACGTTATCGATCCCTTCGCCGTTGATCAGCAGCGCGCCTTCCGCACGATCGAGCAATGTTTTGATCAGCAACGGCTGCAGCTGATTGCCGCACAGATCGTCGAGGATCTTGCCGACCTGGAAGCGTAAGAAAGATTTGTATTCCAGCGCCTGCACCGGCCACTGCGCGACCTGCTGCAGGAACTGCGTGGTTGTTTCGGCGGAAAAGGTGAGCTCCAGCAGGCGCGGCGACTGTGCGGAAGGGGCAATGGAAAAGCCCGGATATGGCTGGGCTAACGGCGCGGGTGTCGGTTTTACTGCGGTCAGGGCGTTCATCAGGATCGTTCCTCGCTGTAAGGTCAGGGTGATGTTCATTTCGTAGCCATAAATTAAAAATATCTACATTTTTATAGAATGCGTACGAAATGGCCTTTTTGTTTCTATTTTGTGATCTGACAACAATTATTTAACAATGCGGGAGGGAGATAAGGTGGTGGTTAACGTTGAGGAACAGAACGGGTGGCGGAAAGCGCAAAATGCGGGGGAGGCTGAGGGTAAATCGTAATACCGGTCACAGTTTTTAATCTGCGCCATACCCTTATGAACTGAGGGTGTTAGTATTCAGCGCGTTAATACCTTTCAATGCTTACCGAGGCTTCGATGCTGGAGAATGTCATTATCAGATAATCAGTTCCCCGACCTGCCCAGGCCGGACTGATTATCGCTGCGCTTAAACCTTACGCACACACCTGCGGGTGTAGGCATGTTTTCGCACATGATAATGAACAGGTTTCAGTATGAATTTATCCCGTCAGGAACAACGGACCTTACACGTTCTCGCCAAAGGTGGCCGTATTGCGCACGTCCGCGATACCTCCGGCCGCATTACCGCCGTCGAATGCTACACCCGGGAAGGGCTGTTGCTGAACGACTGCACCCTCGCGGTCTTCAAAAAGCTCAAAACCAAAAAGCTGATTAAGTCGGTGAACGGCCAGCCGTACCGGATCAACACCACTGGTTTGAATAACGTTCGCGCGCAGGCGGACAACCGCTGATACAGCGACCCGGGCAGGGTCGCTGCCCGGGCGTATGGCTCTCAAGGAGAAACACCCATGATCGATATCCCTCGCATTTTTACTATCAGTGAAAGCGAACACCGTATTCATAACCCTTTTACCCCGGAAAAGTACGCCACCCTGGGACGGGCGCTGCGGATGGCGCCGGGCACCGCTATTCTTGACCTTGGCAGCGGCTCCGGCGAGATGCTCTGTAGCTGGGCGCGCGATCATCAGATCGTCGGCACCGGCGTGGACATGAGCCTGCTGTTCAGCCAGCAGGCGACCGCCCGTGCAGAAGCGCTCGGGATAAGCGACCGGGTAACCTTTGTGCATCAGGATGCCAGCGGATACGTCGCCAGCCAGCCGTGCGATATTGCCGCCTGCGTGGGGGCCACGTGGATCGGCGGCGGGGTGGCCGGCACGATTGCGCTGCTGAAGCAGAGCCTGCGGCCCGGCGGCATGCTGCTGATCGGCGAGCCATGGTGGCGTAAACGTCCGGCCACGGCGGAAGAGGCGGTTGCCTGCGGCGCGCAGACTCCCGATGACTTCCTGACGCTGCCGGCGCTGGTCGCCCACTTTGGTGAACTGGGCTATGACGTGGTGGAGATGGTGCTGGCCGACCAGGAGGGCTGGGATCGTTATGAAGCGGCGAAATGGCTGACGATGCGCCGCTGGCTGGAGGCCAATCCGCACGATCACTTCGCGCCGGAGGTTCGCCAGCAGTTGACCACCGCGCCGCTGCACCATGTCACCTGGACCCGGGAATATCTCGGCGGGGGCGTGTTTGTCCTGATGGCGGGTTAACCGGTATGTCGGTAGCGTCAGGAGGCGCTACCGACCATCTTCAGACCTTCAGTTCGTCGTAGCTGACCATGACGTGCTGGCGAAAGGCAGGCCGTTCGGTTAGCCGTGCATAGTAAGCCGCCAGATGGGGGAGGGGACGACGGGTGATATCGATGGCAAAGTAGCGGTACAGCACATGACCAAACTGGATGTCGGCCAGGGTGAACGTATCGCCCACCAGATAGCGACTGCTGGCGAGACGTGCCTCGGCAATCGCCAGCTTTTGCTCCAGGGCCGTCACCGCCGCGGCGATGGCCTGCGGATCCCGCTCGGCGGCGGGCGTGCGCACCACGCGCCAGAACACTGGCGCCGTAAAGCCGAGGGCGATATTCTGCTTTGACCACTCGGCCCAGCGATCAACCTCAGTGCGGGCCAGCAGATCGCCCGGCCAGAAGGCGTCATCGGCGTAGCGACTGGCTAAATAGCGAAGGATCGCGCCCGTTTCCCACAGCGGCGGATTATCGCCATCCTGCAGCACTGGCACCGTGCGATTGGGATTGAGCTGATAAAACGCCTCGCTGTCGGTACCACCATAGCGATGCCCCACGTCGAACCGGAGATAGTCCAGCCCAAGCTCGCCAACACACCACATCAGCGCCTGCACGTTAGAGGAGGTTTTTCGGCCCCAGATGGTCAGCATTGAGATCTCCAGAGAACAGGGAAAGAAGGAGCATAGCAGGTTGGGTTGAAAACGTGAGGGGGAAAAGATGAGTGGTACAGCGGTGTATATGTTGTGGGGAAGCATGTTATCCCCTTGCGATAACGCGAATTCATCCCTACAAAGGTATAATGACCATCAATATGGCGCTTGTATAAAATAATGCAGCAATCATCTTTGAACGAGAATAAGGCGAGGGAGTGGAAACGTTAGTTATTCTGGCCGTAGTCGTATGGATACTTTTCAAGCTGGTACAAAAGGTTACGAGCAAACTCTATCCTCAAGACTCGGTGAAGGTACAGGAGAAACCCGACACGACACCAGCGACGGATGCCTGGGGAAATTACCCTAAAGCTGAAGGGCATGTCGTTTTATTCGAACAGTTCCGACGTGAGCAGGCGCAGCGGCAGCAAGCTGCTAAAGAGGCTGAGACATTCTACCGCTCAAGAGAGTGGCGGCGTTTACGTTACCAGGCGTTCCAGCGCTACGGCAATAAATGTTGCGTATGCGGGCGCGGCGCCAGTGACGGGATGGTGATGCACGTTGATCATATAAAACCGCGTTCTCTTTACCCGCATTTAGCCCTCGATATTGCCAATCTGCAAATCATGTGCAACGAGTGCAACGTCAGTAAGGGCAACAGAGATGAGGTTGCGTGGCAATAATAAGGACAGGTTAGCGGCTATGTGCAATTCCCCAGGTATTAAAATGTTCGTAACGAACAAATAAGCAAGTCTTGACGGAATGAATCCGCAATGACGCTTTTATTTCGTTACAGCAGCTCATTGGTGAATTCCTTCATCACCGCATTTGTCGGTAGCGCCATTTGCCTTGCGTTAGTCCTGCTCATTTTCAATAAAGTGAGATGACTGCCAGTGGCTGGAGATCAATGATGCGGGATACTTACCTAACGACGGGCTGTTACCTTATCGAACGTTCAAGGAAAATACAGGAGGGATAACGGGCAACTTACTCCGTATCACGACGCTATCGCCTCCCTTATTTTTTATTGATGCAACGGTTGGTCGCAGGCCGCGAGGATTGACTCATGCATCGCTTCGGAAAGTGTCGGATGCGCAAAGATCATCGACAGGAGACTTTCATCGGTGGCCTCCAGGTGACGGGCGATGCCAAACCCCTGGATCTGTTCCGTGACCTGTGCGCCAACCATATGCGCGCCCAGCAATTCACCCGTTTCAGCATCGAAAATGGTCTTCACAAAACCCTCCGTCTCACCGCTGGCCAGCGCCTTACCATTGCTCTGATAAGAGAACTTACCGATCCTGACGGGCCGTCCCCTGGCCAGGGCCGTCGATTCCGTCAGGCCCAGACTGGCAACCTGAGGCCGGGAATAAGTGCAACCGGGCACATAGTCGCGATCAAGCGGATGGGTGCCTTCGACACCAGCCAGTGTCTCAATGCAGATCACGCCTTCGTGGCTGGCCTTGTGCGCCAGACAAGGCGGGCCGGCTACATCGCCGATGGCATAAAGCCCAAATACGTTAGTGCGACAAGCCGTGTCCGTCTTGATAAAACCGCGGTCTAACTCGACGCCCAGTGCTTCCAGCCCCAGATCTTCAATATTCGGCTGTACGCCAACCGCCAGCAGCACGCGTTCGACTTCCAGGAAAGATTCGGCGCTCGTATTTTTCATTGTACAGCGTACCCCGGTATCGGTGAGCTGTACTTGCGTTACCTGGGTCTGGGTATGGACCTGAATCCCGCGCTTTTCGAATGACTTACGCACCGCCGCTGACACTTCGGCATCTTCCACGGGCAAAATCTGCGACGCTAGCTCGACCAGCGTCACTTTACAGCCCAGATCGTTATAAAGGCTGGCGAACTCGACGCCAATCGCGCCTGAACCGATGATTAATAGCGACCTGGGCAATCGCTTAGGCTGTAGTGCCTCGTAATAGGTCCAGATATATTCGCCATCTGGCTCTATGCCTGGTAATGCGCGTGGTCGGGCGCCCGTGGCCAGGATCACGTGATCGGCCCGGTAATCGTGCGCTTCCCCCCGGGCATCCGCTACCGTTATTTGTCCCTTACCGCGCAGCCGCGCGGTGCCATCAATCACCCTCACGCCATTTTTCTTCAACAGGTACTCAACGCCACCCGTGAGCTGTTGCGAAACGGCACGGCTAAACTGCACCAGTTTCTGCAGATCGACATTCACCTCACCCACGCTGATGCCCAGCTGACTGGCATGGGTGATACTGTGCGCGACCTCAGCGCCATGCAACAGCGCCTTGGTTGGAATGCATCCCCAGTTCAGGCAGATGCCGCCCAGATGTTGTTTTTCCACTAAGGCGGTACGAAGACCTAGCTGGCCGGCACGGATGGCGGCCACATACCCCCCAGGCCCCCCGCCGATGATCAGCACATCGTAATTATCGTGCATAGCTCGTCTCCTGGATAAACATCAGGGTTGGGGTTTCAGTCAGTCGCTTGAGTTCCTGGAGAAAAGCTGCACCTGCCGCCCCATCGATGACCCGGTGATCGCAGGATAGCGATACCGTCAGTTGGTGGCGCGCGACGATTTGCCCGTCGCGTACTACCGCCCGCATCTCGCCGGTGCCAATGGCGAGGATTGCGCTTTGCGGTGGATTGATGATGGCGTCAAACTGCCGTACACCGAGCATACCCAGATTTGACACGCTAAAGGTTCCCCCCTGGAACTCTTCCGGCTTCAGCGTGCCCGCTTTGGCCCTGGTCACCAGGGCGTGAATTTCGGCCGATATGTCGCTGATCGATTTCCGGTTCGCCGAGCGAACAATGGGGGTAATTAGCCCGTCAGGCAGCGCAACAGCCACTGAAATATCGGCATCCGCAAAGCGGCGGATACTTTGTGTCGCTTCATCAAACTGGATGTTGACGTCTGGCACGGCCACCAGCGCCAGGGCACAAGCTTTCACCAGCAGGTCGTTAACCGAAATCTTGACGCCGGGTACTTCGCGGTTAATTTCCTGACGAAACGCTAACAGTCGTTCCAGATCGAGATCGACACTCAAACGGAAATGGGGAGACTGTTGCTTGGAGGTTTGCAGGCGAGAAGCGATAGCCCGCCGCATACCGGACATCGTGATGCTCTCAAAGGGTGCCGGGGCACTCTCCTGCACAGGGCTGGTCTGCGGGCGCCCGTCGAGCAACAACGCCGCAGCCAGCACATCATCACGACTCACCCGACCACGTGAACCACTGCTTCGGCAGTCATGCAAGTTGATACCCAGTTTGCCGGCCAGACGGCGCGCCAGCGGGGTGGCCGATACCTGGCTATCATCGGCATGCGAGCGGGGCGCTTTGCTGCGACGAACGGGGGGCGTCGGAGAGGCCAGGCGACCGCCGGCGGCAACGATCGCGCTTTCCAGATCAGAAACAGAGATACGTTCCCCGCGCCCGCTGCCGCGGACCTTTTTCAGGTCGACACCCCAGCGGGCAGACAGTCGTAACGCATGGGGCGTGGCATTAACCTGAGTCACATCAGTCACGCCTTGCAGACTGACGGGGATGACGGTCTGCCCAATAGGGGGCTCCGGACTGTTGGATGGCGGCGAAACAACGGACGGTGGCTTAGCGCCTGCCTGTGCCGCTACGTCCGGCGCGGCAGCCTCCGGGTCAGGGGCTGCGGGTTTCACTATAGCCAGACTGGCAGCAAATTCGTCCAGTTCAGCATCGCTGACCGAAGCGTCAGCCACCAGAGCCAGCACGGCGCCAACCTGAAGCGTCTCACCCTCCCGGGCGATTATCCGGCGTAATGTACCGGCAAAAGGTGCCTCCAGCACATTGACGATTTTACTGGTTTCAATCTCACAGATTTCCTGCCCTCTGGTGAAATCGTCACCCTCCTGGATTGCCCATCGAGCGAGCAAGCCTTCCTCCATGGAAAGCCCCCACTTTGGCATTTCAAGCGTCTTGATTTCGCTCATAGGTTAATCCTCCAGCACTTGACGGACGGCGGCTTCGATACGTTCAACGCCAGGGATCCAGAGTTTTTCGAGAGCAGGGGAGAACGGGACCGGCGTGTGTGGCGGCGTCACCAGCAGAACGGGCGCTTTGAGGAAATGGAATGCCTGGGACGCAATTAGCGCCGCGACATCATGAGCAAAACCGAAGCGTGCAGCGGATTCGTCGACAATCACTACCCGCCCCGTGGAAGCCACCGATTCCAGAATACCTTCCTCATCCAGCGGCGAAATGGTTCGCGGGTCGACCACCTCGACCGAGATCCCCTCTCTGGCCAGTTTGTCCGCCACCTGGTTTGCTTTATGTACCATTGCCGACAACGCAATGATGGTGACGTCCTCCCCTTCGCGAGTGTAGTTGGCTACACCTAGCGGGATGGTATAGATCTCGTCCGGTACCTCGCCCTTGAGGTCGTACAGCATTTTATGCTCGCAGAATACCACCGGGTCGTCGTCGCGAATGGACTGGATTAACAGACCCTTGACGTCATAAGGCGTCGAGGGCACCACCACTTTCAGTCCAGGCGTGGTGGCAAAGATATTATAGGGTGACTGTGAATGCTGGGCTGCGGCAGAAAACCCCGCGCCGATCATCCCTCGCATCACCAGCGGAGCTCTGGCTTTGCCACCAAACATGTAGCGGAACTTAGCCGCCTGGTTGTACAGTGCATCGTGACTCACACCAAAAAAATCCATGAACATCAATTCCGCGACTGGCCGCAGCCCCGTTGCTGCGGCGCCGGCCGCCATACCGATAATGGCCGACTCGGTAATGGGCGTGTCGATCACCCGATCGGAGCCGAACTGCGTCCACAGCCCTTTAGTGACACCCAGTACACCGCCAAAGGCTTCAATCTTCGCCTCTTCGGGCGCATTTCCGCCATGACCGCCACGCAAGTCTTCACCGATGAGTACCACGCGTTCATCGCGTTCCATTTCCTGAGCCAGGGCTTCCTTGACCGCTTCACGATAGGTTTTTATTGTCATGGTTATCACCCTCAGTATGAGACGTACACGTCTGTCAGCAGGTCTTCCGGAGCCGGGTAGGCAGCGGCGCGGGCCTTCAATACGGCATCGTTGACCAGGGCTTCTACTTTCTCGTCAATCGCCGCCAGTTCTTCCTGGGTGATATGTTGCTTGACCTTAGCGGTGAAAATCTTCAGCGGATCATGTTGTTCACGCAGGCGTTGCACTTCACCTTCCGCGCGGTATAGCGCGGGATCGCCCTCAAAATGACCATGCCAGCGGAAGGCTTTGGCCTCAATGACGCTTGGGCCACCGCCTTCTCGCGCACGCTTGACCGCCTCTGAGGTTGCCTCATAAACGGCAAAGAAATCGGTGCCATCGACGGTCACTGCCGGCAGGCCGAAGCCAGCGGCGCGCCGGGCGATATCACGCCCACCCACGGCGTAGTCATGGCCGGTCCCTTCGCCGTAACCGTTGTTCTCGAAAATAAAGACGGCTGGAAGCTGGAGCACGACGGCCATATTGATGGCTTCAAAGACCAGGCCCTGATTAGAACCCCCATCGCCCGTAAAAGAGACCCCGACGTTGCCGGTTTTTAGCGTCTTTGCCGTTAGCGCGGCGCCGATGGCCAGTGGAGGGGCCCCCCCAACGATAGCATTCGCCCCCAGCATTCCTTTCGACAGATCGGCAATGTGCATCGAGCCACCCTTACCGCGACATAACCCGCTGTCCTTACCGAATATTTCGGCCATCATGCCGTGAATGTCACAACCTTTAGCAATACAGTGGCCATGTCCACGGTGTGTTGAACCAATGAAATCTGCGCTCGTTAAATTTTCGCAGACCCCCACCGCGATGGCCTCCTCACCGGTATAAAGGTGAATGAAGCCCGGAATATCACCGCTGGTATTTTCCTGATGCAACCGCTCTTCAAAGGTCCTGATCTCCCGCATCTTGCGGTAAGCCTGCAATAACGCCTGTTTGCTGAGCATCGTTTAATTCTCCTCAATAAAGGTCACCAGGCGGGGCCAACAGACAAGGCGGATAACCCTGGCCACACCCATGCAATGAATCTACGAGCGGTTAGAGAGAGTGCGAAGCCACCTTCATGGGGGGGTAGGTGGGGGTTTTCATGCTTGAGGTCAAACTTTCTAAATTTTGTGTGGCCATAAAGTTTGCCTGCCCCATGTCATCCCGGTGGCTGGCGTACAATTGAAAAAAAACAAAACGAGTAGACACCACGGATGAAGCCATTGGATTTAGAAGGTCGCCAATCACCCTCACTGGTCTCCGGGCCATTGCGGCTGACGCGAGGCTTGCCGTTAATCCTGACCAAATTCGTCCCGCCTCGCTCCTCAATACAATTGCTGGAGCGCCCCCGGCTTCTTCAGCTTCTCAGTCCCGTTCAGCAGTGCCGGCTGGGCGTCGTCTGCGCCGGCGCTGGATTTGGCAAAACCACGCTTTTGGCGCAATGGCATCAGCAGATGGTCGCCCAGGGTGAACGTATCGCCTGGCTGAGCCTCGATGAGGATGATGATGACGTATGGCAGTTTATTCCTTATCTGCTGCAAGCATTGCGTCCACTCTATGCTGACTGGGACGCCGATTTCTGGCGTGACATGGAAGAACAGAAGCTCTCCAGCTCCGAGCAACTGCTGGCCGGGCTCATTAACCAGCTACACTATTGCCCGCATGACGTATACCTGATCATCGACGACTTCCACGTGATTAACGATCGTGGGGTCTATGAAGCCCTGGGGTATTTAATCAAGCATGCGCCTGCCGCCTTGCATCTGATCATTGGCAGCCGTTTCCACCCGAATCTTGCGCTGAGCCAGCTGCAGGCCCAGGACCAACTGGTGGAAATCTATGATCGAGACCTGCAATTTACGCTCGAAGAAACAAAACACTATTTTAGCCGCACGGTTGCGCTACCCCTCAGCAACCACCATGCACAGCGGCTACAGTCCGTGACTGAGGGCTGGATTGCAGGGATGAAGATCGCTTCATTGTCCGCAGAATTACAGCATGATCCCGAGCATCTGTTGCGCAATATGCATGGAGGAACACGGTCTATTGCCCGCTATCTGAAAGAGGTGGTACTGGATCCGCTGCCGGAAGAGGTTCTTGATTTTCTGGTGAAAACGTCCTTCCTCAGTCGGTTAAATGCCGAATTATGCAATGCAGTGACAGGACGAGATGATAGTAAAGCGATGCTGGCATGGATTGAGCGACACAACCTTTTTTTGTCAGCCCTTGACGAACAAGGCTACTGGTTTCGCTACCATCCTCTGTTGCAGGAAAATCTTCGGACCATGCTGCAGCAGAACAACGATATTGATCGCAAACAGCTACATGAATTAGCCAGTCATTGGTTCGTCGAACAGAAGCTGTGGTCTGAGGCGGTACGCCATGCGCTCAGCGCAGGCAAGCCGGTGCATAGCCCCGTACAGGACGGCGCAAGCGCTCAGTCACTGGCGGAAGAAGGGGATATCGATACCCTGATCTCATGGATGCATCATTTACCGCCCAGCACCGATCCTTCGCGCATTGACCTGCAAATTAATCTGGCCTGGGCACTGGCGCATTATTTCCACTTTGATGAGTCGAGGCAGCTGCTTGATAACCTCGATCAGATGGTACTTCATCATCGTGAGGATTTAACCCGCAGCACCTGGTGTAAATTGCGGGTTGTGCGGGCAATTTGCGAAGCCTTTGCGGAAAACATCCCGGAGAGTCTGGCTATTGTTCAGCCGTTGCTGGCCGAAGTGCCCTGCGGCGACACCTGGGTTGATGGTCTGATATGCAATATTCTCAGCTATTGCCATGTTGTTAACCAGCGCTATCACGATGCGCTGGAGGTTCAACAGCATATGCCCTCTCCGGAAAGTCCTTTAGATAATCTGTTTGTCTCGGTTTATCGCGCTTTTATCATTGCCCAGTGCCATCTTTGTCAGGGCGATCTGGGGAAAGCCGGGTGGTACGCAGAGAAAACGTTGCGCCAGGCTGAATGTTATACCGGTACCCAGTCGACCAGTGGCGCGACGCTGGCGCCGCTGCTGGCGGAGATAGCCTATGAATGTCAGAGTGGTGACTCGCCCGATCATCTGTTAGCCGACCGGCTCGAATTCATCGACCGATTCAGTCCACCCGATGCGCTGAGTCGTTGCTATACCTATCTCGCGCGTCAGGCCCTGGATGGCGATATGCCGTATGAGGCCGAGCGATTGCTGGAGCATGCGCAGCGTCTTGCGGTGTCTCGCGGCTGGCAACGGCTCCAGGCCATGATGTTAGCCGAGCAGGTGAGGGTGCGACTGCAGCACGGCAATGTCACAGGCGCAGAGCAACTGCAACGACAGCTTGAACAAATGGCCGCCAGCTTCAGAATGAATGCCGAACATCCCTGTCAACGCGCTATCGTTCTGTATGCATCCCTTAGCCACTGTCGCCTTCTTCTCGCCAGAGGCCAGGCGCCGCAAGCCTGTATTCTCCTGGCTGATATGGTCCCTGATCAGGAAAACCGGGGGGACAGGTTAACCGCAGCGCGTCTGCGTACGCTCTGGTCATTGGCCTTGTGGAACAGTGGCAAAACTGCCGCTGCGCGCACGACATTTCAGCCAGTCGTGCAGCTGGCTGAACAACAGCATCTCAAAGGCCTCTTTCTTGACGCTGGCGATACCTTGCAACCTTTGCTTGCCGGTATGAATGAATCCTCTTCGGCTGGTAAAGAGGAAGGGGGAGTGCATGAACCCTGGGCCGACAAGCGCGCGCCTGCAGACGGCACACCGTTTAATAGTGGAAGCCCCGATATTCATGGGGAACTCAGCGAGCGAGAATTTCAGATATTACAGCTGATCGCTGAAGGTCAGATGAACAAAGAAATCGCTCGCTCCCTCGCTATTTCTGCCGAGACGGTCAAATGGCACATCAAAAACATCTACGCGAAGCTTAAAGTGAATAGCCGCACTCAAGCGATGAGCCGGGCGCTGGAGATGAAATTACTGGATTAACGGTTTGAAGAGGGGGCCGTTTTGATGTCCTTGCTCAGCGATAAGTGCGTTGAGTTTAAGGGGGCGACGCAAGGGGAAAGCCACCCTGGTGTAAACGCAGAGAGGCTTTTATCTTGATGTAGAGTGGTACTGTTTTCCGGGAGGAGATCACCTGCCCATGCACCTGCATGAAAACCGACCCACGAAGCGGGCAGGCGAGGCGGGGAAAGCACTGCGCGCCAGCGGTAAAGTATTTATTTAATGATATTTAATTTCGCGACCTGAGCGCGTCACTGCATCGCGCGGATTCAAGAGAGTGTTGGTGAGTGGTAGAACTATGTTCGAGGGCTTGAAGGGCTTCTGAGGCTGCCTGATGAAGGCGAAGAAAAAGCCGCTCGGAAGCGGCAAGTAGACAAAAGGTATTTAGAGAACCCCAAATTAACAAATTTTGAAGTTATTTAAGCCAGTGGTCTTTGACACCTGAAAAATCCACATTATGCCATTGCTGTTTCCAGACCTCCCAATATTTTATGTCATTTGAAGATGGTTGCTTATCCTCTGGACATAGATCAATAGAAACTATGGAAGGCAAAACAATTGACTCCCCAATAATTAAAGCTTCACCAGCCTTAAGGGAAGGTAAAGTATCAATAATAGCTCCAAGTGTATCAGGGAGAAGTCTCTTGACATAATTTTGATCCACAGGGTTAGTTAACCTCATAGCTATAAAATTATTACATTGAGAGAATATGGTTTCAGATATTTCGGATGGCCTTTGGCTGGCAAGAAGTAAGGTAACCCCATATTTCCGGCCTTCCTTAGCAATACGTTCAATTGACTTTTTAGAAGACCTATATCTAACAAGTTCACTATTTGGAACGTATTTATGAGCCTCTTCATAAACTAAAAGAATGGGGAAGTCAGTATTTTCACCATTGGCCTCTTTCATTTTTTTATAGACATAACCATATTCAAAAATCAGTCTGGATATTAAAGAAACCGTAATGCTCAAAACCTCAAAAGGTATTCCACTTAAATCTATAATAGTCACATTTCTGTTATCATCTGGTGTTGTTTTTACTCCTAGCAAACTCCTGATAACATCTTCAAATTTATTACTTCTAGATTTCTCAGAGAAAAGGAATGATAACCTATCTTGATTGATTTTTTCGGAAAATCGAGAAATAAATTTATCTAAAGTCCCATCAGCATAAAACCCTTTTGTTATATTCGAGTTTTTAGTGTTGTAGAAATTAAATTTTTTCTCAAAATATTTATCAATACGATCAGCGTCATTAAGTTGGCAACCGCAATCTTGGGTTGTGGAGCTATCCCCCTTTTTATCTGCTTCACCAGATTCACCAATGATCATATATCTATCATTTGCTTTTGAATTTTTGGTCTCATCTCGCAGGTTTTTTAAAGCATTTTCAACTTCATCTATATCAAAAAAGACAGGGCTGTCATAAAAAACTTTCGATAATGATGGGTTATGTTTTCTCTTATTTGCCGTTACCAACATTCTAAATACCGATGACTGATTATAGTTATCTCTTTCTCCGGTATCTAAGAGAATCTCTTCTAATTCTTCACTGTTTAGCAACCAATAAGGCAAACATAAGTTATTAACATCTAAAAAATTGGCATCAGGAAAAGCTGAACTATACTCAGAGTGAATATCGAAAATAATAATATGCGAGTTATTTAAACTAAAATCTCCATTTCTTCCATTTATAGCCGTTTGTATTACTTTGGAGACAGTATGAGATTTTCCAGAACCTGTCGATCCTATTATAGCAATATGTTTATTAAAAAACCTATTACCATCCAATGGAATTCTAATATTTTCGTTATATGAAAGAGAGCAAAACTCAAATTGCTTACTTTGTTCTACAGAATCTTTATAAATACTTCTAATATCATCATATGTCGCTGGCGCAGCCTCTTTAGGAGGTAATGCAATTGAATCGCCACCGCGCTCAAACTTCCCATCCTTGATAATACCCAATGGATTAGCTTGTATAAGATACTTTCTCTCACCACTCTCCTTAGCTTCAATTGAAAAGTTTTCAATAATACCAATGAGCATCATAGTTCCATCATCAGATGGCACTTTAATATATGATCCAACCTTTAAGTTTTGCCCATCTTTAAAATCATTAAGGTTAGTTACAAGGATCTTAATATTATTCGGATAAACAGATATAACTTCGGCATTAACATCATTCAAATTAGTGTTATTCATTTCAATATCCTTTTACACATATCTAATGATTTAACTTGGATTTTAACAACCTTAGCTTGTTTATTTTCATAGTGATAAAAAGGTTCATTAACATAGAACTGATAAATTTCTTTTGTTTTAGTTGATCTTAATAAAACATCATCAATGAAACTAATATCATTTACAAACCTAATTTTATAATATGATATATCATTAATATCTCTCATTAACGACTCACAATTAAAACTTGCACCGAGGTAATCATACCCATCCATTGGGGGGTAGCCTGATGTTTTTAAAGCCAACTTCAATTCTGATAAGTCAGAAGAAGACATCCCATGAATATAAAAATATGGACAAAACCGATCTTCTTGTTGCTTTTTGTTTATGCTTGTAACAGACCACCTTTTTAGGATGATAACTACTAACTCAACCACTTCATGAATTCTATAGTTATTATTCTCAATAATAAAGAAACGGTCAAAATTATTAGTGTTCATCACCGACGGGAAATACTTAGCTCTTAACTCCTCACAATAGCTAATTTCTGATTTGAATATTGAGAACCAAATATCAAATAGAATGTTTTTATTATCAATCTGATTTTTAAAATCAACCGGTAAGATTTTTCTGTTTTCCTCACCTTTTATGGTTGAGTATTTTTTTATAAGTGAAATTGCATTATTATAATAATAAAACTCAGCCTCAAATGCAGAGCATGAATAAACATCCTTAATTTTATCTAACACTTCATTTATTTGCTTATCATAAGATGGTGCGTTGATGTCAATGGTTAATAAACTGATGAAATCTGATAAATGCTGTTCATTAAGACCTAATTCAATATGAGTTTCAATTGTTTTCTTGATTCTTTTTTTATCATCTCCTTTATCTTTTTTTTCATACTCATGATATATCAAGAAATTATCTTTCAAATATTCAACTGTCAAAGGAAGTGTTAGCTTATCGTGCCCTTTAGAGTAAAAACCATATAAAGTATATTTATACGACTCTTTACTATTAAAAACTCTATCAGCGAAATCCTTTAACATCAAGCGAATAGGCTTCGCTATGACAGATGAATTATACTCTGTGCTCTCATAATATTTACATTGTATTGCCGTATTATCATCGACGGTTTTAAGATCAATGTCCTCAATCCCCTCAATATAAATGGCATCATTATCGGAACGTTGCAATAATTCAAGAATAGTCTTATCAAACTGATAAAAATAACCTTTGATTGCGTGTATAGCACTGCGTGGATTGTCCATGTTTATCCTTTAATCAAAAATGTAATTTGAATACCACTGCATCATACTCCGCCGTTTATCAATATACTGAACATGATTGTACGTGCCTCTGATATTATTCTTATCTATATGAGCAAGCTGTATTTCAATCCAAGCCGAATCAAATCCTTGCTCATGTAAAATAGTCGATAACGTATGCCTAAAACCATGCCCTGTAAGTTTCCCACCATAACCAATGCGTTTGATGACCTGATTGATACTGGCTTCGCTCATCGGCTTGTTCGGATCGTTCCGCCCCGGAAAAACATAACGATAGTCCCCAGCCATGATCTTCAGTTCATTGAGTAAATCTAACGCTTGAGACGACAATGGCACAAGATGTGACCTGCGCATTTTCATCCTTTCAGTAGGAATTTCCCAAATTGCGTAATCCAGATCAAATTCTTGCCATAATGCTGCACGTAATTCAATGGTTCTCACACCCGTAATCATAAGTAATTTCGTAGCAACTTGTACAAGCCGACTGCTTGCGTAACTGTCTAAGGCTCGTAGAAAATCTGGTAGCTCACCAACTTTTAGGAATGGAAAATGATTAGATTGATGTACTTCGAGGGCGCTAGAGAGATCTGCAGCAGGATTAAACTCAGCTCTCCCAGTAGCTATGGCATAACGAAACACTTCTGAACAACGCTGTCGAACTTTGCGCATCTTCTCTAACGCCCCGCGTTTTCAATTTTAAGCAGTACGTTAAGCAGCTCCAGCGGTTTTATCTTTCCCACTTTCCTTGTTACAACATACGGGAAAATGTCGTTCTGAAACGCTTCCATGATATCTGACGCATATCCTGCCGACCATTTGGCGGACTTCATCTGATGCAACTCTGTAGCTATCTTTTCAAACGCACTTTCGGATTCCGTTTGCAAAGCGACCTTCTGCTCTTTTCGTACTTCACTCGGGTTCTTTCCTTCGGCGACCAGTTTTCGGGCATCATAGCGACGAGAGCGAGCATCGGCAAGGTTGATTGTCGGATACACACCAGGCGAGATCATTTTGGGCTTACCGACATAGCGATAGCGGAACCGCCAGCTTTTGCTTCTATTAGGTTCTATAAGCAATGACAGCCCTTGCCCATATCCAAGCGTATAGGCTTTAGCTACAAGCTTAGTGCAGCGAATCTGCATATCATTGAAAGGCGTGTGTATAGGAATCCAGGACCGAACAAAGACATATACACAATCCTAAATACATTAAGTATATGATTTACTAGAAAATTACGGGCGGCGATGGACTGAAGAGCAGTAAAATCTTTATAAATCAGGGTAGTTATGGATAAATACGGACGTTGGGGGAAGTTGAAATGGTGCCGATAATAGGAGTCGAACCTACGACCTTCGCATTACGAATGCGCTGCTCTACCAACTGAGCTATATCGGCCCTGCAAGAGGTGTTCACGAGCGTGAATCACGAGGCAAAAGGTTAGAACTTAGCGGGCGATGCGTCAATAGCCAGTGGAATCAACTGCCTATTTTTGCATCGCCCGTTCTCATTTACGCACGAATGGTATCGTCGCCGAAACCAATCCACTTATAGGTGGTTAACGCTTCCAGCCCCATCGGGCCGCGGGCGTGCAGCTTCTGGGTGCTGACCGCCACCTCCGCGCCAAGGCCGAACTGGCCGCCGTCGGTGAAGCGCGTGGAGGCGTTCACGTAGACGGCGGAAGAGTCCACTTCATTGATAAAGCGGTTGGCGTTACGCAAGGTGCGGGTCAGGATGGCGTCGGAATGCTGAGTGCCATGTTCGCGAATATGGGCGATAGCCTCATCCATATCGGCCACCACTTTGACGTTCAGATCCAGCGACAGATACTCGTCGTCATACTGCTCCGCTTTCACCGGCTCGACTTTCGCAGGGCCGTTTTGCAGCGTGGGGAGGGCGGAAGGGGCGGCGTGCAGGGTGACGCCGCTCTCGGCCATCTGCTTGCTTAACGCCGGCAGGAAGGTGTCGGCGATGTTGCGGTGCACCAGCAGCGTTTCCACGGTATTGCAGGTGCTCGGCCGCTGGGTCTTGGCGTTGACGATGATCTTCAGCGCAGGGGCGATCTCGGCGGTTTCATCAACGAAGATATGGCACACGCCAATCCCGCCGGTGATCACCGGGATCGTTGACTGCTCGCGGCACAGCTTGTGCAGGCCCGCGCCGCCGCGGGGGATCAGCATATCGATGTATTTATCCATCTTCAGCATTTCGCCCACCAGCGCGCGATCCGGGCTCTCAATGGCCTGTACCGCGGCGGCCGGCAGACCGCACTCCTGCAGCGCCTGCTGGATCACCTTCACCGTGGCGGCGTTGGTGCGCCAGGTCTCTTTCCCGCCGCGCAGGATCGCTGCGTTGCCGGTTTTCAGACACAGGGAGGCGACGTCGACCGTCACGTTGGGACGCGCTTCATAAATCACGCCAATCACCCCCAGCGGGACGCGGCGACGTTCAATACGCAGACCGCTATCCAGCAGCCCGCCGTCGATCACCTGGCCGACCGGATCGGCCAGATTGCACACCTGGCGCACATCGCTGGCGATGCCGCTCAGGCGCGCCGGGGTCAGCGCGAGGCGATCAAGCATCGCTTCACTCAGGCCATTGGCGCGAGCTTCAGCTAAATCTTCCGCGTTGGCGCGCAGAATATCGTCGGTCTGCGCTTCCAGATAATCGGCGATCTTTTCCAGTACCTGGTTCTTTTCCCGGCTGGAGAGTAACGCCAGCTGCCAGGAGGCCGCTTTGGCGGCAATGCCCATTTGTTCCAGCATTTTCAGCTCCTTAACGGATGATCATATCATCGCGGTGGACGGCCACCGGGCCGTATTCGTAGCCCAGAATGGCATCGATTTGCTGCGAGTGCTGGCCGGCGATAAGGCGCAGCGCATCGCTGTTGTAGCGGCTAACGCCGTGAGCGATATCGCGTCCTTCGCTATTGCGGATGCGGATCACTTCGCCGCGGGAGAAGTTGCCGCTGACGATTTTGATGCCTTTTGGCAACAGCGAGCTGCCTCTTTCGAGGATCGCTTGGGTCGCGCCCGCATCGACGGTCAGTTCACCGGCCGGCGGGGCGCCGAAGATCCAGCGCTTACGGTTCTCCAGCGGAGACTCCTGCGCGTGGAAGCAGGTGCCTACTGGCAGGCCTGCCATCGCATGGCCGATGACGTCCGGGCGGTTGCCAGCGGCGATAATGGTATCAATCCCCGCGCGGCAGGCGACGTCCGCGGCCTGCAGCTTGGTGCCCATGCCGCCGGTGCCGAGTCCGGAGACGCTGTCGCCGGCGATGGCGCGCAGCGCGTCGTCGATGCCGTAGACGTCTTTAATCAGCTCCGCCTGCGGGTTGCTACGCGGGTCGGCGGTGAACAGTCCTGGCTGGTCGGTTAACAGCAGCAGCTTATCCGCCCCGGCGAGGATCGCGGCCAGTGCGGAGAGATTGTCGTTATCGCCCACTTTGATTTCCGCGGTGGCGACGGCGTCGTTTTCGTTAATGACCGGGACGATGCTGTTATCCAGCAGCGCGCGCAGAGTGTCGCGGGCGTTGAGGAACCGTTCTCTGTCTTCCATGTCGGCGCGGGTCAGCAGCATCTGGCCAACGTGAATGCCATAGATAGAAAACAGCTGTTCCCACAGCTGGATCAGACGGCTTTGTCCCACCGCCGCCAGCAGCTGCTTGGAGGCGATGGTGGCGGGCAGTTCCGGGTAACCAAGGTGCTCGCGCCCGGCGGCAATGGCCCCGGAGGTCACGATGACAATACGGTGTCCCATGGCGTGCAGCTGTGCGCACTGGCGCACGAGCTCAACGATATGGGCGCGGTTCAGGCGGCGGGACCCGCCTGTTAAAACACTGGTGCCCAGTTTTACCACCAGCGTCTGGCTTTCACTCATGATTCTCTGCCGTTCAAAAGGAATATCGATATCGAGCTGATGTTGTAGCAGGAGTCGGCCCGCTTGCCAACACCCGGGGCGGCGGGCGCGCCATTTTATTGCGCGGGATCGGGCATTCTGGAGAGGGGATGTGACAAAAATATGTCAGATACATTTAAATACTCTTTTTTATAAAAAGTTCCACCTTGTCATAAATATTTAATCTCCCGGCGTTAAAAAACCTCCTGTTTTTGATGGGCGAGCGCCCGCAATTGAATAGCGCGTATAAATAAATCACCAGGACTGAATAATGAAAAAGAGTACTCTGGCATTAATGATGATGGGCTTTGTGGCTTCAACAGCGACGCAGGCAGCGGAAGTTTATAACAAGAACGCGAACAAACTGGATGTGTACGGCAAGATCAAAGCCATGCACTACTTCAGCGATTATGACAGCAAAGATGGCGATCAGACTTACGTGCGTTTCGGTATTAAAGGCGAAACGCAGATTAACGATGACCTGACCGGCTATGGCCGTTGGGAATCTGAATTCTCGGGTAACAAAACCGAGAGCGACTCGAGCCAGAAAACCCGTCTGGCATTCGCCGGGGTGAAGCTGAAGAACTACGGCTCCTTTGACTACGGTCGTAACCTTGGCGCCCTGTACGACGTGGAAGCCTGGACCGATATGTTCCCGGAATTCGGCGGCGATTCCTCTGCTCAGACCGATAACTTTATGACCAAGCGCGCCAGCGGCCTGGCGACCTACCGTAACACCGATTTCTTCGGTCTGGTGGATGGTCTGGATATGACCCTGCAGTACCAGGGTAAAAACGAAGGCCGTGAAGCGAAGAAACAGAACGGCGACGGCGTTGGTACCTCATTAAGCTATGATTTCGGCGGCAGCGACTTCGCCGTCAGCGCGGCCTACACCAGCTCCGACCGTACCAACGATCAGAACCTGCTGGCCCGCGGCCAGGGTTCGAAAGCGGAAGCCTGGGCGACCGGCCTGAAATATGACGCCAACAATATCTACCTGGCGACCATGTACTCTGAAACCCGCAAGATGACCCCGATCAGCGGCGGTTTTGCCAACAAAGCGCAGAACTTTGAAGCGGTGGCGCAGTATCAGTTCGACTTCGGTCTGCGTCCGTCCCTCGGCTATGTGCTGTCGAAAGGGAAGGATATCGAAGGGGTGGGTAGCGAAGATCTGGTTAACTACATTGACGTGGGCCTGACCTACTACTTCAACAAAAACATGAACGCCTTCGTGGATTACAAAATCAACCAGCTGAAAAGCGATAACAAACTCGGCATCAACGATGACGACATCGTCGCGCTGGGTATGACCTACCAGTTCTGATTAACCGCAGAACCACCCGCCGCAGCCCTGGCTGCGGCTTTTTTTTTAGCGGCGATTCTTCGCCAGATGCAGGGTGTCGCTGTTCATGGTGATCTGCGCGTTATACTCCTTCGGCAAACGGCGCGCCTGGTAGAACGCCGACTCCCAGTAAGGGTTGTCCAGCGAAGAGCGCATCACGCCCTGGCTGCTCGAGGCGTGAAGGAAATTATGATCGGTATCGTAAAAGCCAACGTGCATCCCGGCCCGGGTGCGGAAGAAAACCAGATCGCCGGGACGTAAATCGCGCTTATTGACCCGCACGCCCATGTGCAGCAGCTCGCGGGTGGTGATCCGCTCCATCGGCAGGTTAAAGCGATCCTTCAACGTGCGCCAGACGAAACCCGAGCAGTCGACGCCGCTTTGTTCAGTACCGCCCCATTCATAGGGGGTTCCCTGCCAGGTGTGCATCTGATCATGCAGGGCCGCCACCACCGGGATCAGATCGTCCGATCCGCTATCAATGGTCATATCCGCATGAGATTTTGTGTTCTTTGCCTGTTTCGGTGAGGAGGAGCATCCTGCCAACAACAAAAAAGGAATTAAAAAGAGAGCATGCGTCAGTTTTGGCTTCATATCGTTATTTTCGAAGTAGCAAGCAGACTGCTTTGTTTTATAGCCGATTAAAAAGAACGGCTGAATAAGCCGAGGCCGCCTTTACGTTTATTTACGATTAAAAATAAACAACCAGTCGAGAGATCAGCCATAAAAGGCAGTTGTCACTTCCGAACGGCCTGTGCCAGGATTCTGATTAAACATTTCACGAGGCATTCCATGACGCATTACGCCATCTCTGGTGAGACTTTGCCCGGCGCCGCTTTCGACGCGGGGTGGATGACGTCTGCGCCTCATCATTGCTTCACCACGCTCTGCCCACCGCCTCCCCCTCCAGACCGGGTTGTTTTCGACGCTTAACGCCGTCTTTAGCAGGCGCTTACCTGCCGGTATGACGCTTGATACCTTGTGTTTGACGTTCTGGAGCATGCTATGCACGTTCGCTATTCTCTGCTCGCCTCGCAGGCGACAACGGCCATTTTTGTGCTGCTGTGGGGCAGCGCGGCCATCTTCACCCGCTGGGGACTGGACAACGCTTCGCCGATGGCGCTGCTGGTCTTTCGTTTTCTGATTGCCCTGGTCGCGCTGGCGCCGCTGGCCATCGTCCGTCGGCGCTGGCTACCCGCGCCGGGCACCCGCCTGCAGACAGCGGCCACCGGCCTGATGCTGATTGGCGGCTATTCGGTCTGTTACTTCGAGGCGATGGCTAACGGTGTGACGCCGGGACTTATCGCCACCATCATGGGGATCCAGCCCATCCTTACGCTTTGCGTGGTGGAGCGTCGCCTGCAGGGGCGGCGGCTGTCAGGACTGCTGATTGCCCTGGCGGGGCTGGTGCTGCTGGTGTGGCGCAGCCTGGCGGCCTCGCCGATGGCGATGGTGGGGATCCTGTTTGCGCTGGCGGCTCTGCTGCTGATGACCTTTGGCGCGCTGTGGCAAAAGCGCAGCCGTCAGGCGCCGGCGGATGTCCTGCCGCTGCAGTACGCCGTCAGTCTGGGGCTGTGCCTGCTGATTGCCCCGGTCAGCGGCTTCCGGTTTACCGTTAACGCCGGGTTGATTATTCCGGTGCTGTTTCTCGGGCTGCTGATTTCGGTGGTCGCCCAGCTGCTGCTGTATCGTCTGCTGAGCGCGGGAAATATTGTCAATGTCACCAGCCTCTTTTATCTGGTGCCAGTGATCACGGCGCTACTGGATTATCTGCTGCTGGGCAACCGGCTGCCAGCGGCGGCGATGGTCGGTATGGTGGCGATCATCGGTGGGATCGTGCTGGTGTTCCGCACCGCGAAGGTCCGCGCCGGCTGATGGCGAGCCGGGCGCTTTGGCGTCCGGTTCATTTTCCTGTCATCTTTTTTACGCATGCTCCCGGCAGCTTATTTTGACCAGTAAGGGAAAGTACCATGGGCAACACGCTGACGATTTTTGATCTCGATAACACCCTGATACAGGGCGATAGCAGTACGGTCTGGAGCCAGTTTATGGTTCGCGAAGGGCTGGCGACGCAGAAGGGGTATCTTGCCCGCGAGGCGCGGCTAATGGCGGATTATGACCGGGGAGAGATGAATATCGCCGATTATGTGGCCCTGATCCAGGCGCCGCTGGCCGGAATACCGAAGTCGGACGTTGACGCGCTGGTGGCCCGCTGCGTGCGCGAGGCGATCCTGCCCCGGGTCTATCCGCAGGCGTGGGAGCTCATTCGTCGTCTGCGGGCCGAGGGGGAGCAGATGCTGATTATCTCCGCCTCGGTTAGCCTGCTGGTGCAGGCGGTGGCCGCCGCGCTGGAGATTGATCAGGCGCTGGGCATTGACGTGGAGATGGTCGACGGCGGCTACAGCGGGGTCATTGCCGGGATCCCCAGCTATCAGCAGGGGAAGGTGGCGCGTCTGGCGCAGTGGCGCGAGACGCATCCGCAGTATGACGGCGAGGTGACTTTCTATACCGATTCCATTAACGATCTGCCGCTGTGCCTGCATGCGGATCGCGTGCGGCTGGTCAATCCCTGTCCGCAGCTGCAGGCGGCGGGTGCCGGATATGGCTGGCCGGTGCTGAGCTGGCGGCTGGAATAGCGGAGCGGATAAATATTTCTTCGGGTTCAGCCGTTCCAGGCCGGATAAGCCCTGTAGGCCGGGTAAGGCGCCAGCCGCCACCCGGCGAAATATCGGCGCAACCGGAAATGTCCCTGCTCGCGCTACGCTTAGCAGGGCTACCACTCCTGTGTTATTTCCGGGCACATTGCGCTCCCAATATTTTTTCTGCGCTATGTCACTCATGGCGCAGGGAGCGCACAGGGGG
>NZ_KV792988.1:61866-249327 GCF_001808325.1 Klebsiella sp. HMSC16C06
CGATGTTGAGGCCGCCAGCACCGGCAGTTTCAGTTGCCCCAGGCCCGGCGGTGAGTCAACAGCCAGTCCTGGACGAGTAGGCCGGATAAGGCGAAGCCGCCATCCGGCGCAAAGGTGTGCTAGCGTCCGCCCTGATACAGCGGCACCGCGGCGCCGCCGATATAGCGACGGCGCAGCCAGGCGGAAAGGGTGTCCATGATCATCACCACCGCCACCAGCAGCAGGGTGATAAACATCACCACATCCCAGTTCCACAGGCGCATGTTCTCGGCATAGATAAGCCCGATACCCCCGGCGCCGACGAAGCCCAGCACCGCCGCGGAGCGGGTGTTGGATTCAATCTGATACAGGCTCAGGGCGAGGAAGGTTGGGAACGACTGGGTAAAAATGCCAAAGCGATGCTTTTGCAGGCCGTTCGCGCCCACGGCGGTCAGCCCGCGCCCGGGCGAGCGGTCCACGGCTTCGTGTCCTTCCGCGTACAGCCGTCCCAGCAGACCGGTGTCCTGCATGATGATCGCCAGCACCCCGGCCAGCGGCCCGAGGCCGACCGCGCGCACGAAAATCAATCCCCAGATAGCCATGTCGATCCCGCGCAGCACATCAAACAGGCGGCGCATCAGCAGAGCGAGGGTCCCCAGCACCACGCCGCGCATGATGTTGCGGGCGGCAAAGAAGGAGAGCAGCAGCGCCAGCACCGTGGCGGTCAGCGTCCCGGCGAAGACGATAGCCAGGGTGATGCCGATTTGCGTGAAGTAATAGCCGAACGGCCAGTTCCAGAAGTCGTGCCAGACGAACATCCGCGCCAGGTAGCGGCCAATCTGCTGCAGACCGGTGGTCAGCTGCTCGCCGCTGATGCCAAACTGCAGAAAAAACCAGACGTAATAGAGCACGCAGGCCAGCGCTACCAGCCCGACGTAGCGCAGGTAGCGCCCCTGAACCTGATAGAGCTGTTTATGCTGCCGCCGGCTGGCGGCGATATCCGGTTGCATGTGCCAGACGCTCATTTCTTACCCTCCAGTACCCACAGGCGCAGACGACCGGACAGCATGTCCAGCGCCGACACCACCAGAATGATCAGCAGCAGGGTGATGCTCACCTGATCGTAGCGGTCGAGCTTGATATTGGTCATCAGCTCCTGGCCGATACCGCCCGCGCCCACCAGCCCGAGAATCGTCGACGAACGGAAGTTGATTTCAAGCCGCATAAAGCCGTAGGAGAGAAACAGCGGTTTCACTTGCGGCCACAGGGCGAAGCGGATTTTCTGCAGCGGCGACGCGCCGCAGGCCGCCAGGCCGCGTACCGGTTTGTTTTGCGCGCTCTCCACCGCCTCGTAGAACAGTTTGGTCAGGCTGCCGACGGTGTGCAGCATCAGCGCCAGAAAGCCCGGGATCGCGCCGATGCCGAACGCCATGACAAAGATCACCGCCCACGCCAGCTCGGGCATGGTGCGCAAAAACGCCACCAGTACCCGAATGGCAAAGCGTACCGGCGCTGGGGTCCAGGCGTTGTTGGCGGCGAGGAACGCGAAGATGGTGGCAATGGCGACCGCCACCAGCGTCGAGGCCAGCGCCAGCTGCAGGGTTTCCCAGATGAGCGGCAACTGGATCGGCAGGCGATAGCCCCACCAGGCCAGCGAGCCTTTGGTCTGCACATCGGCGAACAGGTTACCGGCACTCAGAGGCGGAATGGTCTCTGCCATATAGTCAAAGAAGTGGGGCAGCGAGTGCCAGATGGTCAGCAGATTAAATTCTGCGGCGCTGCCGGCGGCAAAATAGAGCGCCAGCAGGAGTAACGACCAGCAGACGGTATCGCGCTTTTGCCGCGAGCGTACCTGCTGGTAATAGCGTTCAAATTCGGTGTGGGTCGTCTTCATGCGTCGGGGATCTTCAACGTAGCGCCGCCGCTCACCCTGGGGGCAAGCAGGCGGCGTTGAGGCAGGATTAACGCGCGCTCACCAGCTCGCGTTTCATGTCGATAATCTGCTGGAAGTCAGCCACGCTGCCCGGACCGATGTGCTGGGTACCGCCCATCGCTTTGATAAAGCAGGCGTGATCCTCGGTGTCCAGTTTTTTCACCGCCGCCACGACCTTCGCCTTAAAGTCCGCCGGCAGCGCATTGCTCACCAGGATCGGGCCGTTCGGGATCAGCGGCGATTGCCAGATAATGCGGATCTGCTTCATCAGATCCGGATGATCCATGCGAATCAGACGGTTGAACGCGCCGGTGGTGTAGCCGGTGTTGTAATCGCCGACCATCGAGGTCCAGGTGACCGCGCCCGCGAACTGACCGTTCAGCACGCCGAGGATGTCCTGCTCGTGGCCGCCCGAGAAGGTGACGCTGGAGAAGGTATTGTTGTATTTGTTGTCGGCGTTTCCGCCAAATTTTTCTTTAAACGCATGGTTAGGGATCAGATACCCGGAAGTGGAATCCGGATCGGCGAAGCCGAAGGCTTTGCCTTTTAAATCGTCCAGCGTTTTGTACGGGGAGTCGGCTTTGACGATCACCACGGAGTGATAGCCGCGAGACTGATCTTTATCGTCCACGGCGATGCCGACGATATCCACGGCTTTCGGGTTATTGATATAAACCGAAGCGTAAGAGGAGGGGGACATGCTCAGCACCACGTCGACTTTACCCCCCAGCAGACCCTGGATCACCCCGGAATAGTCGGAAGAGTTACGCAGTTTGGTATCCACGTTCAGCTCTTTATCGAGGAAGGTCTTCACACACTGGTTATCACCGATTTGCTGGGTGGCGTTCTGCCCGCCGAGAATGCCCAGATTCAGCTCTTTCGGCTGCGCTGCCGCCGCCTGCCATGCCATCATCATGCCCGCGACCACTGCGGATAAACGAACTGCGCCAGTCATATATTTTTTCATTATGTTGCCCGTGTGAGTGAAATTAATGCAATTGGCTAACTTCATCGCCGTACAGCTGCTGCAGCACATCCTGCGTCAGCCGGGAGGGGTGATCGTCAAAAATAAGCTGGCCGCTGGCGACGCCGATAACCCGGGTGCAGTAGGCCTTCACCAGCTCTACCGAATGCAGGTTCACCATCACGCTGATGCCCTGCTCGCTGATCTCGCGCAGCACATCCATGATGCGCTGGGTGTTCTTCGGATCCAGCGAGGCGACAGGTTCGTCGGCCAGCAAAATGCCGGGGTTTTGCATCAGCGCCCGGCAGATTGCCACCCGCTGCATCTGTCCCCCGGAGAGATTCTCCGCCCGCTGCAGCGCGTGCGGCAGCATGTTCATCCATTCGAGCAGCGCAATGGCGCGCGCCCGGTCGGCGGCGGGGAAAATTTTAAACAGCGACTTCAGGGTTGAAGTCTGGCTGAGGCGGCCAAGCAGGACGTTGGTGAGCACGTCGAGGCGCGGTACCAGGCAGAAGTCCTGAAAGATCATCCCGCACTGACTGCGCCAGGCGTTGAGTGAGCGGCCTTTCAGCTTTGAGACATCGTGTGGCATACCGACTTCCGGATAGCTAAGAATTTCACCGCCGCTGGCGCTGTGCGTACCATTAAGGACATGCAGGAGCGTCGATTTGCCGGCGCCGGAGCGGCCAATGACCCCGACCATTTCACCGGCGTGCAGGTCAAAGCTGATGCCGTCCAGCACCTTGTGCTGAGCATGATAGGCTTTAGTCAGGTTACGCACGCTTAAGACCTTCCGCTGCAGGCCGGTATCGAGATCGGTGAACGGCTGGAAATCAGTTTCGGCCACCGCGGCAAGAGAGCTGTTCATAAGAGTGTCCAGGTTCGTCATTAACTGGGCACTATTAATAGGTCTTTATATGAAATTTCGATGACGGTATTGCGAACAAAGCGTGAACAGGCGGGAAAAGGCGGGGATGACAGGCCGACCGCGCGGCTTGCTGACCGCTGGCGAAGCCTTGAAAAGCGGCTATGCTTTCGGGGGGCGCGAAGGCAGGCGCACCCGTGACGGCAGGCACCTATCGGCAAAACTCGTTTTATCTTGCTAATGAGGTCTGTTTAATCGAATAGATAATGCTTCTACCTTTGTTTAGCATTCATCATTCCGCAGAATTAACATATGCATAACTATTTTGTGCGGCAGGTTAATCTATTCATGTGGCTTATGAATTGGTAAATCATCCTGGTTATTGCTTATATTCAGAGTTATATTCTTTATTTTGTTGTTAATTTGGTTTATTTGACAACTCCATCCTGCCCCTCATTAAGAATATTCCTAACATAATAGGGCGAAGATCCTGGGTAATATAAAGCACAAGTAAGAATTGAGGGTAATATTGCCAATAACCTCATGAAAATAAATGTCTTTTTCCACTCCTCAAAAATCCGATATTTTCAGTTTTTGTAAATATTGACCCAGGCACGAAATTGATTGCCTGTCCGCGTGTTGACACTCCATAGGAAAAAACTTAAATTCAACGCCATGCAGAAATAATTAAAATTAAACCCGGCTTATCAAATATTGATAAGTAATGCGTGTCTTATTTAATGGCGATTTATTAAAGGAAGCGAATACGCCAGTTAACTTTGTAGGCCTGGCAAACAGTGAAGTTGTAAAAATGATTACTTCAAGGACTATGAGGTTAAAAACTATATGGAATATAAATGCTGTTCCGATAAGTACATTTGGTCTGCCCATGACTCCTACTTCTATAAAGGACTATCCGAACTCATTTTGGATATCGATGAATTAATTTATCTGTCGCAGGAGAAGATTAGAAAGGATTTTGTGTTTATCAATCTCAACACGGCTTCTTTAAATGAATTTATCAGGCGCGATAGCGAATGGCTATCCGCGGTAAAGGGGAAACAGGTCGTATTGATTGCGGCCAGGAAATCAGAAGCCTTAGCAAATTACTGGTATTACAATAGCAATATTCGCGGCGTGGTATATGTTGGCCTGAGTCGCGATATTAGAAAAGAACTGGCCTACGTAATTAATGGCAGATTTCTCCGCAAAGATATTAAGAAAGATAAAATTACTGACCGGGAAATGAAAATAATCCGCATGACCGCTCAGGGCATGCAGCCGAAATCGATCGCCAGAATTGAAAATTGTAGCGTGAAGACAGTATATACCCATCGGCGCAATGCTGAGGCCAAACTGTATTCCAAAATATATAAGTTAGTTCAGTAACACCCAGGCAATATTGTTTTTTAAATGGTTCACCGGGACATCATGTCCTTAATTCAACTCAGGATGAAAAAGCGATGAAAAAAAAGGTTCTGGCAATAGCTCTGGTAACAGCGTTTACCGGTATGGGTGTGGCGCAGGCTGCTGACGTAACGGCTCAGGCTGTTGCGACCTGGTCGGCGACCGCTAAAAAAGACACCACCAGCAAGCTGGTTGTGACCCCGCTCGGCAGCCTGGCATTCCAGTACGCCGAAGGCATTAAAGGCTTTAACTCGCAGAAAGGTCTGTTTGACGTGGCGATTGAGGGTGACGCAACGGCGACCGCCTTTAAGCTGACCTCGCGCCTTATCACCAACACCTTAACCCAGCTGGACACTTCCGGCTCCACGCTGAGCGTGGGTGTGGATTATAACGGCGCCGCGGTCGAAAAAACGGCAGATACCGTGATGATCGATACCGCTAACGGCGTGCTGGGCGGCAACCTCAGCGCGCTGGCTAATGGCTACAACGCCAGCGGCCGTACCACCGCGCAGGATGGTTTCACTTTCTCCATCATCAGCGGCACCACCAACGGCACCACCGCAGTGACCGATTACAGCACCCTGCCGGAAGGGATCTGGAGCGGCGACGTCAGCGTCCAGTTCGACGCCACCTGGACCAGCTGATCCTTCTGATGCACCAGCAGGGGGGGCTCCCCCTGCTTTTTTCACGGACGGAATTGTTATGAAAAAGCACCTTCTGGCTCTCGGGCTGCTACTTGTCGGGGTGTCGCCGGCGCAGGCGCTGGATGTCGGCGATATCTCATCTTTTATGAACAGCGGCAGCAGCACGCTGAGCAAAACAATCAAGAACAGCACAGACAGCGGTCGACTGATCAATATCCATCTCGAACGGCTCTCTTCCCCGCTGGATGGTGGGCAGGTTATCCCGATGGATAAACCGGATGAGGTGCTGCTTACCCCCGCCAGCCTGCTGCTACCCGCCCAGGCCAGCGATGTCATCCGTTTCTTCTACAAAGGCCCGGCGGATGACAAAGAGCGTTACTACCGCATTGTCTGGTTCGATCAGGCACTCAGCGATGCCCAGCGCGATAACGCCAACCGCAGCGCGGTAGCGACGGCGTCCGCCCGCATCGGCACCATTCTGGTGGTGGCGCCCCGGCAAGTGAATTACCGCTTTCAGTACGCCAACGGCTCTCTGACCAACACCGGGAATGCGACGCTGCGGATCCTCGCCTACGGCCCTTGCCTGAAGGCCGCCGACGGTAAGGAGTGTAAAGAGAATTACTACCTGATGCCGGGTAAATCGCGCCGTTTTACGCAGGTGGACACGGCGAATAAAAAAGGACGGGTTGCGCTTTGGCAGGGTGAGCAGTTTGTTCCCGTGAAATAGACAGTTGTGCAGATGGATAACGACGATGCCTCTACGACGGATTTCCCCAGGACTGAAAACGCAGCTTGCCTTCGGCATGATCTTTTTGTTCGTTCAGCCCGACGCCAGCGCTGCTGCCGTACGTGCCCAGCAGATTGGCGGGGTGATTATTCCGCAGGCCTTCAGCCGGGCGCTGCAGGACGGTATGAGCGTCCCGCTCTATATTCATCTTGCCGGCAGCCAGGACACCCGTGACGATCAGCGGATCGGCAGCGCCTTTATCTGGCTGGACGACGGCCAGCTGCGTGTCCGGCAGATCCAACTGGAGGAGAGCGAGGGGAACGCCAGCGTCAGCCAACAGACCCGACAGCAGCTGATCGGCCTGGCCAACGCCCCGTTCAGCGAGGCACTCACCATTCCCCTGACCGACAGCGCGCAGCTGGATCTCAGCCTGCGCCAGCTGCTGCTGCAGCTGGTGGTCAAACGCGAGGCGCTGGGCACCGTGCTGCGCTCGCGCAGCGAAGATATCGGTCAGTCCAGCGTGAACACCCTCAGCAGCAACCTGAGCTATAACCTCGGCGTCTATAACAACCAGATGCGCAATGGCGGGAGCAACACCTCCAGCTACCTGTCGCTGAACAACGTCACCGCGCTGCGAGAGCATCACGTGGTGCTCGACGGCTCGCTGTACGGGATCGGCAGCGGTCAGCAGGACAGTGAATTATATAAGGCCATGTATGAGCGCGATTTCGCCGGCCACCGCTTTGCCGGCGGGATGCTCGACACCTGGAACCTGCAGTCCCTGGGACCGATGACCGCTATTTCGGCCGGCAAGATTTACGGCCTTTCCTGGGGGAATCAGGCCAGCTCCACCGTCTTCGACAACAGTCAGTCGGCCACGCCGGTGATTGCCTTTTTACCGGCGGCGGGCGAGGTGCATCTCACCCGTGACGGCCGGTTGCTGAGCGTCCAGAACTTCGCCATGGGCAACCATGAAGTGGATACCCGCGGCCTGCCGTACGGTATTTACGACGTGGAAGTGGAGGTGATCGTTAATGGTCGGGTGGTCAGCAAACGCACCCAGCGGGTCAATAAGCTGTTCAGCCGGGGACGCGGCATCGGCGCGCCGCTGGCGTGGCAGGTATGGGGCGGCAGTTTCCATATGGATCGCTGGTCGGAAAGCGGCAAAAAGACCCGGCCGGCAAAAGAGAGCTGGCTGGCAGGCCTCTCGACCTCCGGGTCGCTCAGCACCCTGAGCTGGGCGGCAACGGGCTATGGCTACGACAACCAGGCGGTGGGGGAAACCCGCCTGACGCTGCCGCTGGGCGATTCGATCAACGTTAACCTGCAGAATATGCTGGCCAGCGACAGTTCCTGGAGCAGCGTCGGCAGCATCAGCGCTACGCTGCCGGGAGGCTTCAGTTCAGTGTGGGTCAACCAGGAGAGAACCCGCATTGGCGATCAATTGCGGCGCAGCGATGCCGACAACCGGGCGATTGGCGGCACCCTCAACCTGAACGCGCTGTGGTCGAAGCTGGGGACGTTCAGCGTCAGCTACAACGATGACCGCCGCTACAACAGTCATTACTACACAGCGGATTACTATCAGACGGTCTACAGCGGCGCGTTTGGATCGCTCGGCCTGCGGGCGGGGATCCAGCGCTATAACAATGGCGACAGCAGCGCCAACACCGGGAAATATATCGCTCTCGATCTCTCGCTGCCGCTGGGCAACTGGTTCAGCGCCGGGATGACCCATCAGAACGGCTACACCATGGCTAACCTCTCAGCGCGCAAGCAGTTTGATGAAGGCACTATTCGCACCATCGGCGCCAATCTGTCGCGGGCCATCTCCGGCGATACCGGGGATGACAAAACCCTCAGCGGCGGAGCGTATGCCCAGTTCGACGCCCGCTACGCCAGCGGCACGCTGAACGTCAACAGTGCGGCGGACGGCTACGTCAACACTAACCTCACCGCCAGCGGCAGCGTCGGCTGGCAGGGCAAAAACATCGCCGCCAGCGGACGAACCGACGGTAACGCCGGAGTGATCTTCAACACCGGGCTGGAGGACGATGGTCAGATTAGCGCCAGGGTTAACGGGCGGATTTTCCCGCTCAGCGGCAAGCGTAACTACCTGCCGCTCTCTCCCTATGGCCGCTATGAGGTGGAGCTGCAGAACAGCAAAAACTCGCTCGATAGCTATGACATCGTCAGCGGGCGTAAGAGTCATCTGACCCTTTATCCGGGCAACGTCGCAGTGATTGAGCCAGAGGTGAAGCAGATGGTCACCGTCTCCGGTCGTATTCGTGCAGAAGACGGCACGCTGCTGGCGAATGCGCGGATTAACAACCATATCGGCCGTACCCGGACCGATGAAAACGGCGAGTTTGTCATGGACGTGGATAAGAAATACCCCACTATCGATTTCAGCTACGGCGGCAATAAAACCTGCGAAGTGGCGCTGGAGCTCAGCCAGGCACGCGGCGCCGTCTGGGTCGGGGATGTGGTCTGCAGCGGCCTCTCGTCGTGGGCGGCGGTGCAGCAGACAGGAGAAGAGAATGAAAGTTAATGCACTGATGGCGCTGGCGATCCTCGCGCTGCTTTGGCCGGCAGCCGCACTCAGGGCGGCGGTGACCAAGACCACCTGGTCGGATGCGCCGGCGCGCGAGTTTGTGTTTGTTGAAAACAACTCCGACGACAACTTTTTCGTCACCCCCGGCGGGGCGCTGGATCCGCGTATGACCGGCGCTAACCGCTGGACCGGCTTAAAATACACCGGCTCCGGCACCATTTATCAGCAGAGTCTCGGCTATATCGATAACGGCTACAACACCGGGCTCAATGCCAACTGGAAGTTTGATATGTGGCTGGAAAATTCGCCGGTTTCGCACCCCTTAACCGGCCTGCGCTGCATCAACTGGTACGCCGGGTGCGATATGGCCACCAGCCTGATCCTGCCGCAAACCACCGACGCCAGCGGGTTTTATGGCGCGACGGTGACCAGCGGCGGCGCGAAGTGGATGCACGGCATGATGTCGGACGCGTTTTATCAATATCTGCAGCAGATGCCGGTCGGCGGCAGCTTTACGATGACCATCAATGCCTGTCAGACCTCGGTGAACTACGATGCCAGCAGCGGTGCGCGCTGTAAGGATCAGGCCTCCGGTAACTGGTATGTGCGCAACGTCACCCACACCAAAGCCGCGAACCTGCGGTTGATTAATACCCACTCGCTGGCGGAGGTGTTTATCAACAGCGACGGCGTGCCGACCCTGGGAGAAGGGAACGCCGACTGCCAGACGCAGACCATCGGCAGCCGCGCAGGATTAAGCTGTAAGATGGTCAACTATACCTTGCAGACCAACGGCTTAAGCAACACCTCGATCCATATTTTCCCGGCGATCGCCAACTCGTCGCTGGCCTCGGCCGTCGGGGCGTACGATATGCAGTTCAGCCTCAACGGCAGCTCCTGGAAGCCGGTGAGCAATACCGCTTATTACTACACTTTCAACGAGATGAAGAGCTCAGACTCGATCTATGTTTTCTTCTCCAGCAACTTCTTTAAGCAGATGGTGAATCTCGGGATCAGCGATATCAACACCAAGGATCTGTTCAACTTTCGCTTTCAGAACACCACTTCGCCGGAGTCAGGCTGGTATGAGTTTTCCACCTCCAACACGCTGATTATCAAGCCCCGTGATTTCAGCATCAGCATTATCTCGGACGAATATACCTCGGCGCCGTCGCGCGAGGGATATGTCGGCAGCGGCGAACCGGCGCTCGATTTCGGCTACATCGTCACCACCAGCGGTAAAACGGCCGCCGATGAAGTGCTGATCAAGGTGACCGGACCGGCGCAGGTGATTGGCGGGCGTTCCTACTGTCTCTTCAGCTCTGATGACGGTACGGCGAAAGTGCCGTTCCCGGCGACGCTCTCTTTTATCACCCGCAGCGGCACGACGCAGACCTACGATGCCGGGTGCGATGACAGCTGGCGGGATATGACCGATGCGCTGTGGCTGACCACGCCATGGACCGATATCTCCGGCGAAGTGGGGCAGATGGATAAGACCACGGTGAAATTTTCGATTCCGATGGATAACGCCATTTCGCTGCGGACGGTAGACGATAACGGCTGGTTTGGCGAAGTCAGCGCTTCAGGAGAGATTCATGTCCAGGCGACGTGGCGCAACATTAACTAAGGCCCTGCTGACGGTGGGCTGCCTGCTGGCAGCGCCGCTGGCGCAGGCGATCTCGGTCGGCAACCTGACCTTTTCCCTGCCGGCCGAAGCGGATTTCGCCAGTAAACGGGTGGTCAACAACAATAAAAGCGCGCGGCTGTACCGCATCGCCATCAGCGCCATCGATCGTCCGGGCGGCAGCGAAGTACGCTCCCGGCCGGTGGATGGCGAACTGCTGTTTGCCCCCCGCCAGCTGGTGCTGCAGGCAGGTGAGAGCGAGTATTTTAAATTTTACTATCATGGCCCGCGGGATAACCGCGAGCGCTACTATCGGGTCTCGTTTCGCGAAATCCCCACCCGCAACCTGACGAGGCGCAGCCCGACCGGCGGCGAGGTCAGCATGGAGCCGGTGGTGGTGATGGATACCATTCTGGTGGTGCGCCCACGCGAGGTGCAGTTTAAATGGTCTTTCGATAAGGTGGCCGGGACGGTGAGCAATACCGGCAATACCTGGTTCAAGCTGCTGATTAAACCCGGATGCGATTCGACCGAAGAGGAGGGGGACGCGTGGTATCTGCGTCCTGGCGACGTGGTTCGCCAGCCGGCATTGCGCCAGCCGGGGAACCACTATCTGGTTTATAACGACAAATTTATTAAGATCAGCGATACCTGCCCGGTGAAGCCCCGTCCCGCGGAGTGAGCCTTATCCGGCGGTCGCGCGGCGGGTAAAACGCCGGCTGGCCAGCAGGCTCAGACCGCAGCACAGCAGGTAGTACACCGCGCCGGTGAAGACGAAGATCGCCAGGGGATAGATTTGCACCCGGTTGTTGACCTGACCGGCCACGGTGGTCAGCTCCGGGACGTTGACGATAAACGCCAGCGACGTGTCTTTCAGCAGGCCGATAAAGATCCCCACCAGCGAGGGCTGAACATTGCGCAGCGCCTGCGGGAGCAGCACCAGGCGCAGCGTTTGCCCGGGGGCGAACCCCTGGGTCAGCGCCGCCTCATACTGTCCTTTCGGCAGCGACTGCAGCCCGGCCAGCACCGAGTGCATCACCGATGCGGCGGTAAACCACGCCAACGCCAGGGTCACGGTCACCGCGCCGGGCAGATCGCCGCCGGTCAGCATCGGCAGCAGATACCACAGCCAGAAGATGACAAATATCAGCGGGATGCCGCGAATAATTTCCGCCCACAGAAACAGCAGACGCCGCACCAGCCCCCCGTAGCGCCAGGCCAGGCCCGCCAGCGCAATGCCTCCCGGCAGCGCCAGCAGGGTGGCGCCGATGGCCATCAGCAGGGTCAGCGCCACGCCGCCGGGCTGGCCCTCCGCCAGTCGGCCCCACAGCAGGTAATCGAGGTTATCGGCGATCACCGCCAGATTAGCGTTCATGTTGGGCGCTCCGTTGCAGTTTTCTTCCCGGGCCGAGACGCGTTAGCGCCACGCCCATCGCCACCCCCAGCGCCAGGTACAGCGCGGTACCGACGGCAAACGCCTCCAGGGCGTGCGCGTTATAGCTCTCAATCTGTCGTACCTGATAGGTCAGTTCCGCAAAGCCGATGCCGCTGGCCAGCGATGAGAGTTTCATCAGGTTAAGATACTGGCCGACAATCGGCTGCCAGGCGTTGGCCAGCCCCTGCGGCAGGAGGATAAAGCGCAGCTCCTGCCACGGGGTAAAACCCTGCGACAGCGCGGCTTCCCGCTGCCCGTGGCTGACGGCGCGCAGTCCGGAGGCGATCTCTTCCACCAGAAAGGCGGAGGTAAAGACCCCCAGCCCCCACATCGAGCAGAGGAACTCCGGCGTCAGCCACCAGACGTTACCCGGCAAAATGGACCAGGCGTGTTCGTCGTTCACCACCTCCTTCACCGCCAGTGGCAGCAGGTTCCAGGCGGCAAAGTACCAGAACAGCAGCTGGACCAGCAGCGGAGTGTTGCGAAACAACGAGACCCACGCGGCCACCAGTCCGCGCCCCGCGCGGCCGCCGCCGAGGCGCAGGGCCAGCAGCAGGACCGCCAGCAGGGTGGCGAGCAGGATCCCGGCGACGCTGACCCAGACGGTGGTGAGAAAACCAGAGATAATCCATTGCAACGGCTGCCCGCTCAGGACGCCGTGCCAGTCAAGCATCGGCGTCACTCGAGGCTCTCCTGGTGCAGCGGATCCAGCACCTTCTGCAGAAAACGCCGTGCACGGGCATGCTGCGGATGGGCGAAAAACTCAGCCGGCGGGGCGACCTCGAGAATGTCGCCGCCGTCGATAAACACCACCCGGTCGGCAATTTCGCGGGCAAACTGCATCTCATGGGTCACCACCAGCATGGTGATCCCGCTGTGGGCGAGGGTTTTCATCACCTGCAGCACTTCGCCGATCATCTCCGGGTCGAGCGCCGAGGTGGGCTCATCGAACAGGATAATCTGCGGCGAGGAGGCCAGGGCGCGGGCGATCGCCACTCGCTGCTGCTGGCCGCCGGAGAGCTGCGCCGGCATCTGCTGCGCTTTTTCTTCCAGTCCGACCTGGCGCAGCAGCGCCAGCGCCCGCTCCTGAGCCGCGCTTTTCCCCCAGCCGTGAACGCGCTCCAGCGCCAGCGTGATGTTCTCCTGCGCCGTCAGGTGGGCGTAAAGGTTGAACTGCTGGAAGACAAAGCCGACGCGGCTGCGCAGCTGGCGCAAGGCGCTGCCGCTCAGCCGGCTGGTCGGTTTATCGTCGATCAGGATCTCGCCGCCGCTTAAGGATTCGAGCTGGTTGATCAAGCGGATCAGCGTCGATTTTCCCGAACCGGAAGGGCCGAGGATCGCCACCACTTCGCCGGGCTCGACCTGCAGGTTGATGGCGTTTAGCACCTGATGATCGCCGTAGCGCTTGGCCACATCACGGAACGTAATGCTGGCGCGCTGCAGACGTGAAAAATCCGCGGCCGGGGCCGCGGAGTGGGAGAGTAAACCCGAGAACATATTATTTCGCTTCTATGGTAAAGGCGCGCGGCTGCGGCGTTTTAGTGGCAGGTCCAAACCAGACATCATAGATTTTCGCGGCTTCGCCGGTTTTCTCCAGCTTCACCAGCTCATCGTTAACGGCTTTCAACAGGGCCGGTTCGCCTTTCTTCACGCCCACGCCAATCTCTTCTTTGCTGAGCAGGTCGGGCAGAATTTTAAACTTGGCTTT
The DNA here is from genome assembly GCF_001808325.1 of Klebsiella sp. HMSC16C06. Lineage (NCBI taxonomy): Bacteria > Pseudomonadati > Pseudomonadota > Gammaproteobacteria > Enterobacterales > Enterobacteriaceae > Klebsiella > Klebsiella sp. HMSC16C06. Next base: position 75,710 of record NZ_KV792988.1, read on the forward strand.
ATCCGGCGCTTCCGCCAGCAGACCGGCGAGGATGGTGCTGTCCTGGGTGATGGCCTGGACGTTGCCGTTGCGCAGGGCGGTCAGGGCCAGCGGAATATCGTCATAGGAGAGGACGCGAGCCTGCGGGAAACGCTGGTGCAGGGCCTGTTCGCCGGTGGTGCCTTTCACCGCGCCGATGCGCGCTTTGCTGTACTCATCAAGCTTATCCGGAGAGCCGGCAGGCACGAGGAACTGCTGGCCGGTGACGAAATACGGCGTTGAGAAATCAATAACCTGGGCCCGCTCCGGGGTGATGGTAATGTCGGCGACGATCAGGTCGGCTTTGCCGGACTGCAGCAGCGGAATACGGTTGGCCGGGTTGGTGGCCACCAGCTCGAGTTTGACGCCGAGCGCTTTCGCCAGCGCCTGGGCAAAGTCGACATCATAGCCGACGATATGGTGGGTTTTGGCATCCACGGAGCCGAACGGCGGGTTGGCGTCGAAGGTGGCGACTTTCACGACGCCGGCGGCTTTGATGTCAGCCAGCTGGTCTGCCTGTGCCTGAGACGCGAGCAGCAGCATACCCAGCGCCAGTGCAATTTTTGTGGTTTTATTGCGCATGTTTTTTCCCCTGAATCCCTGTTTTGTTTTGTGGACATCACGCTCCCACAAATTCCCCGTCGGCGGCAAAGAAGAAAAAATTCTTATCTATAACGAAAAAGAACTTAACAAACCTGTGGGTATTCTTTATGCGCCGCTGGCGTTTTACCGGCGCGGCAACGATTGCCGGGCGGTTCCCTCTCCCTCCGGAGAGAGGGGGAGGGGTAGGGGTAATTTTCCGTTCATCGTGCGCATGGGCGTTAGCCCCGCGGTGTATACCGGGGCTGTAACGATTGCCGGGTGGTTCCCTCTCCCTCAGGGAGAGGGTTAGGGTGAGGGGATAGGAGCGGGAGTAATATGCGCCAGCCAGGATTGCAAATTCGGAATTAATATTTCCCGCGCCCGGCCAACTGTGGTTGAAATAGACCCAGGCGATTCGCTTCCCGACAGAGGAGAAAATGAAAGTGGCATTGTGGCAACGATTAACGGGCTGGCTGGCTTTTTTGTCCAACGGTGAAGCCGGACAGCAGGATACCCAGCGCGTCATGGAGGCGATACTGCCGGTGGCCAGCCTCTACGGCGTGGACATTGGCAACGTGGAAACCCGGTGGTTCCGTCATGATAAGACATACTGAGCGACGCAGGACGCGAGAAGCCTACTGGAACGAGGTGTGCTTTGTGTAGCAAGAGACTGCCTGAGGTTGCGGCAACACAGGATGCGCCGCCGCAGCCCAGGCAGTTTTGACCACGCTTATCCCCCCAGATACATCCGCTTAATTTCCGGGTTAGTCAGCATCTCCCGCGCCGCGCCTGACAAGGTGATCCGGCCATTCTCCAGGACATACGCCCGATCGGCGATAGCCAGTGCGGCCGTCGCATTCTGCTCCACCAGCAGCACCGTCATATTCTCTTCGCGCAGTTGCTTAATGATGCCGAACAGCTCTCCGACAATTTTCGGCGCCAGCCCGAGGCTCGGTTCATCCAGCATCAATAACACCGGCTCGCTCATCAGCGCCCGGGCGATGGCCAGCATCTGCTGCTCGCCGCCGCTCATGGTGCCCGCCATCTGATGGCGTCGTTCCTTGAGCCGAGGAAAGAGGGCGTACATGCGATCGCGCAGGCGGGTGTAGCCGGCGAGATTATTGTAAGCGCCCATGCGCAGGTTCTCTTCGATAGTCAGGTTGGTAAAGACCCGACGTCCCTCCGGCACCAGCGCCAGCCCGCGGCGTACAATCTGGTGGGTCTGGCTGCGTGAGATATCGTCGTTGAGGAAGCTGACGCGCCCGCTGGAGCGCACCAGGTTGACGATCCCGTTGAGGGTGGAGGTTTTACCGGCGCCATTGCTGCCGATCAGGGTGACGATCTCCCGGTCATAGACGTCGATATCAACGCCTTTCAGCCCCTGGATCACGCCGTAAAAGACCTTCAGTTCCCGGGCGTTAAGCATAATTGGCTTCTCCCAGATAAGCGGAAATGACGTCAGGATGCTGGATCGCCTCGGCCATCAGGCCGCTGAACAGCGGCTTACCATACTCCAGCACCATCACCCGCTCGCACAGGCGATTGACGAAGGGCATATCGTGCTCAATCAGCAGGACGCTGAGCTGATAGTCATGTCGCATGCGGAAGATAAGCTCCGCCAGGTCCTCGGTTTCCTTCGGGTTCATCCCGGCGGCCGGCTCATCGAGCAGCAGCAGCTTCGGCGCGGTGGCCAGCGCGCGGGCGATCTCCACTTTGCGCTGGTTGCCATAGCTTAGGTTTGTGGCTTGCATATGCGCGAAGTGGGCGATACCGATGTCCTCCAGGATGGCCATGGCTTTGGCCTTCGCCGCCCGCTCGGCCGGAAAGTAGCGGCCAATATGCAGAGCTGCCTCCAGCAGCGAGTAGCGGCTGGCGCGGTCGAGTCCGACCATCACGTTCTCCAGCACCGTCATGGAGTTAAACAGACGGATATTCTGGAAGGTACGGGCGATCCCGGCGTTCACCACCTGGTTGGGCTTCAGCCCCTTCAGCGACGTACCCGCCAGGGTGACGTTGCCGCTGGTGGGTTTATAGTTGGCGGTGATGACGTTAAACAAAGTGGTTTTGCCCGCGCCGTTAGGGCCGATAAGGCCAAAGATCTCCGCTTCATCAACATGGAAGCTGACGTTGTCGATGGCCCGCAGGCCGCCAAACTGCATGGTGACGTCCTGCACCTGCAGGATAACGTTATTTTCCGCCATAGCTGCTGTTCCTTCTTCCCATCTGCCAAATCTCTTTTTTCCCCAACAGCCCTTCGCGGGCGAAGAGCATGATGATCAGCAACAGCAGGGAGAAGACCACCATTCGCAGGCCCGGATAGGCGCCAAGATCGTGGCCGAAAAACTGCAGCGGCTGGTCGAGGAAGCGCAGCCATTCGCCGCTGCCGACCACCAGTACGGTGCCGAGCAGGGCGCCGGTGGTGCTGCCGAGTCCGCCGAGGACGATAATAATCAGCAGCTGGAAGGTGAGCATAAAGTCGAACAGCCCCGGGGAAATGGTGGTCAGCAGCGAAGCCAGCAGACCACCGCCGATCCCTTCGAAGAAGGCGCTGGTGGCGAAGGCGCAGGTTTTGATGCGGAAGGTGTTGACCCCCATGGCGATCGCCGCATCTTCATCGTCGCGAATGGCTTTCATCATCCGGCCATACTTCGACCACACCAGCTGAAGGATCATGCCGGTGGCCAGCAGGGCGAACAGCCCGCACCAGAACAGGAGATGCGGCTGCTGCGGAATATCGTTCAGCCCGATGGCGCCGTTGGTGATTTGCGGATTGTTAATAGCGAGGATCTTGATGATAAACCCAAAGCCGAGGGTGACAATGGCCAGGTAGTCGCCACGCACCCGGAAGACCGGCACGGCGAGGCACACCGCCAGCGCCGCCGCGCACAGGCCGCTTATCAGCAGGGCAGGGAGGAAGCCTGCGTGCAGGCTGAGGATCCACGGGCTGGGGGCGGCCATTTCAAACATGTCTACCTTGCTGTCGCTGGAGAGGATCAGCAGGGCGGTGACGTAGGCGCCCACCGCCACGAAGCCGTTCGGCTCCAGCGACAGCTGGCCGGTCACGCCGTTGATCAGGTTGTAGCTGACCGCAAGGATCATAAAGATAAAAATGGTGCTGATGACACGAACAATGTAGTCATTGAAAACCACGTTGATTCCGGCCAGCAGCGCGATACAGATGACAATAATGGCCAGGTTGCGCAGCTGCGCCCCGGCGGTCGTCGTCGCGTTGAGCATCAGAAACGGCTCCTTTCCAGACGTTCGTCGCCCATAATGCCGACCGGGCGGAACAAGAGGACCAGAATCAAGAACAGGAAGGCGAAAGCGTCTTTATAGCCGCCCAGTTCGGGGAAGATCGCCACGGCGACCACTTCGGTAAAACCGAGGATAAAGCCGCCCAGCACCGCGCCGGTGACGCTGCCGATCCCGCCCAGCACGGCGGCGGCGAAGGCCTTCAGGCCGATAAGCACGCCCATCAGGGGATCGATAGTGGGGTAGCTGATGGAGTAGAACACGCCGCCGAGCGCCGCGAGACTACTGCCGAGGGCGAAGACCAGGGAGATGATCCGGTTGGCGTCAATGCCCATCAGGCGCACGGTGTTGACGTCAAAGGCCACCGCGCGGATCGCCATCCCATAGCGGGTGCGGTACAGCAGCCAGAGGATCGCCAGCAGCAGCAGGACGGTGATCAGCGGCACAATCCACGCCACGTTGGTAATGATGACGCTGCCGAAGGCGCGGGTCTGGTTGAAAAAGTCAGGGGCGGAGAAGAAGCGTGAGCTGCCGCCGAACAGCACGTTAAACAGGTTTTCGAGGAAGAAGCTGACGCCGATGGCGGTGATCAGCATGGAGATTTTCGAGGCCTGACGCAGCGGACGATAGGCGACCCGGTCAATCAGCATACCAAACAGGCCGCACAGCCCGAGGGTCAGGAAAACGGCTACCCCGAAGGGTAGCCCAACTGAAGAAAATAAAAACAGCGTACTAAACGCGCCGACCATCATCACGTCCGCATGGGCGAAGTTGATCAGCCGTAGCACGCCATAAACCATCGTATAACCGATGGCAATCAGGGCGTACATGCCCCCAAGACTCATTCCATTGACCACTTGCTGGAGAAAAATGGCGCCGTCCATTTTGTAGCCTCGTCACAACTTAAGGGTTAACCACGGTACGAAACGCCAGCTTGCCATCTTTCACTTCGTTGATGACCGCGCTGCGAATGGCATCGCCGTTCTGTAACGTCAGCGTGCCGGTCACGCCCTGGAAATCTTTGGTGGCGCGGATTTTTTCATTCACGCAGACCCGATCGTGGGGATCGCTGCACTGGTTCATGGCGTTGACGATGACGTTATAGGCGTCCGCCGCCATTGCGCCCCAGGTATGGGTCGGCTGCTGGTATTTGGCTTCCCAGGCTTTGATGAAGGTTTCCCCGGCCGGGGTCTGCTCTTTGGCGTTCGGCGAGTAATAATCGGTGGTCATATAGCCGTTGACCGCGTCTTTACCGACATCGAAGAAGACCTGATCCGCGGCCAGACCGTCGCCGCCCACCACCGGTTTGTTGAGCCCCAGTTGTTTAGACTGCACGGCAATCAGCGCCCCTTCGGTGTAGTAGATCGGCATGTAAATCATGTCGACATTCTTCGCCTTGACGCTCGCCAGCTGGGCTTTAAAGTCCTTGCTGCCGCCCGGGGCCTGTACCTCGATGGGAATGGTGCCGCCGTTTTTCAGGAACTGGGTGCGGAACGCTTTCGCCAGGCCGACGGAGTAGTCGTTGCTGCTGTCAAACACGATGGCGGCGGTTTTGGCTTTCAGATCGCGGGAGGCCAGATTTGCCCCGACCACCCCCTGGAAGCTGTCCGAGAAACAGACCCGGCTGACGTACGGATGGTTACGGGTGACGCGGTCGTTGGTGGCGGTGGAGGAGACCAGCGGCGTTTTGCTGTCGTCGGCGATCTTGGTCATCGCCAGGGTGTTGGAGGAGGTGACTTCCCCGATCACGGCATCCACTTTATCGCTGGAGACCAGGCGCTGCATGGCGTTGGCCGCTTCGACTTTGTCGCTTTTATCATCGATAACGATAAGCTTGATGGTATCGCCATTTTTTAACGTCGGGGTGATGGCCTGAATAATGTCCAGCCCTTTCTGCGACGGCTGGCCGTAGCCGCTGAGGGCGCCGCTCAGGGGTAATACCACCCCGATTTTAATTTCCGCTGCCTGCGCGCTGCTGGCGCCGACCAGCGCGGCAACCAGCGTGGCCATTAAAGACGCTTTCCCGGAAAACGATTTCATTGGTATTTCTCCGTCGGTCGATTATTTATCTTTAACCATCAATGACTGCATAACATTGAGGAATAATTCGCCAGCGTGTCCGACGAATTATTGGCTGTTATGTTGAATAGATAACGAGATATATACCCTAAATAATTCGAGTCGCATGAAGGCGGCAAGTGAGCGAGTCCCCAGGCGCTTACAGAAGTCAGTGACTGGGGGGAGAGAACGCAGCCAACGCACATGCAACTTGAAGTATGACGGGTATTTTTAATGCGCTGATTTACCTTACAACGTCCGTTTCGTTTTTACTCATGCAATATTCTTATTACCTGCTGGGAGGGGCATAAGGCTGATGACAACACGGTTTTTGGTACGGTGAACGCATTTTGCCGGGGGGCGACTGGCGCCTTACCCGGCCTGAAAAATCCACCATATAAACCGGTTGAACGGTTTGCGCAGGCCCGCGCAAGCGAAGCGCCGTCGGGCAATTTCAGCGCGCACCCGAATATAATATTCAGGTGCGCCCGGTAGTATTAAAATTTATTCTGCTGCTGGTGTGACTTATTCTTTTAAAGGGGGCAATGGTTTTATTTTTCCATGCAGCGCCGGATTATCACTTTCATCTTTTAACTGCACGCCGGTGACGCGGCGTAAAAAAGCCTGCTCCAGCAGCCAGGCCAGTTTAAAGGCGGCGGCGTCATGGCCTAATCCCTCCGGACGAATATTGGAGATACAGTTGCGCTCAGATTCCAGACGCTGACGATGGGGCTGCCAGGTGAGGTAGACGCCGAGGCTGTCCGGCGAGGAGAGACCCGGTCGTTCGCCAATCAGGATCGCCACCGCGCGGGCTTTCAGGGTTTCGCCAATATCATCCCCCAGCGCCACCCGCGACTGATGCGCCAGCACTACCGGCGCCAGGCCGATACCCAGCGTTTGCAGATAGGGCAGCAGGGCGCGGATCAATGGCACCGCCTGGCGCTCTACCGCCCAGGAAGAGAGGCCATCGCCGATCACCAGCAGCAGATCGGCGGGGCGGACGCCGCTGGCGGCGAGGTCGGTGCGGCTTTCGTCGGCGAGCTGCCGCCCGAGATCCGGACGCCGAAGATAGGTGTGACGGTCCGGCGCGGCGCTGTGCACCGTCAGGGCGTCGAGGCCGAGCGCCGCCAGCGGCGCCACCAGCTGCTGGCTGGCGAACGGCTGATGAATAGCATCCCGCGCTCTGGCATGGGCCAGACCAAAGTTAAGGACTTCGCGGGTCGGCAGGCTGGCGCCGCTGCGGCCCAGGGCGATCCGCGCATCGGTAAATTCACGCAGCGGGTTCCAGGCATCGGGACGGTTCATACGGAGGCTCCTTGCGGCAGGACGGACAGCAGCGGATGGCGGGCGTCGGTGAGCCGCAGCGTGCCGTGCGGATCGATAATCTGCATCTTCGCCAGCCAGTCGGCGAACTCCGGGGCATGCTTTAAGCCCAGCAGGCGACGGGCGTACAGCGCGTCATGGAACGAGGTGCTCTGGTAATTGAGCATGATATCGTCCGCTCCGGGCACGCCGATCAGGAAGGTGAGCCCGGCGGCGCACAGCAAGGTCAGCAGGGTGTCCATATCATCCTGATCCGCTTCCGCGTGGTTGGTATAGCAGACGTCGCAGCCGATCGGCAGGCCCATCAGCTTGCCGCAGAAATGATCCTCCAGCCCGGCGCGAATAATCTGCTTGCCGTCGTAGAGATACTCCGGACCGATAAAGCCGACCACGGTATTGACCAGTAGCGGTTCAAAGTGACGGGCGACGGCGTAGGCCCGCGCCTCACAGGTTTGCTGATCGACGCCGTGGTGGGCGTTGGCCGACAGGCAGCTTCCCTGGCCGGTCTCAAAATACATCACATTGTTGCCGAGGGTACCGCGCCTGAGGCTGAGGGCCGCCTCACGGGCCTCCTGCAGCATGGCAAGATTGATGCCGAAGCCGCTGTTGGCCGCTTCGGTTCCCGCCACCGACTGAAACACCAGATCCACCGGCGCGCCGCGCTCAATCAGCTGCAGCGTATTGGTGACATGGGTCAGAATGCAGGACTGGGTGGGAATGGCGAAGCGCTGAATAATATCGTCCAGCATGACGTTCAGCTGCGCCAGCACCGGTAAGCTGTCGCTGGCCGGGTTGATGCCGATCACCGCGTCCCCGGCGCCGTACAGCAGCCCGTCGAGCATACTGGCGGCGATGCCTTTCAGGTCGTCGGTAGGATGGTTGGGCTGCAGGCGTACGCTGAGGTGGCCGGGCAGGCCGATGGTGTTGCGAAAGCGCGTCACCACCTGGCATTTGCTGGCGGCAAGGATCAGATCCTGATTGCGCATCAGCTTACTGACCGCCGCCGCCATCTCCGGGGTGATGGCGCGGGCGACCCGCTGCAGCGTGGCGGTATCGGTGGCATCATCCAGCAGCCAGTCGCGAAAATCGCCGACCGTCAGATGGCGCAGGGCGGCAAAGCCCTGCGCATCATGGGTGTCGAGGATCAGGCGAGTCACTTCATCCTGCTCGTAAGGGATAAGCGGGTTGTCGAGAATGTCGGTCAGCGGCACCTCGGCGAGGGCCATTTTCGCCGCCATCCGCTCTTCGGCTGAGGTGGCGATAACCCCTGCGAGGGCGTCGCCGGAGCGGGCTGGCGACGCTTTCGCCATCAACGTTTTCAGACTATCAAAGCGCCATACCTGGCCCGATAGCGTGGTTTTATACATGCCGCCTCCTCAGGAGACCGTGCGCAGTTGAGGATCCACTGGCGCCCGTTCACGGGCCGCTGCGGTTTTGCGGAACCACAGGTAGCCGCCGAGCATCATCGCCGCGAAAATCAGCGCCAGCAGCAGGTTATACCAGACCATCGCCACCAGGCAGAGCACCGCCATGCCGAGGGCAAAGGCCGGCGCCAGCGGGTAGAGCGGGGCGCGGAATGGGCGGATCAGCTTCGGCTCGCTACGGCGCAGTTTGAACAGCGCCGCCATGGAAGTGATATACATAACAATAGCCCCAAATACCGACATAGTGACGATACAGGCGGTCAGCGGCATGCCGCTGATGGTGATCAGCGAGTCGGAGAAGATCGCGGCGATACCGACCACGCCGCCGGCGAGGATCGCCAGATGCGGGGTGCGGGTGCGGCGGTTGAGGGTCGCCAGCCCGGCGGGCAGATAGCCGGCGCGGGCGAGGGAGTAGATCTGCCGCGAATAGCCCATAATGATGCCGTGGAAGGAGGCGACGAGGCCAAACAGCCCCAGCCACACCAGCATATGCAGCCAGCCGCTGCCATTGCCCACCACCGTCTTCATCGCCTGGGGCAGCGGATCGTTAATATTGGACAGCGCGCGCCAGTCGCCGACGCCGCCGGCGAAGACCATCACGCCGATCGCCAGCACCGTCAGCGTCAGAATGCCGCCGCCCAGGGCGCGCGGAATGGTGCGCTGCGGATCTTTGGCCTCTTCGGCCGCCATGGAGGCCCCCTCAATGGCGAGGAAGAACCAGATGGCGAACGGAATGGCGGCGAACATCCCCGGCAGCGCCAGGCCGCTGAAGCTTTCCGCGCCCGCCCAGCCGTTAGTGGTGAAGTGGCTCCAGGAGAAGCCGGGCGCGACCACGCCCATGAACACCAGCAGCTCGAAGATGGCCAGCAGGGTGACGATCAGCTCGAAGGTGGCGGCAATGCCGACGCCGAGAATATTGAGCGTCATAAAGATCACGTAAGCGCCGCAGGCGACCCATTTCGGATCCAGCGCCGGAAACTGCACGTTGAGGTAGGCGCCGATGGCCATGGCGATGGCCGGCGGGGCGAAGACGAATTCAATCAGGGTGGCAAAACCGGCGATAAAACCGCCGGTGGGCCCGAAGGCGCGGTAGGCATAGGCGAAAGGGCCGCCAGCGTGCGGGATGGCGGTGGTCAGCTCGGTAAAGCTGAAAATAAAGGCGCAGTACATCGCGGCGACCGCCAGGGCGACGACCATAAACCCCATCGTGCCCGCCTGCGACCAGCCGTAGCTCCAGCCGAAGTACTCCCCGGATATCACCAGTCCGACGGCGATCCCCCATAAACGAAAACTGCCGAGCGTTCTTTTTAAGGTGGTGGTTTGCTCTGTCATACGTGTTGCCTCGCCAGATAGAAAGGTTCTGAACGACAGGCTGCAAAGAGAGTGCCAGAACGTGGTCCGTCGCGATGAGGCGTCAGCGCGTGGCGCGCCCGCTGGCGCTGCGCAAAAATGGGGCAGGCTGCACGCTGTCGGCGCGTGCCCTGGTGCAGCGGCTTTGCTTTTTCCGCGGCGGCACGGTATAACACTTCTTCTTTTGGATGTTTAGATGTCTATACGTTTATACGCATCATGACCCGGGCAAGCGGGCTGGCGTGAGAAAATAAAATGCAAAGCACAACACAACAACAAGGTGGGCAACTGAAGCGCACCATGAAAACGCGCCATCTGATCATGCTGTCGCTCGGCGGCGTGATTGGCACCGGCTTATTTTTTAATACCGGCTATATCATCTCCACCACCGGCGCGGCCGGGACGCTGCTGGCGTATCTGATTGGCGCCCTGGTGGTCTGGCTGGTGATGCAGTGCCTCGGTGAATTGTCGGTGGCGATGCCGGAGACCGGCGCCTTCCACGTTTACGCGGCGCGCTATCTTGGCCCGGCGACGGGCTATACCGTGGCGTGGCTCTACTGGCTAACGTGGACGGTGGCGCTGGGTTCGAGCTTCACCGCGGCGGGTTTCTGCATGCAGTACTGGTTCCCGCAGGTGCCGGTCTGGATCTGGTGCGTGGTGTTCTGCGCGGTGATCTTCGGCCTTAATATCATTTCGACGCGCTTCTTCGCGGAAGGCGAGTTCTGGTTCTCGCTGGTGAAAGTGATCACCATCATCGCGTTTATTATTCTCGGCGGCGCGGCCATTTTCGGCATCATTCCGATGCAGGATGGCTCGCCGGCGCCGGGCCTGCACAATATCACCGCCGAAGGCTGGTTCCCGCACGGCGGCCTGCCGATCCTGATGACCATGGTGGCGGTGAACTTCGCCTTCTCCGGGACGGAGCTTATCGGCATTGCCGCCGGAGAGACGGAAAACCCGCATAAGGTTATTCCGGTCGCCATCCGCACCACCATTGCCCGGCTGATTATTTTCTTTATCGGCACCGTGTTCGTGCTGGCGGCGCTGATCCCAATGCAGCAGGCGGGGGTGGAGAAAAGCCCCTTCGTGCTGGTGTTTGAAAAGGTGGGCATCCCTTACGCGGCGGATATTTTCAACTTTGTGATCCTGACGGCGATCCTCTCGGCGGCTAACTCCGGCCTGTACGCTTCCGGGCGGATGCTGTGGTCGCTGTCGAACGAGAAGACGCTGCCGGCCTGCTTTGCCAAAGTCAATAAACGGGGCGTGCCGGTGACCGCGCTGTCGGTGAGTATGCTGGGCGGCGTGCTGGCGCTGTTCTCCAGCGTGGTGGCGCCCGATACGGTGTTTGTGGCGCTGTCGGCGATCTCCGGTTTTGCGGTAGTGGCGGTGTGGTTGAGCATCTGCGCCTCGCACTTTATGTTCCGCCGCCGCCATCTGCAGCAGGGTAAGGCGCTGAGCGATCTGCAGTATCGCGCTCCCTGGTATCCGGTGGTGCCCGTTCTGGGGTTTGTGCTGTGCCTGGTGGCCTGCGTGGGCCTCGCCTTTGACCCGAGCCAGAGAATTGCGCTGTGGTGCGGGATCCCCTTTGTGGCCCTGTGCTATGGTGCCTGGTATCTCACTCGTTCACGGAATATGACTCAGGAGTCCCAACATGTCGCAGACTAACCCGTTCACTGCTCTGCTTGCCGCCCAGCCTTATGTCCTGCTGGACGGCGCCATGGCCACCGAGCTGGAGGCCCGCGGCTGCGATCTGGCCGACAGCCTGTGGTCGGCGAAAGTGCTGCTGGAGAACCCGCAGCTGATCCGCGATGTGCATCTCGACTACTTTCGCGCCGGGGCGCAGGTGGCGATCACCGCCAGCTATCAGGCCACCCCGGCGGGCTTTGCCGCGCGCGGGCTGGATGATGCGCAGTCCCGGGCGCTGATCGGCAAAAGCGTCGAACTGGCGCGCAAAGCGCGCGAGGCGTACCTCGCCGAGAACCCGCAGGCCGGCACGCTGCTGGTGGCCGGTTCGGTAGGGCCGTATGGCGCGTTTCTCGCCGACGGCTCGGAGTATCGCGGCGATTATCAGCGCAGCGCGGCAGAGTTCCAGGATTTCCACCGCCCGCGCGTCGAAGCCCTTCTGGATGCGGGCGCCGACCTGCTGGCCTGTGAAACCCTGCCGTCATTTGCTGAGATCCAGGCGCTGACGGCCCTGCTGCAGGACTATCCCCGCGCCCGCGCCTGGTACTCTTTCACGCTGCGCGACGCCGAACATCTCAGCGATGGGACGCCGCTACGCGAGGTGATGGCTGCCCTGGCGGATAACCCGCAGGTGGTGGTGGTGGGCATCAACTGTATCGCCCTGGAAAATACGCCCGCGGCGCTGGCGCATCTGCACAGCCTGACGGCCCTGCCGCTGGTGGTCTATCCTAACTCCGGCGAACATTATGATGCGGTGAGCAAGACCTGGCACCATCATGGCGAAGCCTGCGCCACCCTGGCGGATTATCTGCCGCAGTGGCTGGCGGCCGGGGCGAAGCTGATTGGCGGCTGCTGCCGCACCACGCCGAAGGACATCGCCGCGCTTAACGCGAAGCGCTGAGTTTTTTGCCGGGTGGCGCTGCGCTTACCCGGCCTACACTTTGCGCGATCCGTCGCCGCCACCCGGCGCCAACCATCTGCCACTCACCAACCGCTCAAAACCAACTATCCTTTCCCGCTTTTGTTCTAAAAACGATTCGCTATTAGCCAGAATTTTTAATTACTTCATCTCCCTCCTGATGCCGGAAATACTGCACCTATAACAACTCAGGGGAAGCAGACATTATGGCATTCACATCGCGAATTACTCTTCTGGCGGCGCTGGCTGTCGCCGCCTTCCAGGCGCAGGCGGTCAACGTGACCGTGGCGTATCAAACCTCCGCTGAGCCGGCGAAAGTCGCCCAGGCGGACAATACCTTCGCCAAAACCAGCGGCGCGACCGTCGACTGGCGGAAATTCGACAGCGGCGCCAGCGTGGTGCGTGCCCTGGCCTCCGGCGATGTGCAGATCGGCAATATCGGCTCCAGCCCGCTGGCGGTGGCCGCCAGTCAGCAGGTGCCGATTGAAGTGTTCCTGCTCGCTTCAAAGCTCGGCAACTCCGAAGCGCTGGTGGTGAAAAAAAGCATTACCAAACCGGAAGATCTGATCGGCAAGCGCATCGCCGTGCCGTTTATCTCCACCACCCACTACAGCCTGTTGTCGGCGCTCAAACACTGGGGCATCAAGCCGGGCCAGGTGCAGATTATTAACCTGCAGCCGCCGGCGATTATCGCCGCCTGGCAGCGCGGGGATATCGATGGCGCTTACGTCTGGGCGCCAGCGGTTAACGAACTGGAAAAAGAGGGCAAGGTGCTGACCGATTCGGCGCAGGTTGGGGAGTGGGGCGCGCCGACCCTCGATGTTTGGGTGGTCCGTAAGGACTTCGCCGAGCAGCATCCGGAGATCGTCAAAGCCTTTGCTAAAAGCGCCATCGACGCCCAGCAGCCCTACATCGCCAACCCGGAAACATGGCTGAAACAGCCGGACAACATCAGCAAGCTGGCGCGCCTGAGCGGCGTGCCGGAAGCTGATGTCCCCGGGCTGGTGAAGGGGAACACCTACCTGACCGCCGCTGAGCAGGCGCAGGCGCTGAATGGTCCGGTCAATCAGGCCATCGTCGATACCGCGCGCTTCCTGAAAGAGCAGGGCAAAGTGCCCGCGGCGGGAACCGATTATCGTCAGTACGTCACTGACCGTTTCGTGAAGTAAAGGAGGCGGCGATGCTGCAAATCTCGCATCTTTCCGCCGACTACGGCGGTAAACCGGCGCTGGCGGATATCAACCTGACGCTGGAGAGTGGGGAGCTGTTGGTGGTGCTGGGGCCTTCGGGCTGCGGTAAAACTACCCTGCTGAACCTGATTGCCGGATTCGTGCCCTATCAGCACGGCAGCATCACCCTCGAAGGTCAGCGGGTGACCGGGCCGGGCGCAGAGCGCGGCGTGGTCTTCCAGAACGAAGGCCTGCTGCCGTGGCGCAATGTGCAGGATAACGTGGCGCTGGGCCTCCAGCTGGCGGGCGTGGATAAAGCGCAGCGCCGGCAAGCGGCGGCGCAGATGCTGAAGAAGGTGGGTCTCGAAGGGGCGGAAAAACGCTTTATCTGGCAGCTGTCCGGCGGTCAACGCCAGCGGGTGGGCATCGCCCGGGCGCTGGCGGCGAATCCGCAGCTGTTGCTGCTGGATGAGCCCTTCGGCGCGCTTGACGCCTTTACCCGCGAGCAGATGCAGACATTGCTGCTGAAACTGTGGCATGAGACCGGCAAACAGGTGCTGCTGATCACTCATGACATTGAAGAGGCCATCTTTATGGCCACCGAGCTGGTGCTGCTGTCGCCGGGGCCGGGACGGGTGGTGGAGCGGCTGCGGCTTGATTTTAGCCGTCGCTTTGTCGCGGGCGAATCCTGCCGCAGCATCAAATCCGACCCGCGGTTTATTGAACAGCGGGAATACATTCTGAGCCGGGTGTTTGACCAACGGGAGGCTTTCTCATGAGCGTGGTACTGAACGACAAACCGCGTCAGACGACGCTGAAGTGGCGCTGGCCGCTCTCCCGTCAGCTCACCCTCAGCGTGGCGACTCTGGCGGTATTGCTGGCCGTCTGGTGGGCGGTCGCGGCGCTGCAGCTGATTAGCCCGCTGTTTCTGCCGCCGCCGGGTCAGGTACTGCAAAAGCTTATCACCATCGCCGGGCCGCAGGGTTTTATGGATGCGACGCTCTGGCAGCATCTGGCGGCGAGCCTGACGCGGATCGTCATCGCCTTGCTGGCGGCAGTGCTTATTGGCGTACCGGTGGGGATCGCCATGGGGCTCAACTCGACGGTGCGTGGGATCCTCGATCCGCTGATCGAACTCTATCGTCCGGTGCCGCCGCTGGCCTACCTACCGCTGATGGTGATCTGGTTTGGCATCGGTGAAACCTCGAAGATCCTGCTGATCTACCTGGCGATTTTCGCGCCGGTAGCCATGTCGGCGCTGGCAGGGGTAAAAAGCGCGCAGCAGGTGCGCATTCGCGCCGCCCGTTCGCTGGGCGCCAGCCGGGCGCAGGTGCTGTGGCTGGTGATCCTGCCCGGCGCGCTGCCGGAGATCCTCACCGGGCTGCGCATTGGTCTCGGGGTGGGCTGGTCAACGCTGGTGGCCGCTGAGCTGATCGCTGCCACCCGCGGATTAGGATTTATGGTGCAGTCTGCCGGCGAGTTTCTCGCCACCGATGTGGTGCTGGCGGGGATCGCGGTGATTGCCATTATCGCCTTTTTACTGGAACTGGGTCTGCGCGCGCTGCAGCGTCGCCTGACGCCCTGGCATGGAGAAGTACAATGAGTGAACGTCTGAGCATTACCCCGCTGGGGCCCTATATTGGCGCGCAGGTGACCGGGGCAGATTTAACCCGTCCGCTGAGCGACAACCAGTTTGAACAGCTGTATCACGCGGTGCTGCGTCATCAGGTAGTATTCCTGCGCGAGCAAAATATCACCCCGGCGCAACAGCGCGACCTGGCGCTGCGGTTTGGCGACCTGCATATCCATCCGGTCTACCCTCACGCCCCTGGCGTGGAAGAGATTATCGTCCTCGATACCCACAACGATAATCCGCCGGATAATGACAACTGGCATACCGATGTCACCTTTATCGACACGCCGCCCGCCGGCGCCATTCTGGCGGCGAAAGAGCTGCCGACGACCGGCGGGGACACCCTGTGGACCAGCGGCATTGCCGCCTGGGAAGCGCTGTCAGAACCTTTCCGGCAGCTGCTGAGCGGCCTGCATGCCGAACACGATTTCCGCAAATCGTTCCAGGAGTATAAGTACAACAAGACCGAAGCCGAGCATCGGCGCTGGCAGGAAGCGGTGGCGAAGCATCCGCCGCTGCTGCACCCGGTAGTGCGTACCCACCCGGTGACCGGCAAGCAGGCGCTGTTCGTTAATGAAGGGTTTACCACGCGAATTGTCGAGGTGAGTGAGAAAGAGAGCGCAGCGCTGCTGAACTTCCTGTTTGCTCATGTCACTAAACCGGAGTTTCAGGTGCGCTGGCGCTGGCAGCCGAACGATGTCGCTATCTGGGATAACCGGGTGACCCAGCATTACGCCAACGCCGACTATCTGCCGCAGCGGCGGATCATGCACCGGGCGACGATCCTCGGCGATAAGCCGTATTACCGGGCGGGGTAATGCTTGTAGCCGGTTAAGGCATCAGCCGCGAGCCGCGGAGAAAAGCGGATGCTGCATTGCCCGCTGCTTCCCGGAGGCGGCGCCTGACGCGCCTTTTCCGGGCGACCGATCCGTCGGAAATGGTGTACCGTAGCCCGGCTAAGGCGCAACGCGCCGCAAGCCGGGAAAAAGCGTTTATGCCGATTTTTGCGCACCCAGATGCGCGCCAATATAGCGCTGATAGCGATTGGCCTTCAGGTAGGTGAGATCCACCAGCACCAGACCATCCACGCAGTTATTGAAATCCGGATCGCTGCCGAAATCGATAAACTGCACGCCGCCCGGCTCGCACACTTCCGAGTACTGCTTATACAGCGGCGGGATCGCGCAGCCGAGATTGCCGAGCAGGGACTTCAGCCGGGCCAGGTCGTCGTTGTAATCCTCCCCGCCAAACTGCGCCAGCACGTCGGGCAGCGACGCCGGATAAGGTCGACGCGACTCCGCCAGCGGATGCGTCGCCGGGAACCACAGCCGGTAGAACGCCACCAGCAGATCGCGGGCGGCGGGCGGCAACCCGCCAGAAATCGACACCGGACCAAACAGATAGCGATAGTGCGGATAGCGCGCCAGATAAGCGCCGATGCCTGACCACAGGTAGTCCAGCCCGCGACGCCCCCAGTAGCGCGGCTGGATAAAGCTGCGCCCCAGCTCAATGCCGTGCTGCAGGACATCGTCCATCCGCCCGTCGTAATGGAACAGGCTGTAACTGTAGATCCCTTCCAGGCCGCGCTTTGCCAGCTGGATGGCCGTCGGCATAAAGCGGTAAGCGCCGACGATTTCCAGATCGTCTTCATCCCACAGGATCAGATGCAGATAGTCGTCGTCATACCCGTCGATATCCCGCCGTTTGCCGCTGCCTTCCCCGACCGCGCGGAAGGCGATTTCCCGCAGACGTCCCAGCTCGCGCAGCAGCGGCGCGTCCTCCTGGCCGTTGCGCTGCCAGAGGTAAATCACTTTGCCGTCGGTGGTGCGGCCCAGACACTCGGCCTTATGCAGTTCGCGTTTGAGCAATGCCCGGTCTTCCGGACGGGCGATGGCGCTTTCGGTTTTGAACTGCCCCGGCAGCCCTTTGCGCAGTTGTTCCAGGTGCTGATAGCAGCGGCCGGTAAGCTCGCGAGCGCTGGACTTGGCATCGAACCAGCTCGACCAGGGGATCTGCTGGCCGATGCGCACCGGCAGGCTGCTGTTGCGCCGGCGAAACATCTGCTGCATCAGCAGGAGCAGCGGCAGGTTGTCGGAGACCAGCGTGCTGGCGTAAAACAGGGCGCTGTTGTGGGCGTTAATCCACGCCGGCA
The DNA here is from genome assembly GCF_001808325.1 of Klebsiella sp. HMSC16C06. Lineage (NCBI taxonomy): Bacteria > Pseudomonadati > Pseudomonadota > Gammaproteobacteria > Enterobacterales > Enterobacteriaceae > Klebsiella > Klebsiella sp. HMSC16C06. Next base: position 93,273 of record NZ_KV792988.1, read on the forward strand.
GCAGCGGGGCGCGATATTTTGCCGCCAGCTTAATAAAGCCGGAGTGCCATTTTTTATCGCGGATACCGCGACGGGTGAGGCGGGAGACTTCCCCCGCCGGGAAGAAGATCAGCACCCCGCCGGCCTGCAGCTGGTGATCCATCTGCTGCAGCGCCGCTTTAGCGGTGCGGCCATGAATATTATCTACCGGGATAAACAGCGAGCTCAGGGGCTCAAGGTGGGTGAGCATGCGGTTGGTGACCACTTTGACATCGCGGCGCACGCGGGATACCGCATACAGGAGCGCCAGGCCGTCGAGGGTGCCGGTGGGGTGGTTGGCGATAATGACCAGCGGGCCATATTCGGGGATTTGTTCGAGATCGTGCGCCGGGATGGCGCAGCGGATATTGAGGTATTCCAGTACCTGTTCGACCGTATCAAGCCCCTTCAGGTGGCGATGACGATCGGCAAATTGTTGAAACTCTTCCTCATAAAACAGCTTTTTTAACAGTTTCTTTTGCCAGGGGGCGGGCCTCGCCTGAGGCCACAGGTCATCGAGTACGTTGTCGAGACTAAACATAGTGGCTCCTCCTCCGTCCTGCCCAGACAGTAGAAGGTGGAGATGTCGTTCAGATTACAGTTGGGTGAAGTTTCGGTCGCAGCAAGCGAGGTTCCCCGGATAGCGGCGTAAGCGCCTTATCCGGGCTACGGTTGGCGCCGATTTGTAGCCCCGGTAAGCGTCAGCGCCACCGGGGAGAGGCTATCGGCGTTCACCGCAGCTAAGATCAAAGCTATCGCCAGCCCAATTTGGGGGATATAGCCCGCGCTGGACATCGCGATGAAAGGTTGAAAATGGCCAATCGATCACCCGGGTGACCCAGCCATGCTTAAGTGGATTGATATGGATGTAATCAACGTGTCGGCGGTAATCATCTTCATCGCGTATGGCATGCTCCCAGAAGCGCGGTTGCCAGAGGGGTTGTCGTTTTAACGTTCTGCTAAAACAGCCTTTGATATCTCTCCAGCGTGAAGAAAAATCGTCATCATTATGAGGTAGTGTCCAGATGCAATGCAGATGTTCAGGCAACACCACCCAGGCATCAATAATAAAGGGGCGATGTTGTTTAACAACGGCGACAGAGTAGCGCAATAATTCTATGTTTTCAGTTAGGTGCATGCTTCTACGGTCTTTAAGGTTAACAGTGAAGAACCAGGTTCCCCCCTTAATGTAATAACGTCGATAAGCCACCACAGGATCTCCTGGAATTCGGTATTTATGATGTGGTTTAACACGTTAGAAGGCGAAATCCGGTACGCCAAGGAGAAGGCGCAGAAGGTGGAAAGCGGCGCGCAAAGTTTTAGCTACAGATATTGGTTAGCGCTTGTCCCCGGATAGCGGCGCAAGCGCCTTATCCGGGCTACGGTGTGGTGGTCGCGATAAATACAGCGCACCGGGGATGAGGTTTGGTAGCCCCGGTAAGCGAAGCGCCACCGGGGAGGGGCGGGTTTAACGGAGGATTTTTTTCTCGGCCAGATCGAGGGCGAAATAGCTGAAGATCAGGTCGGCGCCTGCGCGTTTGATAGCGCCGAGGCTTTCCAGAACCACTTTCTCTTCATCGATAGCGCCCGCCTGGGCAGCGAATTTGATCATCGCGTACTCCCCGCTGACCTGATAGGCGCCGAGCGGCAGATCGCTGCGTTCGCGGATATCGCGCAGAATATCCAGGTAGGCGCCAGCCGGTTTCACCATCAGGCAGTCGGCGCCCTGGGCTTCATCGAGCAGCGACTCGCGAATGGCTTCCCGGCGGTTCATCGGGCTCATCTGATAGGTTTTCCGATCGCCCTTCAGCGCGGTACCGGCCGCTTCGCGGAACGGGCCGTAGAAGGAGGAAGCGAACTTGGTGGAGTAGGACATAATCGCCGTATTAGTGAAACCGGCGGCATCCAGCGAGCGGCGAATCGCCTGTACCTGTCCGTCCATCGCGGCGGAAGGAGCGATGAAATCCGCCCCGGCGGCGGCGGCGACAACGGCCTGCTTGCCGAGGTTTTCCAGGGTCGCGTCGTTATCCACCCCGTGGTCGCACAGCACGCCACAGTGACCGTGGGAAGTGTATTCGCAGAAGCAGGTATCGGACATGACGATCATCTCCGGCACCGTGGACTTGCAGATCCGCGACATACGCGCCACCAGGCCATTTTCATTCCAGGTATCGCTGCCGGTGGCATCGGTGTGATGAGAAATGCCAAAAGTCATCACCGAGCGAATGCCGGCGTTGGCGATGCGTTCGATTTCACGTGCCAGATATTTTTCCGGAATGCGCATCACGCCGGGCATGGCCTCGATCGCTTTGTAATCATCAATTTCTTCTTCAACAAAGATCGGCAACACCAGGTCGTTCAAACTCAGTGTTGTCTCTTCAAACAGGGCGCGCAGCGCAGCGGATTGACGCAGGCGGCGGGGGCGAGTGATTAAATCTGTCATGGTTTGCCTGATTTTGTGAAATGAAAGACGTTAGTGTAACTGAAATGGCATGGGGATGTTTCGCCAAAACGATCGTTATGTCGTGTCGGCGAAACCCCCGCGAGCTTACTGGCTGGCCGTCTGCATGTTGGGCTGCGCGCCGCTCAGCTCGCTGACCAGGTCGTTGATGCCATCGCTCATATTGTTGAAGCGGGTTAACGGCGAGCGGGTTACCACCACAAAGGCGCCGACGTTAGCCTGCGGATTCATCGCCATATAGGTGATAAACCCGCCGCCACCGCCGGTTTTCTGAATAATCCCCGGATGGCCATTCTTCGGCTTCATATACACCCAGCCAAGTCCCAGCGCGTCGGCGCGGCCCGGCACGTCCATACCAATCACCCGGGTCAGTTGGTTACGCTGATAAATCAGCGTCTGCATCCGATCGGCCTGCTGGCTGCGGGTATAGAAATCGGATGACAGGAACTGCTGCATCCAGCGCATCATATCCCCCGGCGTCGAGTAGACTCCGCCGCTACCGATCGCCGCCAGGGTGTTGTTGCATGGGCTGGCGCCTTTTTCCGGGATCATCAGCCGCTGGCACTGATCCGGTGACGGGGTAAAGGTGGTGTCCTTCATCCCCAGCGGCCGGGTGATCTGTTCTTCAAACAGCTGCGGATAAGGTTTGCCGGCAGCGGTGGAGAGCGCGTCCGCCAGTAAATCAAAGGCCAGGTTGGAGTAGGCTGCCTGTGAGCCCGGCGCGGTCTTCAGGTTCGCGGTAGAGAGCCAGTTCCAGCGCTGCTGGCGGGTCGGCCAGACAAACACCGGACGATGAGCGGCGCCGCCAGGCTGCTCGCGCGGCAGGGCGCTGGTATGGGTTGCGAGGTTAACCAGGGTGATTGGTTTTCCCTGCCAGTCAGGCACCCGGGTACCCGGCGGGGCGTATTTGCTCAGCGGATCGTTGAGTTTCACCACCCCCTGGTCGAGCAGCTTCACCAGCATCTCGCTGGTCATCAGTTTGCTGAGGGAGGCGATACGGATCACCGAGTCGAGCTGCGGGTGCTGATTATTCCCCGGGCGGGTTTCGCCAAAGCTGCGAAAAACACGCTGATTGCCATCGATAACCACCAGCGCCATGCCGGTGGCGCCGCTGCCGTAGTAGATATGATTGGCGTAACGATCGACCACATCCGAGGCGAAAACCGGGTCAACGGTAGGCTGTGCGGCCTGCACCGAGGTCCACGACGCCGCGCACAGCGCAGCAAAAATGAGCAAACTACGTTTCAACGGAGATCATCCATTAAATAAATAAAAAAGAAGAGGGTATTTATACTACGAAGTGGCGCAGAACAAAGTGGGATTCACGACATTCCTGCAGGAAAAAGGTAACGGTGCGTAAAAAAGACTTTTTTACGCTTTCAGATATCGGCTTTTTCCGCTGCCGCGTATGATGACCGTTTGGCTGAAAGTTCGTGGGAGAGAACAATGACGGTTCAACGGGTAGTGATGGTCGTGGATATGCAAAACGGCGTGTTCGCCACGCCGCGTCTGGCGCGCGAGCGCTGCGTCGCGCAAATTAATCGTCTGGTGCGCGCGGCGGACAAGGTTATTTTCATTCAGCATGATGAGGCCGGCGGCCTCGAAGCCGGCAGCGAAGGCTTCGCCCTGCTTCCCGAGCTGGAACAGCCAGCTGGCGCGCTGTATGTCACCAAAACCGCCTGCGACGCCTTCTACCACACCTCGCTGGCGCAGGTGCTGGACGAACACGACATTCAGCAGTTCGTCATCTGCGGCTGCGCCACCGACTACTGCCTCGACACCACCATTAAAAACGGCGCCAGCCGCGGGTACGGTATTGTGATCGCGGAAGATGCCCATACCACCGCCGACCGCCCCGCCGCGCAGGCCGCGACGCTTATCGCCCACTACAATGAGGTGTGGCGTACGCTGACCGTTCCTGGCAATCCTTTACAGGTGAAACCCACAGAAACAATTCTGCACGCCTGGCAGCAGAACTAAGCTGTTGATATCCGGTCTTATCATTCGTCTGCCCCGCGAGAGCGCATCCACGCGGCGGCCGACGTATGCGTCGTACACAGCAATAGCAGAACGATAAGAAGTTAGCAGGAGACAATGATGTTTAAATCTTTTTTCCCCAAACCGGGGCCGTTTTTTATTTCTGCCTTTATCTGGTCGCTGCTGGCCGTGATCTTTTGGCAGGCGGGCGGCGGCGACTGGCTGCTGCGGGTCACCGGAGCATCGCAAAATGTGGCGATCAGCGCGGCGCGCTTCTGGTCGCTCAACTATCTGGTGTTCTACGCTTACTATCTGTTTTGCGTCGGCGTGTTTGCACTCTTCTGGTTTGTCTACTGCCCGCATCGCTGGCAGTACTGGTCGATTCTCGGCACGTCGCTCATCATCTTCGTCACCTGGTTTCTGGTGGAAGTCGGGGTGGCGATCAACGCCTGGTATGCGCCGTTCTACGACCTGATCCAGAGCGCGCTGGCCACCCCGCATAAGGTCAGCATCAACCAGTTTTATCATGAGATCGGCATCTTTCTCGGCATCGCGCTCATCGCGGTGATCATTGGCGTGATGAACAACTTCTTCGTCAGCCACTACGTCTTCCGCTGGCGCACGGCGATGAACGAACACTATATGGCCCACTGGCAGCATCTGCGCCATATCGAAGGCGCCGCGCAGCGTGTGCAGGAAGATACCATGCGCTTTGCCTCCACCCTGGAAGATATGGGGGTAAGCTTTATCAACGCGGTGATGACCTTGATCGCCTTCCTGCCGGTGCTGGTGACGCTCTCCGAACACGTTCCCGACCTGCCTATCGTCGGCCATTTGCCGTATGGTCTGGTGATTGCCGCTATCGTCTGGTCGCTGATGGGGACCGGCCTGCTGGCGGTGGTGGGGATTAAGCTGCCGGGCCTGGAGTTTAAAAACCAGCGCGTGGAAGCCGCCTATCGTAAAGAGCTGGTCTACGGTGAGGACGATGAAACCCGCGCCACGCCGCCGACGGTGCGCGAGCTGTTCAGCGCGGTGCGTCGCAACTATTTCCGTCTCTATTTCCACTATATGTATTTCAATATCGCCCGCATTCTCTACCTGCAGGTGGATAACGTTTTCGGCCTTTTCCTGCTGTTTCCGTCGATCGTTGCCGGTACGATTACCCTCGGGCTGATGACGCAAATTACCAACGTCTTCGGCCAGGTGCGCGGCTCGTTCCAGTACCTGATTAGCTCGTGGACGACGCTGGTGGAACTGATGTCCATCTACAAACGTCTGCGCAGTTTTGAACGCGAGCTGGACGGCAAGCCGCTGCAGGAAGCGATCCCGACATTACGTTAATTAAGACAAGGAAGCATGATGGCCGCACGTTTATCGCGCATTATTCCCGGTTCATTGACGCTGTTGGCGGCCATGGTGCTGAGCGCCTGTACCAGCCAGCAGGCCCCGACGCTGAAAAAGGGCGAGAAGCCCGTTGACGTGGCGTCGGTGGTGCGGCAGAAAATGCCGGCCAGCGTCAAGGATCGGGAGGCCTGGGCGCAAGCCATCGCCACCGCGTTTGACAGCCAGAAGCTGGCGCCGACGGAAGAGAATGTCTGCTCGGTGCTGGCGGTCGCGCAGCAGGAGTCTAACTATCAGTCCGATCCGGTGGTGCCGGGGTTGAATAAAATCGCCTGGCAGGAAATTGACCGCCGGGCGGAAAAAATGCACATTCCGCCGTTTCTGGTCCATACCGCGCTGAAGATCACCTCGCCAAACGGTAAAAGCTATAGCGACCGTCTGGACAATGTGAAGACGGAAAAGCAGCTGAGCGCCATTTTTGATGACTTTATCGGGATGGTGCCGATGGGGCAGAAGCTGTTCGGTTCACTTAACCCGGTGCACACCGGGGGGCCGATGCAGGTCAGCATTGCCTTTGCCGAGCAGCACACCTCCGGCTACCCGTGGAAAATGAACGGGACGGTGCGCCAGGAGGTCTTCAGCCTGCGCGGTGGCCTGTGGTTTGGCACCTATCATCTGTTGAACTACCCGGCCAGCTACAGCGTGCCGCTGTACCGCTTTGCCGACTTCAACGCCGGCTGGTATGCCAGCCGTAACGCCGCCTTCCAGAACGCGGTGGTGAAAGCCAGCGGGGTGAAACTGGCGCTCGACGGCGACCTTATCCGCTACGACAGCGAGGAACCGGGCAGCACCGAGCTGGCGGTGCGTCGTCTGGCGGGCCAGTTGGGAATGAGCGACAGCGAGATCCACAGCCAGTTGAAAAAGGGCGACAGCCTGGCGTTTGAGAAGACCGACCTTTATCAGCAGGTTTTCCGCCTCGCCGAGAAAAGGGCGGGCAAGACTCTGCCGCGGGAGATGTTGCCAGGGATCCAGCTTGAGAGTCCGAAAATTACCCGTAATCTGACGACGGCGTGGTTTGCAAAACGGGTTGATGAGCGGCGGGCAAATTGTATGGCGCGGCGTTAACGGCGCTGACGCCAGCGCACAATGAGCGCCAGCAGCCCGATGAACGAGCAGCCGATCAGGAAAGGGATCAGGCCAAAGAGGGTGCCAACGGCGAGACTGATGTCGACTTGCGGACGGCTGGCGTCCTGCGTTTGCATCAAGCGTTCAAATACCCCCGGAGCGTGGATCAGCATGCTGAGCATCTGCGCGCCGGCCCAGCAGCAGACCAGCACGAACAGGCCGTAGGCGACATGGCTGCCGGTCAACGCCCCTCTTTTTTTATTTCCCAAAAGCGATTTTGAAAAACTGAATTCAGCCATAGGCCCTCCCACCTCTGTACTGCTGGTTTTTTCTCCAGCTCTATGGCAGGTATTCTGGCAGTGAGGGGCCGTTGTCAGTATCAGATTGCTGGTAATTGCCGTCCAGGAATAATCCTGTTTTCGCCGGTGTGTTAACCGCGCCACAGGAATGGAAAAGGGAGAGCGGCGTCGCAATCCAGCAACATTCTCTCCCGCGCTACAGACCGCCGCGGGCGGCTATGCGAAGATGCGTTTTTTTGCTGTTGGAGGTCGCATGAAGCTCACAGATAAAATTCGCCGCGACTGGCACTACTACGCGGTGGCGCTGGGGCTAATTTTTATTCTCAATGGGGTGGTGGGGCTGCTGGGGTTTGAAACACAGGGCTGGCAATCCTACGCCGTCGGTCTGGTGACCTGGGTCATTAGCTTCTGGGCCGCGGGCCTGGTGATCCGCCGCCGCCCGGCAGAAGAGGCCTGAGACCCCTGCTGCCAGGCGCGATAAACGCGTTTTAGTTCATGGAGGTTTTCAGCGCCCGGTCCGCGGCATGGCGCTCCAGCGCCAGCTCAATCAGCCGGGTGATCAGGCTGGTGTAGTCGAGGCCGCTGGCCTGCCACAGCTTCGGATACATGCTGATGTTGGTAAAGCCCGGCAGGGTGTTGATCTCGTTGATCACCACCTCGTTGTCGGCGGTGAGGAACACGTCGACGCGGGCCATGCCGCTGCAGCCCAGGGTCTGGTAGGCCTGCACTGCAATCGCGCGGATCTTGTCGTTGATCTCAGGGGCGATGGCGGCCGGGACCACCACCTGCGCGCCCTGGTCATCGATATATTTGGTGTCGTAGGCGTAAAACTCGCTGTTGAGGACAATCTCACCGCAGGTGCTGGCCTGCGGGTGGTCGTTACCCAGCACCGCACACTCAATTTCCCGCCCTTTAATGCCTTGTTCCACCACGACTTTATGGTCAAATTCAAAGGCCAGGGCCACCGCCTGATGGTACTGCTCTTCGTTTTTAACTTTGCTGACGCCAACCGATGATCCCTGGTTGGCCGGCTTCACGAACAGCGGCAGCCCCAGCTTCGCTTCGACATCGGCAAAGCTGAACTGCGCGCGGTTGGCGCGGGTCAGGGTGATAAACGGGGCGACGGCGAGCCCGGCATCGCGCAGCAGACGTTTGGTCACGTCTTTGTCCATACAGGCCGCGGAACCCAGCACATCGGAACCAACGAAAGGCAGATTCGCCATGCGCAGCATCCCCTGCAGGGAGCCATCCTCGCCCAGCGTGCCGTGGACGATGGGGAAAATCACATCGATAGCCGCCAGCGGCTGGCCGCTGTCGGCGTTAATCAGCTGCTGTGCTTCGCGGCCCGGGATCTGCGCCAGGGTCACCGTGGAAGGACGCAGGGCAATGCGGGCAGGATCCTGAGCATTGAGCAGGTAGTTGCCGGCGTCGTTGATGTGCCATAGCCCCTGTTTATCAATACCCAACAGAACCACATCGAAGCGCGATTTATCAATCGCTTCCACGATATTCTTCGCTGACTGCAGCGACACTTCATGCTCCGCCGACTTGCCGCCAAAAACGATCCCAACCCTCATCTTTGCCATTTCAACTTCCATCCAGATAACATCAAAGGGCATAACATACCATGTGAAACCGCTGCCTGCCTGCCATAATATTTACCTGATCAATTGACGGGAGTGGGCGTGAGAGGAAAGACGCTGCTGGTGCTGGCCGGGCTGCTCGGCGCGGGCCTGTTAGGATACCGCTATCTGCCGCCGCACCTGAATCCGCTGGCGCCGCTGGCGCTTGACGATCCCCCGGGCTGGTTGACGTCATTCAAGCTGCGCAGGCTGACGGCAGACCAGTGCGCCTCCCTGCTGGCGGAAGCCAATCGCCGGCGGCTTATCGCCAGCCAGCCGGTGGCCGACAGCGAGGGAAGCTGCCCGCTGCATAACGTGGTGCGGGTAGCGAATTTTGGCAGCGTGACGCTGAGCAGCAGTTTCCTCGCCAGCTGCCCGCTGGCGCTGAGCAGTGCGCTGTATGTCGAGCAGCAGGCGAAACCGCTGACCCGTCAACTGATGGCGAGCGATCTGCGCCAGATCGATCATCTCGGCAGCTTCGCCTGCCGCAATATCTACCATCGGCAACAGGCGCGGCGCAGTGAACACGCCACGGCGGACGCGCTGGACGTCAGCGGTTTCCGCCTGGCGGACGGCCGACGCGTCAGCGTCCTGCAGGGCTGGCGGAGCGAGACCTCGCATCCCTGGCTGGCGGCGCTGTTGAACAACAGCTGCCACTACTTCGGCAACGCGCTGGGGCCAGAGTACAATGCGGCTCACGCCAATCATTTTCATCTGGGGATGCGCGGACAGGGCTTCTGCTTTTGAGCATAAAGCGCTGTGAGTAGCCTAAATGACCAGAAAATGCTTCGTCAGGTTCTCATCCACACTCATAAAACACCAAACTCACCGCCAGCGCATCTATGGTAGTACACCAGTGGAATGAAATTGCTAAGCTAGGTAATAATTGGCAAATCATTAATGAATACGCGTAGTTATGGAATCCTGGAAGGTTAATCTCATCTCCGTCTGGTTTGGTTGCTTTTTTACCGGCCTGGCGATCAGTCAAATTCTCCCTTTTTTGCCCCTCTACGTCTCCCAGCTGGGCGTTACCTCGCATGAAGCGCTGTCGATGTGGTCGGGGCTGACCTTCAGCGTGACTTTTCTTGTCTCGGCGATCGTCTCGCCGATGTGGGGGAGCCTGGCAGACCGCAAAGGCCGCAAGCTGATGCTGCTGCGTGCCTCGCTGGGGATGGCGATTGCTATTTTGCTGCAGGCCTTCGCCACTAACGTCTGGCAGCTGTTTATCCTGCGGGCGATCATGGGCTTAACCTCCGGTTATATCCCCAACGCCATGGCGCTGGTGGCCTCCCAGGTGCCACGCGAGCGCAGCGGCTGGGCGCTGAGCACGCTATCAACCGCGCAAATCAGCGGCGTGATCGGCGGCCCGCTGCTGGGCGGCTTCCTGGCGGACCACGTCGGGCTGCGGATGGTCTTTTTTATTACGGCAATCCTGCTGACCATCAGTTTTCTGGTGACCCTGTTTCTGATCAAAGAGGGAGGGCGCCCTCAGGTCAGTAAAAGCGAGCGCCTCACCGGAAAACAAGTCCTTGCCTCTTTACCCTATCCGGGGCTGGTGATCAGCCTGTTCTTCACCACCCTGGTGATCCAGTTGTGCAACGGCTCAATTGGCCCGATCCTGGCGCTGTTTATCAAGTCGATGGCGCCGGACAGCAACAATATCGCCTTTCTGGCCGGGATGATCGCCGCGGTGCCTGGCGTGTCGGCGCTGATTTCTGCGCCACGGCTGGGTAAGTTAGGCGATCGCATCGGTACCTCGCGGATCCTGCTCGCGACGCTCTGCTGCGCAGTGGTGATGTTTTTCGCCATGTCTTTTGTCACCACCCCGCTGCAATTGGGTACGCTGCGTTTCCTGCTCGGCTTTGCCGATGGCGCGATGCTCCCGGCGGTGCAGACTTTATTGCTGAAATACAGCAGCGACAGCGTCACCGGACGCATCTTTGGCTATAACCAGTCGTTTATGTATCTGGGCAACGTCGCCGGGCCGCTGATTGGCGCCTCTGTATCGGCGATGGCCGGCTTCCGCTGGGTGTTTATTGCTACCGCCATTATCGTTTTCATTAACCTCTGGCAGCTGGCATGGATGCTGCGCCGCTCCCGCCGGGCTAACGCCTGAACCTCTGCTGACGGTATTTATCGCGATACCGTCAGCGTTATTCACCGTCGGTACATTTACCATTACTTTTTGTTATCGCCATGCCGTGAGCGCTATTCCATTTTATTATTTCCTGCGCCATCTGGTTATAACCATCCCCGACCATGATTAAACAATACTATTTATAGTGGTATTTTGTTGTGGTAAAACGTTTCGCTGTATATTGGGTGTTGCGATGATTCTTATTTTAAGTAATTCTGAGGTCCGTCATCGGGTATGACATCCCAATCAAAAACAGGCCTCGCATAAGGAACTGGTGCTATGAAGAATCTCATTGCTGAGTTACTGGTTAAACTGGCGCAAAAGGAAGAAGAAGCAAAGGAACTGACGGTGCAGGTTGAAGCGCTGGAGATCGTGGTCACCGCATTATTGCGCCATATGGAGCATGATGCCCAGCAGGCATTGATTCAGGATATAGAACAGGCGATTGACCAGGTGACGCCCTGTCCGCCGGTCAACGACCAGGATGCGATGCTGCTGCAGCAATATCTAAAGAAGCTGTTGCGGCATCCTCGTAGCTAGTCTTTGTGACACGACAAGGATGCCGTCATTTTTCTGTCATCTCCCTTTTATAAAGTCTCCCTCGTTTTGTTTTTTTTAAGTATTTTTTACATGGAGATGACAAAAGTGAAATTAAGCGCCCTGTTTATTGCCCTGGTTCCTCTGCTGGGCTCGCCGGTTATTCATGCAGAAACGACTGCTGCGCCGGTTCTGGAAAATCGCGCTGCGCAGGGAGATATCACCACTCCCGGCGGCGCGCGTCGTTTAACCGGCGATCAAACCGAAGCGCTGCGCGCCTCGTTAATCAATAAGCCGGCTAAAAACGTTATTTTGCTGATTGGCGATGGCATGGGTGATTCGGAAATTACCGCTGCGCGAAATTATGCGCAAGGGGCGGGCGGTTTCTTTAAAGGGATTGACGCCTTGCCGTTAACCGGGCAGTACACGCACTATTCGCTGGATAAAAAAACCGGGAAACCGGACTACGTGACCGACTCGGCGGCGTCCGCCACTGCCTGGACCACCGGCGTCAAGACCTATAACGGCGCGCTGGGCGTCGATATTCATGAGAACGCGCATCAGACCCTCCTCGAGCTGGCGAAAGCGGCGGGGCTGGCCACCGGCAACGTTTCCACCGCCGAGCTGCAGGACGCCACCCCCGCAGCGCTGGTGGCGCATGTGACATCGCGTAAATGTTACGGCCCCACGGTCACCAGTGAAAAATGCCCCAGCAATGCGCTGGAGAAAGGGGGCAAAGGCTCCATTACCGAACAGCTGCTGAACGCCCGGCCGGATGTCACCTTAGGCGGCGGGGCGAAGACCTTTGCCGAAACGGCGACGGCGGGCGAGTGGCAGGGCAAAACCCTGCGCCAGCAGGCGGAAGCGCGCGGCTACCAGATTGTGACCGACGCGGCTTCCCTTGCCGCCGCGACTGACGCCAGTCAGGCTAAGCCGCTACTGGGTCTCTTCGCCGATGGCAATATGCCGGTTCGCTGGGAAGGGCCGAAGGCGTCTTATCACGGCAATATCGATAAGGCGCCGGTGACCTGTACGCCAAACCCGAAACGCGACGCCTCGGTGCCGACGCTGGCGCAGATGACGGAGAAAGCGATTGACCTGCTGAGCCGCAACGAGAAAGGTTTCTTCCTGCAGGTGGAAGGCGCTTCCATCGATAAACAGGATCATGCGGCGAATCCGTGTGGCCAGATCGGCGAAACCGTAGACCTCGACGAAGCGGTGCAGAAGGCGCTGGAGTTTGCGCGAAAAGACGGCAATACCCTGGTGATCGTCACCGCCGACCATGCGCACGCCAGCCAGATCATTCCGGCGGACAGCAAAGCCCCGGGACTGACCCAGGCTCTGAATACCCACGATGGCGCAGTGATGGTCATGAGCTACGGCAACTCTGAGGAAGAGTCGATGGAGCATACCGGCACCCAGCTGCGCATTGCGGCCTACGGTCCACACGCGGCTAACGTCGTCGGCCTGACCGACCAGACCGACCTGTTCTCGACCATGAAAGCCGCCCTGAGTCTGAAATAAGTCGCTGCCGGTGGCGAAATTGCGTCACCGGCTGGTTTTTTTTCTATCTGCGTCCAGACTTACAACGATCCACTCACAGAAGGATGGTGCGATGAAAATAACCTTACTAATGACTCTACTGTTTGGCTTGATCTTTATCAGCGCGGTTGGCGCGGCAGAAAAAACGCCCACTCCACAGCAGCAAAAGATGACGGACTGCAATCAGCAAGCGTCAGCCAAAGCGCTGAAAGGAGATGAGCGCAAAACGTTTATGAGCCAGTGCCTGAAAAAAGAGACCACTACGTCGCAAGGAAAAGCGCTCACCCCTCAGCAGCAGAAGATGAGCGACTGCAACAAAGCGGCCTCGGCAAAATCGTTGAAGGGTGATGAACGCAGTACCTTCATGAGTACCTGCCTGAAGAAAGCCTGAAAAAAAGGGAGCGCCTGCGCGCTCCCTTCTTCTTTGAACACTCAGGGCATTGCTGCCTACCCTCTCAGGCTCAGGAGCGGCTCAGTTTCTCTGATTTCTCCATACACTGGGTGATGGCTTCGATCACCGCGGAGCGGAACCCTTTCTCTTCCAGTACGCGGACGGCTTCGATGGTGGTCCCGCCAGGCGAGCAGACCATATCTTTCAGCGCCCCCGGATGCTCGCCGCTCTCCAGCACCATTTTGGCGGAGCCCATTACCGCCTGGGCGGCGAATTTATAGGCCTGGGCGCGCGGCATGCCGCCGAGGACGGCGGCATCGGCCATCGCTTCGATAAACATAAAAACATAGGCCGGCGCCGAACCGCTCACGCCCACCACCGGATGGATCATCGGCTCGGCAATTTGCTCCGCCTGGCCAAAGCAGCGGAAAATGGTCAGCACTTCGGCCACATCTTCGCTGCTCACCAGCGCGTTAGGCGTGACGGAGGTCATACCGGCGTTGACCAGCGACGGCGTATTGGGCATCGCGCGAATAATTTTGCGATCGTGACCGAGGGCGCGCGCCAGTTGCTCAAGCGTGACCCCGGCGGCGATGGAGACCACCAGCGACTCTTTATTCAGGCTTGAGGCGACGTCGCCCAGCACTTTGGTCATGATCCCCGGCTTAACCGCGCCGAAGACGATATCGGCAATCTGCGCCACTTCCTGAGCGCTCCCGGCGGCGTTGATGCCATACTGGTCGCGCAGAGCCGCAACCTTATCCGGCGACGGGGTGTAGACCCAGATTTGTCCCGGCTGTACCTGGCCGCTGGCGATCAGTCCACCCAGAATGGCCTTACCCATATTGCCGCAGCCGATAAAGCCAATTTTCTTATCCATCACCATTCCCCTCTGCTTTTTTCGTTACGATCTGATTAGCTTACCATCCTGCGCTTTCATGGGGGAGAAAAGCAGGTAACATTGGCGTCACTTATTGCAGGTAACAGGAGCTGGCATGGCTATTTGGGTAGATGCGGACGCGTGTCCGAACGTGATTAAAGAGATTTTGTTCCGCGCGGCAGAGCGTACCCAGACCCCGGTGACGCTGGTGGCGAATCAGCCGCTGCGCGTGCCGCCGTCGCGTTTCATCCGCACTCTGCGGGTTGAGCAAGGTTTTGACGTGGCGGATAACGAAATCGTTCGCCAGTGCGCGGCGGGAGATTTAGTCATCACCGCCGACATCCCGCTGGCGGCAGAGGTGCTGGCGAAGGGCGGGGCGGCGCTGAATCCGCGCGGGGAACGTTACAGCGAGGCGACGATCCGCGAGCGCCTGACGATGCGGGATTTTATGGAGACATTGCGGGCCAGCGGCGTTCAGACCGGCGGCCCGGATAGTTTATCGCAGCGCGACCGGCAACAGTTTGCCGCCGAGCTGGAGAAGTGGTTGCTGGCGGTTAAGCGTCAGCAGGGTTAAACCCAGCTATCGTCGTCGCTGCCAATATCATCGTCGCCAAAGCCGGCGTCGAAGTCGTCGTTCCAGGTGTTGTCGGCAAGGAACTGATCGTCTCCCTGGCGGAACGGATCGTCACCCGCGGTGGCGTCCTGCGCGGCGGCATCAGGCTGCGGCTGCTCTTCGATGATATTGACGATCTCCTGCGGGTGCGAGCCGCTGAACATGTTGGTCAGCATATTGCCCAGCACCACGCCGCCCGCTACGCCTGCGGCCGTTTGCAGCGCGCCCGCCATAAAGCCGCCACCGCGTGCGGCTGCCTGCGGGGCATAGTTCTGTTGCTGTTGCGGCGGGGCATACTGCGGCTGGGCGCTGGCCTGCGGGCGACCGTATTGCTCCGCGCCCGGGATGGGGTCAGAGCCGCGTGACGAGCCGCCACCGCCAAACAGGCCGGAGAGGAATCCGCCGCTGCTGGGCTTCGCCGCCTGCAGCTGGCTGACCTGGCTCTCCAGCGCCTGGATGCGATCGTTAAGCTGTTTAATCGCGGCTTCCTGGATAAGAATGGTTTGCGCCATATAGTAGGGGGCCGCCGGCTGCGCGCTCACATGTTGGGCAATCCGCTCCTCGGCGCTGGTATCGCGCGATGCACTGTGCGCCTCAGCCTCTTTTAGCCGGGAAAACAGTCCATCAATAAGGCGTTGTTCTTCAGATTGCATGTTACATTCCTCTGTCACACTGTCGAATAGGCATCAGGGTGCGTCTGAAACACGATGTTGTAAATATGTTGCTTCGTAAAGCTATGCATAAATGTGTTACCGTTTACGCCAGCGTTGGATAAAAAATAACGCCCAGCCGAAAGTAAAGCTGGTTAAACACTTAATGCAATGATAAGTTTACATCAAGAGCCCCTTTTGTCACTGTGGTGATGGGGTGCAAAGAAGTTGTGTAACGTTTTGTTTACGACTACGTTACGGAACAAACAGCGATAATACGTTCTTTCGTTTTCATATTTTACGACAGGCGGAACCAGGGGGTCTTCGGTCATGACACAGCCAATCTTTCTCATCGGGCCACGCGGCTGCGGTAAAACCACCGTCGGTCATGCGCTGGCGCGAGCGCGGCATTTTCAGTTCTCCGATACCGATCATCGGCTGCAGGCCCATGAGCAGCGGACGGTGGCAGAGATCGTGCAGGCAGAAGGGTGGGCGCGTTTTCGCGAACTGGAGACCCTGTCGCTGAAGGCCGTGACTCTGCCGAATACGGTGATCGCCACCGGCGGCGGTATTGTGCTGGCGGAAGGTAATCGCCAGTTTATGCGGGAAAACGGCGTGGTGATCTATCTGCAGGCCTCGGTGTCGGCGCTCATTGATCGTCTGGAGGCCTACCCAAAAGCCGAACAGCGGCCGACGCTTACCGGTAAGCCGGTACGTGAGGAAGTGGGCGAGGTGTTGGCGCAGCGCGAAGCCTTATACCGTGATGCCGCCCATCATATTGTCGATGCCACGGCCTCCCCGGATCGGGTGGTGGAGCAGATTATGACCATGCTGTGCGGCGCGACGGCAACCCCGGTAAGTTAAGAATTTACTTACATTAAGGCGGCGAGGGGCGCCTATACTTGATAGTTCTGATACCAGAAGAAGGAAGAACTATGCCAAACAGGCCCCCATATCCGAGAGAAGCGCGCGTGGTTGCGGTAGAGAAAGGCCCGCAGGGTCAGACCGTCACCTGGTATCAACTCCGCGCGGATTATCCTGAACCCAATTCGCTGATCAGCGAACATCCTACCGAGCAGGAAGCCGTGGATGCCAAGCGGCGCTATGAAGATCCTGATAAGTCGTAACCCCTGAGCCCGGATTGCCGGCCATACTGGCAATATCGGGCGTATCTCACATTTTTTATTTATCAGTCGTACTAATGAATATCTAACACACGGATTTTTCAGGCACGCCGCTGTCGCCCGGCAATCTTTACATTCAACCGCGGCGCGGAACTGCTACGCTTCTCGACGGTTGATTTTTACTCACCGGGGGGGCGGATGCCGTGTGTGGTAAGTCTGTCTTGAAGCAGTGGTAGTGAAAAGGTACATGATATGAGTAGTGCAACGATGGCAATTTTGACCATCGGCGTTGTGCCGCTGGCGGGAGTGTTGCCGCTCCTGACCGAACATATCAGGGAAGAACAGATCACCCACATTAGTTTGCTGGGCGATATGACACATGCTGAGGTAACCAAAGAGTACGCGGTGGGTGACGGCGAGCAGGGCCTGCTGACCTTGCTCAATGATAACCAGCTGGTGATGGTATCGCGGCAGAAAATTGAACGCGATATCCGCAGCGTGATCGCGATGCTGGATCGGCAGAACTATGATGTGATCCTGTTGCTTAGCTCCGAACAGTTAAGCGGTTTTACAACCCACCATGCGATCCTTCTTGAGCCGCAGCGGATCATCCCGCCGCTGGTGGCGTCGATCGTCGATGGGCATCAGGTGGGGGTGATCGTGCCGGTGGAAGAGATCATGCCTATGCAGCGGCAAAAGTGGCTCTCGCTGGAAAAGTCGCCGTACTACGCGCTGGCCAACCCTTTTACCGGCAGCGACAGTGAGTTATTAAGCGCCGGCAAAACGCTGCTGGAGCAGGGCGCCGACGTGCTGGTGCTCGACTGTCTCGGTTACTATCAGCATCACCGCGATGTGTTACAAAAAGCCCTGGACGTCCCGGTTTTGCTGTCGAATGTGCTGGTTTCCCGACTGGCGGCAGAACTATTGGTCTAATGTGTTAATTTCACGTGACAGGGGCAAGGAGCGCCCCCTATATTGAGCCTTTAACCGACGATCAGAAGGGCTTGTTTATGCTTCAAAGCAATGAATACTTTGACGGAAAAGTGAAATCCATTGGCTTCACCAGCAGCAGTACCGGTCGCGCCAGCGTTGGCGTGATGGCGGAAGGGGAATACACCTTTGGTACGGCGCAGCCGGAAGAGATGACGGTGGTCAGCGGGGCGCTGAATGTCCTGCTGCCGGGTGAGACTGAGTGGAAAGTTTACGCCGCCGGCGAAGTTTTCAATGTGCCAGGCAACAGCGAATTTCATCTGCAGGTGGCTGAGCCAACCTCTTATCTGTGCCGCTATCTGTAAGCCAGAGTGACACCCGGCGCCTGCCGCCGGGTTGTTTTTTCCTTCCTGCCTGGCAGGAAGGAAAGCGGCGCTTAGCGCTGCGCTTCGCCGCCGAGCCCTTCTACCAGGCTTTGGATCAGGGCAGCCAGCTCGCCGGTCATTAAGATAAAGTCGGCGTCAAAGCGCTGGGCGAAATCTTCCCGATCGATATCTTCGTTTTGGTCACGTAATTCATCGCAGAACTTGAGGCGCTTAATTGACGCATCGTCGCAGATCACAAACTGAATACGCTGCTGCCAGTCCAGCGCCAGCTTGGTGACGACCTTCCCGGCCTCAATGTGCACGGCGATTTCGTCGCTGACCAGATCCTGTTTCTTGGCGCGGATCACGCCGCCATCTTCCAGCATCGCTTTCAGCTCGGCTTCATCCAGCAGCTGGAAGCCCTGCGCCACGGTGCCGGAGCGGACCCATTCGGTCAGCGTCAGCTCAATCGGATTCTCCAGGGTCAGCGGCACCACCGGCAGCGAGCCGAGGGTTTTACGCAGCAGGGCCAGCGTGTCTTCCGCTTTCTTCGCGCTGGCGCAGTCGACCATGATCAGGCCGTTAACGGTATCGATCCACATCATCGTCTGGCTGAAGCGGCTGAAGGCGCGCGGCAGCAGCGAGTGCAACACTTCATCTTTCAGGGAATCTTTCTCGGTCTTCTTCAGCTTGCGGCCCTGATCGGCTTCCAGCTTCTGGATCTTCGCCTCCAGCGCCTGCTTGATCACCGGCGACGGCAGGATCTTTTCTTCTTTACGCGCGCAGATAATGATCTGGCCGTTTGCCGTATGCGTCAGCGCGTCGCTGTGCGATCCCATCGGCGACACCCAACCGGTTTTCGCCATATCCTGGCTGCCACACGGGGTAAATGTCAGCTCGGCCAGCTGTTTTTCCATCTCCTCGGCGCGCAATTCGATATCGCGGCTGAGACGGTAAACCATTAAATTTTTGAACCACAGCATGATAATTTCCACGGCTTTGTCGTTAAATCAGGCGGGCATGATAGCGAATTGTCGCTATGCTTGCATTGTTAATCGGGGTGAGGAGCTGAGCGTGCGTATTGGTATTGATTTAGGTGGAACAAAAACCGAAGTGATAGCCCTGAGCGACCAGGGAG
Source organism: Klebsiella sp. HMSC16C06 (assembly GCF_001808325.1). NCBI lineage: Bacteria > Pseudomonadati > Pseudomonadota > Gammaproteobacteria > Enterobacterales > Enterobacteriaceae > Klebsiella > Klebsiella sp. HMSC16C06. The sequence continues at coordinate 112,423 of NZ_KV792988.1, forward strand.
AGCAGCTGTTTCGCCACCGGTTACCCACGCCGCGTGAGGACTACCGGCAAACCATCGAGACTATCGCCACCCTGGTAGCGATGGCCGAGCAGGCGACCGGACAGCAGGGTACCGTGGGGATGGGCATTCCTGGCGCAATTTCGCCCTATACCGGGGTGGTGAAAAACGCCAACTCGACCTGGCTCAACGGCCAGCCCTTTGATAAGGATCTCAGCCTGCGCCTTGAGCGTGAAGTCCGGCTGGCCAACGACGCCAACTGTCTGGCGGTGTCGGAGGCGGTGGACGGCGCGGCGGCGGGGGCGCAAACGGTGTTTGCGGTGATTATCGGCACTGGCTGCGGCGCCGGGGTGGCGCTCAACGGGCGGGCGCATATCGGCGGCAACGGTAACGCCGGCGAGTGGGGGCATAACCCGCTGCCGTGGATGAACGACGATGAGCTGCGCTATCGCGCCGAAGTGCCCTGCTACTGCGGTAAACAGGGATGTATCGAAACCTTTATCTCCGGCACCGGCTTTGCCACCGACTACCAGCGGCTGAGCGGCAAGGGGTTAACCGGCAGCGAGATTATGCGTCTGGTGGGCGAAGGTGACGAAAAGGCCGAACTGGCGCTGAGCCGCTATGAACAGCGGCTGGCGAAATCGCTGGCCCACGTGGTGAATATCCTCGACCCGGACGTTATCGTGCTGGGCGGCGGGATGAGCAACGTCGAGCGTCTGTATCAAACGGTACCGGACCTGGTGAAGCAGTGGGTCTTCGGCGGCGAGTGTGAAACGCCGATCCGCAAAGCGTTGCACGGTGACTCCAGCGGAGTACGCGGCGCGGCCTGGCTGTGGCCGCTCCAGGGGACCTGAACCGCTCCCCCTCACCCCGGCCCTCTCCCTGCAGGGAGAGGGAGAAAAGCGGTACGGTGCGGGTGGTAGAGGCAGTGGCCGGGAACCCCTCACCCTGCAGGGAGAGGGGAATCGCAATAGCGTGCGAAATTACAGACCGGCGCCGGACGGTTCCCTCTCCCTCCGGGAAAGGGTTAGGGTGAGGGGACATCGCCATAATTCAGACCTCACTCCACCGCAAACACTCTGTCCAGCCGACTGTAGCCCAGGCCATTTATCTTCTTCACTTTGATCTGCACCGGAATACGTTCCTTCATTGCCTCCACGTGGCTGATCACCCCGATAATTTTGCCGCTGGCGTTAAGGGCATCCAGGGCGTCCAGCGCCGTATCCAGCGTTTCGCTGTCGAGGGTGCCGAACCCTTCATCGAGAAACAGGGAGTCAATCCGTGTTTTATGGCTCACCAGGTCTGACAGCGCCAGGGCCAGCGCCAGGCTGACGAGAAAACTTTCGCCGCCGGAGAGGGTGCGGGTGTCGCGCACGGCGTCGGCCTGCCAGGTATCGACAACCTCCAGCTCCAGCGCCTCGCTGGCCTTGCGTTGCAGCAGATAGCGGCCATGCAGCCGGTTGAGCTGCTGGTTTGCCAGCCAGACCAGATTATCGAGGGTCAGCCCCTGGGCGAATTTGCGGAACCGGTCGCCGGTGCTGGAGCCGATCAGCGAATTCAGATAGCCCCAGTCGTCCGCCAGCTGCGTCGCCTCTGCAATCTGCTGTCCCAGCGCCTGCTGCTGCTGACGGCTTTCATTGTCCTGCCTGAGCTGCTGGCGGATCTCACCCTGACGGGTCGTGTTGTCCCGCAGCCGCTGGGCCAGGGCGTGCAGCTGCGTTTGCAGGGTGGGGCCGTCAGCGTCTGATCCTTGCGGCCGCAGCGCCAGATGCGCCTGTTGCTGCTGAGTCGCCTGCTCGCAGAGCACCGTCGCTTGCTGAAGCTGCTGCTCAAGCGACTGTTTTAACTGCGTCAGCCGCTGGGCGGTCTCGTCATCCAGCAGTGCGGCGAGGAACGCCTCCCGATCGTTGAAGCGGCTGGCGGCCAGGGCAGTCGTGAATTGCGTCTGTGACTGATGTACGCGCGCCGTTTCTTCGGTCTCCAGTTGCTGCTGGGCGACAAGCTGGCTGTGCAGCGACAGGCATTCCTCGTGGATTTCGCGCCAGTTGTCCGGGATCACCGGCTCAGCCTCCGCGTCATCCTCATCGCCGGGCGGCAGCGTATCGAGCAGCGGTTTCAGGGCGGCGATCTGCTCCTGGAGCGCGCCATGCCGCGTCTGTTGCGCCTGCCACCGGGCAAATTCGCTTTCGCGAGCGTGCAGCCAGGCGGCTTCTGCGCCTTCTTCCGGCAGGCTGAGCGACAGCGTCTGCAGGGCGTTCTCCAGCCCCTGGCGCGTGGTCTCCAGCTGCTGGTGAGCCTGGCGCTCCAGCGCTTGCTGGTCGTTGAGCTGGCTCTGTAACATCAGACGCTGGCTGAGCTGATAGAGCTGCTGCTCGTAGCGCTCCTGCTCCTGCATCCAGTCGTTTATCTCTTGCGCAATATCCCGCGTGACCTGCAGAGCGGCGCAGGTTTCCTGCCACGCTTTAGTGAGCGCTTGCTCTTCCTCTGTGAGCCGCCGGGCCGCTTCGGTCTCACGCTGGAGCTGCTGCGTCAGGGCGTTGACCTGCCCGAGGACCAGCAGACCTTCTTCTTTCAGCGCGGCGACCTCTTTTTCCAGCGCGTCGCGGCGGCGCTGATTATCCGTGACCGTTAGGGAGGCGTATTGCTCAATCGCCGGATGTTCACAGGATCCGCACAGCGGGCAGGGCTTCCCCGCCTCAAGCCGGGCGCGGTAACCTTCCAGATCTTTAATCGTTTCTTCCCGCTGGCAGAGCGCCTTCAGGTCGAGATAGTGCTGGTTTTTGTCTTTATATTGCTCCCGACGTTGCGTCAGGGTGGCATTGAGTTTTGCCTGCTCCGTTTGCGCCTGCTGGATGTTCTCGGCGCTCTGCCGCAGGCGTTTGTGCAACTGCTGATGCTGTTCATGCAGGGAGAGCAGCCGCTGGCGCAGCGGCCGCGATTGCGTTTGCTGCGCCATCGCCGCCGCGACTTCCTCTGCGGACAATGACAGGGAGCTGGCCGGCAGAGCGCTTAGTTTCTGGCGCAGCGCGGCCAGGCGGGTGGTCTGAGCCGTTAGCTGCTGTTTATCGCGCGTCAGTTGCGAGAATTGCGCCCGCCAGCCGGCAATCTCCTGTCCCCATAAGCGGAATCGGTCATGGGCCGCCAGCCACTGCGCCAGGTCCGTCAGTTCAGCCTGACGCTGCTGCTGAGCGTGCAGGGCGCTGCGGCGGATGCGCGCGCGCTGCGCGGTGCAGGCAAGTAAGCGAGCATTTACTTCGTTGATCCGTTGCCGGGTTTGCGCCAGACCTGCCACCTGTTCCTGCTGACGCTCCCACAGGGGGCGCAGTTGGGCGGCCGGCTGGGCCAGCTCAAGCTTCGCCAGCGCCGGGGCGGCGTCGGTCAGCGCCTGGCGGGCCTGCTGCTGCCGGCTAACCGCCTGCTGGTGCTGCTGCGCCAGCTCGTCGCAGCGCGTCAGCCACTGAAGCTGCTGTTGCTGGTTTTGCTGCTGCGTTAGCAGGGTTTTTTCTTCGTCAGTGAGTACCTGCAAACTTTCCTGCAGCGCCTGCTGCTGCGCTTCCGTCAGCAGAACGATGCCCGCCGCCTGGGCTTCGAACTTCTCCAGCGCGTGGCGAGCAGCTTTGTGCTGTTCGTAGACCATGGCCGAAATCTGGCCGTAGATTTCCGTGCCGGTCAGCTCCTCCAGCAGCTCCGCGCGATCGCTCGGCTTCGCGTTCAGGAAGGCGGCAAATTGTCCCTGGGAAAGCAGCATCGAGCGGGTGAAACGGCCATAGTCTAGCCCGGTGAGCGTCGCGGTTTGCTCCAGTTTGTCCGAGACCTTATCGGCGAGGATTTTGCCGTCGGCGCAGCGTGCCAGCTCGACGCGGGGCGCCTGCAGATTGCCATCCGGTTGGTTGCGTGCCCGGTTCTGGCTCCAGAAAGCGCGGTAGGCGGTGCCTTTGACTTCAAACTCGACTTCCGCCAGACATTCGGCGGTATCGCGGGTCATCAGGTCATTTTGCGACTGGGAAACTTTATTCAGGCGCGGCGTCTCGTGATAAAGCGCCAGGCAAATGGCATCGAGCAGGGTGGTTTTGCCGGCGCCGGTGGCGCCGGTAATGGCGAACAGGCCGTTGCTGACGAACGGCTCGGCGGTAAAGTCTATCTTCCATTCACCCTTCAGGGAGTTGAGGTTTTTCAGACGCAGACTGAGGATTTTCATGCGTTTTCGTCCTCCGCGGTGAGCGTATGCAGCGTATGGGTGAACAGCTCGTGCAGCCGGGCGCGCTTGTCATCGTCAATCTCGGTCAGCGCCAGCCGGCGCTCGAACACCTCTTCCACCTTCAGTTCGCTGAGGGTCTCCCGCTGGGCGTTGAGCAATATTTTCTCGCGCTGCTCGCGGCTGCGTCGTACCAGCAACACTTCCACCGGCAGATCCTCCGTCAGCGCCTGAATATGACGCTGAATATCGTGCAGGTAGTCCTCGGTGGTGATTTCGATATCCAGCCACACCGGCGGGTCCTGCTCGACGCCGCGCCACTGCTCCAGCTGGGCGGTGATGGCGGCCAGATCGCCTTTGATCACTGCCAGCGGCTGGGTCACGGGCACCTCCAGGGTTTCCACGGCGCTGAGGCGCCCGTCGTTAAAACTCACCAGGTGCACCGATTTGGCTTTGCCGGTTTCATCGAAGCTCAGCGGCAACGGCGAGCCGCTGTAGCGGATGTGCTCGCAGCCACCGACCACCTGCGCCCGATGAATATGGCCCAGCGCAATGTAGTCGGCAGGCGGGAAGTGTTGCGCCGGAAAGGCATCCAGCGTGCCGATGTAAATGTCGCGGACGGCATCGCTTTTGCTGGCGCCGACGGTGGTCAGGTGGCCGCTGGCAATGATGGGCAGCGGCCGATCGCCGCGCAGCGCGCAGGCTTGCTGATACTGCTCCTGATAATAGTCGCTAATAGCGTGCAGGAGCTGTTGCTGTTTTTCTCGACCGGAGTGGCCGGCCTGACTGGTAACCAGCTCGCGGGGGCGTAAAAACGGCACCGGGCAAAAGATGGCGCCAGGGGTGCCGTCGCGCAACGGCAGCTCAATGGGCGCGTAGCCGGCGTTCGCCACCACGGTGGTGTGCAAAAAGGCGAGAATATCGCGGGACTCATTGAGCATCGCCACTGAATCGTGATTGCCCGCCAGCACCACCAGGCGACAGCCGGTCTGCTGCAACTGGACGACAAAACGGTTATACAGCTCGCGGGCATAGCTCGGCGGCGAGCCGGTATCAAAAATATCGCCAGCCACGATAATGGCGTCGACTTCATGCTCCTGCGCGCGGGCCAGCAGCCAGGTAAGAAAAGCGTCGTGTTCTGCCGCGCGGCTTTTGCTGTAAAAATTCTGGCCCAAATGCCAGTCGGAGGTGTGAAGGAGGCGCATAAATCTTCCCTAGCGAAAAAAGCATGGGCGGCAGTATATCATTTGTCGGCGCGGGGTAAGTCCGCGTCATGCTTCAAATTACCCGATCATCAGACCGTCATTTTTTTCATAAATCTGTCACAAAAGTGACGCATAATGACGCCGCACTTCTATACTGATGGCTAAAAAACACAGGGTAAATAATGGCGAGAAGAATTCTGGTCGTTGAAGATGAAGCTCCAATCCGCGAAATGGTCTGCTTTGTTCTGGAGCAAAATGGCTTTCAGCCCGTCGAGGCGGAAGATTATGACAGCGCGGTGAATCAACTCAATGAACCCTGGCCTGATTTGATTCTCCTTGACTGGATGCTGCCGGGTGGTTCCGGGCTGCAGTTTATTAAGCTGCTCAAGCGCGAGGCGATGACGCGGGATATCCCGGTTGTGATGCTGACCGCGCGTGGAGAAGAAGAGGATCGTGTTCGCGGCCTGGAGACCGGCGCGGACGACTACATTACCAAGCCTTTCTCACCGAAAGAGCTGGTGGCGCGAATCAAAGCGGTGATGCGCCGTATTTCGCCGATGGCGGTGGAAGAGGTGATCGAAATGCAGGGTCTGAGCCTCGACCCTTCGTCGCATCGGGTGATGACCGGCGACAGTCCGCTGGACATGGGGCCGACGGAATTTAAATTATTGCACTTCTTTATGACCCATCCTGAGCGAGTGTACAGCCGCGAGCAGCTGCTGAACCACGTCTGGGGAACCAACGTCTATGTGGAAGACCGCACGGTGGACGTCCATATTCGCCGCCTGCGCAAAGCGCTGGAACACAGTGGCCATGATCGCATGGTGCAAACGGTTCGCGGCACGGGGTATCGTTTCTCCGCCCGTTTCTGAATTTTGACAGGAGTGTGACCCGTGCTGGAACGGCTGTCATGGAAAAGGCTGGCGCTGGAGCTCTTTTTAGCGTGTATTCCGGCCCTGATTCTGGGGGCGTTTGTGGGTCATCTGCCGTGGTTTTTACTGGCGGCAGTGACCGGTTTGCTGATCTGGCATTTCTGGAATTTGATGCGCCTGTCGTGGTGGTTGTGGGTGGATCGGAGCATGACTCCTCCGCCTGGACGCGGCAGCTGGGAGCCGCTGCTGTATGGTCTGCATCAGATGCAGATGCGTAATAAAAAGCGTCGACGCGAGCTGGGAAGCCTGATTAAACGCTTTCGCAGCGGGGCGGAATCGCTGCCGGATGCGGTTGTACTGACCACGGAAGAGGGGGCCATTTTCTGGTGTAATGGCCTGGCGCAGCAGATTTTAAACCTGCGCTGGCCGGACGACAGTGGCCAAAATATTCTCAACCTCCTGCGTTATCCCGAGTTCGCCAACTATCTGAAACAGCGTGATTTTTCTAAGCCACTCAACCTGGTGCTGAATAACGCTCGCCATCTGGAAATTCGCGTGATGCCTTACACCGATAAGCAGTGGCTGATGGTGGCGCGCGACGTGACGCAGATGCATCAGCTGGAAGGGGCGCGGCGGAACTTTTTCGCCAACGTCAGCCATGAACTGCGCACCCCGCTGACGGTGCTGCAGGGCTATCTGGAGATGATGCAGGAGCAGGTACTGGAGGGGGCGACGCGGGAAAAAGCCCTGCACACCATGCGAGAGCAAACTCAGCGTATGGAAGGGCTGGTGAAGCAGTTGCTGACGCTGTCGCGCATTGAAGCCGCGCCGGCGCTGGCGATGAATGACCGCATCGACGTGCCGATGATGCTGCGGGTGGTGGAGCGCGAGGCGCAAACTCTCAGCCAGGAGAAACAGACGCTGATCTTCACCGTTGACGAGCAGCTCAAGGTGCTGGGTAATGAGGAGCAACTGCGCAGCGCCATTTCCAATCTGGTCTATAACGCGGTGAACCACACCCCGCCGGGGACCGAAATTCGCGTCAGCTGGCAGCGGACCCCGCAGGGGGCGCTGTTCAGCGTCGAGGATAATGGGCCAGGCATTGCGCCAGAGCATATTCCCCGTTTGACCGAGCGTTTTTATCGGGTGGATAAAGCTCGCTCCCGGCAAACGGGGGGCAGCGGCCTGGGACTGGCGATCGTCAAACACGCGGTCAACCATCATGACAGCCGGCTGGAGATCGACAGCACGGTGGGCAAGGGAACCCGTTTTAGCTTCCTGCTCCCGGAACGATTAATTGCCAGAAACGACGCCTGATCGGCGTGCTGTCAGCTTATCTTGCCAATGACCAGCCCCGGCTGGTCATTTTCGTTGGCATCCTTTTTTCCTCGCCTATTTAATGAACGCGTGCTGCTTTTTTGTTCGCATGATAAGCCACGGGTTTTCCATCAATATGGTAAATGATTCTGGTGTGAAACTGATAACCAGCATAATCATCTGCTTTTGCGATCGTGCCTTGCTTTAAAACGTTATAAGCGTTTAAATTGCGCCTGCGCAGTCGATGACAGACTGCTTTTGCGTGGTAATACCAAAAACAATTCTTTCCCACGCCGCTTCGGGAGCATATCTCGCTGAGTTTACCGGCAATGGCCGCTGTATCGTCCCTGAGAGGGGAGCGCGGTATTTTTCCATTTTTTACAACACCACATCCACAGGCAGTAATGAATTTATGACCCATCAGTTAAAATCTCGCGACATCATAGCGTTGGGCTTTATGACCTTCGCGTTGTTTGTTGGCGCAGGCAACATAATTTTCCCTCCGATGGTTGGCTTACAGGCGGGCGAGCACGTCTGGACAGCGGCGATCGGCTTCCTGATCACTGCGGTGGGTCTGCCGGTGCTGACGGTGGTGGCGCTGGCGAAAGTCGGCGGCGGCGTTGAAAGCCTGAGCACCCCGATTGGTAAAGTGGCGGGTATCCTGCTGGCGGTGGTGTGTTATCTCGCGGTGGGACCGCTGTTCGCGACCCCGCGCACCGCGACCGTCTCCTTTGAGGTCGGTATTGCGCCGCTGACCGGCGACGGCCCGCTGCCGCTGCTGATCTACAGCGTTATCTATTTCGCGCTGGTGATTCTGGTCTCCCTCTATCCGGGCAAACTGCTGGACACCGTGGGCAACTTCCTTGCGCCGCTGAAAATTATCGCCCTGATTGTGCTGGCGGTCGCGGCCATCATCTGGCCAGCGGGCCCGATCAGCGACGCGCTGGAAGCGTATCGTACGGCGCCATTCTCCAATGGCTTCGTCAACGGCTACCTGACCATGGATACCCTCGGCGCGATGGTGTTCGGGATCGTGATTGTCAATGCGGCACGCTCCCGCGGCGTCAGCGAAGCGCGTCTGTTGACCCGCTACACCGTCTGGGCTGGCCTGATGGCAGGCGTTGGCCTGACGCTGCTGTACCTGGCGTTGTTCCGTCTGGGTTCTGACAGCGCCACTCTCGTGGACCAGTCCGCCAACGGCGCGGCCATTCTGCACTCCTACGTGCAGCACACCTTCGGCGGGGCGGGCAGCTTCCTGCTGGCGGCGCTGATCTTCATCGCTTGTCTGGTGACGGCGGTGGGCCTGACCTGCGCCTGCGCCGAGTTCTTTGCCCAGTATCTGCCGTTCTCCTATCGCACGCTGGTCTTTATCCTTGGCCTGTTCTCGATGGCGGTCTCCAATCTGGGGCTGAGCCATCTGATTCAGGTGTCAATTCCGGTGCTGACCGCTATCTATCCGCCGTGTATCGCACTGGTTGTATTAAGCTTTACCCGCAGTTGGTGGCATAATTCGTCCCGCGTTATCGCGCCGGCCATGTTTATCAGTCTGATGTTTGGTATCATTGACGGGATTAAGTCATCGGCGTTTGCCGCGATTCTGCCGGCCTGGACCGCGCGTCTGCCGCTGGCGGAGCAGGGCCTGGCCTGGCTGATGCCCACCGCCGTGATGGTGTTCCTCGCGGTGATCTGGGATCGCGCAGCCGGACGTCAGGTGGCCTCCAGCGCCCATTAACAGGCGTTAAGGAAAAGCGTTTAACCACGGGACTTCGGGTTCCGTGGTTTTTTATTTTTTGTGTTAAACGGCATTGAAAAACCACGATGGAAAGTAGTAACAAGCTTAAGCGCGGGCTAAGCACCCGGCATATCCGCTTTATGGCCCTGGGTTCCGCCATCGGCACCGGGCTTTTTTACGGCTCAGCCGACGCCATTAAAATGGCCGGACCCAGCGTGCTGTTGGCCTACATTATCGGTGGCGTCGCGGCATATATCATTATGCGGGCGCTCGGTGAGATGTCGGTCCATAACCCTGCCGCCAGCTCATTTTCCCGCTATGCCCAGGAAAACCTCGGCGGACTGGCGGGCTATATCACCGGCTGGACCTACTGCTTCGAAATCCTGATCGTCGCCATCGCCGACGTCACCGCCTTCGGTATCTACATGGGCGTCTGGTTCCCGACGGTGCCGCACTGGATCTGGGTGCTCAGCGTGGTACTGATCATCTGCACCGTCAACCTGATGAGCGTCAAGGTGTTTGGTGAGCTGGAGTTCTGGTTCTCGTTCTTCAAAGTGGCCACCATTATCATCATGATCCTCGCCGGGTTCGGCATTATTATCTGGGGGATCGGCAACGGCGGCCAGCCGACCGGCATTCATAACCTGTGGAGCAACGGCGGCTTCTTCAGCAACGGCTGGCTGGGGATGGTGATGTCGCTGCAGATGGTGATGTTCGCCTACGGCGGCATCGAAATCATCGGTATTACCGCCGGTGAGGCGAAAGACCCGGAGAAATCCATTCCGCGCGCGATCAACTCGGTGCCGATGCGTATTCTGGTGTTCTACGTCGGCACACTGTTCGTCATTATGTCCATCTATCCGTGGAATCAGGTGGGAACCGACGGCAGCCCCTTTGTCCTGACCTTCCAGCATCTGGGCATTACCTTCGCGGCCAGTATTCTTAACTTCGTGGTCCTGACAGCCTCCCTGTCGGCGATTAACTCCGACGTGTTCGGCGTGGGCCGTATGCTGCACGGTATGGCTGAGCAGGGCAGCGCGCCGAAGGTGTTCGCTAAAACGTCGCGCCGCGGTATTCCGTGGGTGACGGTGATAGTGATGACTATTGCGCTGTTGTTTGCGGTGTATCTCAATTACATCATGCCGGAAAACGTCTTCCTGGTGATCGCCTCCCTGGCCACCTTCGCCACGGTGTGGGTGTGGATTATGATCCTGTTGTCACAGATTGCCTTCCGCCGCCGTCTGTCGCCCGAAGAGGTCAAGGCGCTGAAATTCAAAGTGCCCGGCGGAGTGGTGACCACGGTAGTCGGCCTGGTGTTCCTGGCCTTTATTATCGCCCTGATCGGCTATCATCCGGATACCCGTATCTCGCTGTATGTCGGTATGGCGTGGATCGGCCTGCTGCTGCTGGGCTGGGTCTTTAAGACCCGTCGCGATCGCCGCCTGGCGCAGGCACAGTAAATGCACCGCCCCGGTCAGCATCACGCGACCGGGGCGGCTTGCAGTCCCGCGTCCTCCCCCGTTATCCTCCCCCAAAAAATCCTGTGATGATGAGTTCTGCGCCTGACGGCTATGGCAAGGTGTGCCCATTCTGCACAATGAGGATTCACGATGTTGAAGGCATGGCACCTTCCGGTTGCACCCTTTATCAAGGTGCAACAGGACCGACTGTTTATTACCCTGTGGTTAAGCGGTGAGTCGCTGCCGCAGCGGATCACGCTGCGCGCGGAAGAGGATAACGAAGAGCTGTCGCTGCCGATGCAGCGGCTCCGTCAGGCGCCGCAGCCAGGCGTGGTGGCATGGCGCGGTGAAATCTCTCTCGCCAGCGGCCAGCCGCGCCGCCGCTACAGCTTTAAGCTGCTGTGGGCCGACCATCAGCGCTGGTTTACGCCACAAGGTTTCACCCGTTTCCCGCCGGCCAGGCTGGAACAGTTTGCCATTGACCTGCCGGACGCCGGCCCGCAGTGGGTGGCCGATCAGGTGTTCTATCAGATTTTCCCCGATCGCTTTGCCCGCAGCGCCGCGCGTGACGCCGACCAGGATGCGGTCTATTACCATCACGCGGCGGGACGGGAGATTGTGCGCAAGGCATGGGACGAACCGCTAACCGGTGAGGCGGGCGGGTCGACGTTCTACGGCGGCGATCTCGACGGCATCAGCGAAAAACTTCCCTACCTGAAGCAACTCGGCGTCACCGCCCTCTATCTGAACCCGGTTTTCGCCGCCCCCAGCGTGCATAAATACGATACCGAGGATTATCGGCGCGTCGATCCGCAGTTTGGCGGCGACGCGGCGCTGCTCCGGCTGCGGCACAACACCCAGCGGGTGGGGATGCGCATGATCCTCGACGGGGTGTTCAACCATACCGGCGATTCCCATCCCTGGTTCGACCGACACCAACAGGGCAGCGGCGGCGCCGGCCATTATCCGGACTCCCCGTGGCGCGACTGGTTTACCTTCTCAGAGGAGGGGCAGGCGCACAACTGGCTGGGCTATGCCAGTCTGCCGAAGCTCGACTATCGCTCGACCAGCCTGGTCAACGAGATCTATGCCGGCGAGGACAGTATCGTACGCCACTGGCTGAAAGCGCCGTGGAGCATGGACGGCTGGCGTCTGGACGTGGTGCATATGCTGGGCGAAGGCGGCGGGGCGCGGAATAACCTGCAGCATATCGCCGGCATCACTCAGGCGGCAAAACAAACGCAGCCGGAAGCCTTTGTCTTTGGCGAACATTTTGGCGATGCGCGACAATGGCTGCAGGCGGATGCCGAAGATGCGGCGATGAACTATCGCGGCTTTACCTTCCCGATCTGGGGATTCCTCGCCAATACCGATATCTCTTACGATCCGCAGAAGATAGACGCCCAGACCTGCATGGCGTGGATGGATAATTATCGCGCCGGGCTGTCGCATCAGCAGCAGCTGAGGATGTTCAACCAGCTCGACAGCCATGATACGGCGCGCTTTAAATCGCTCCTTGGTAAAGACGTAGCGCGCCTGCCGCTGGCGGTGGTGTGGCTGTTTAGCTGGCCGGGCGTACCGTGTATCTACTACGGCGACGAGGTGGGCGTGGATGGCAACAACGATCCGTTCTGCCGCAAACCGTTCCCGTGGGATCCGGCGCTGCAGGATACCCAACTGTTGGCGCTGTATCAGCGGATGGCGAAACTGCGTAAGGCCCAGCAGGCGCTGCGCTACGGCGGCTGTAAGGTGATTTACGCCGAGGATAACGTGGTGGTGTTTGTCCGGGTCTACAAACAGCAGCGCGTGCTGGTGGCGATTAACCGCGGGGAAGCCTGCGAGGTGGTTATCGAGGATTCGCCGCTGCTGAACGTGGCCGGGTGGACGCTGCTGGAAGGCGCCGGCGCCTTTCAGGACGGGGTGCTGACCCTTCCGGCCATCTCCGCCAGCGTCTGGTCCGGCCGTTAACGGTAGAGCTGGCTCAGCAGGTCGCCGCGGAGGAGCGCCTCCCGCCACCAGCGCTGAGCCAGCCCGTCATTCCCGCTGCGCCAGGCCATGTAGGTGATATCTTTTTCCCGCCAGCAGGCGACGCTTTTTTCCACCAGACTGCCTTTTTCCAGCCACGGGCGAGCGATATGGCGCGGTAGAAAGCCGCAGCCCAGCCCGGCGCACAGCAGTTCGACTTTACTGGCGAAATCATCGACGCCGATTTGCGGCTGCTCGTCGAGGAGATTGCTGTTTAGCGGATGGCAATAACGGGCGCTGTCGCGGATCACGATGGCCCGATGTTGGCTGAGCTGTTTATTGGTCAGTGGCTCCTTCGCCTGAGCCAGCGGGTGGGCGGGGGCAACCACGAAAATATTATCCAGTGCGCCGAGGGTTTGCCATGACCACTCTGCAGAGGTCGGAGGCTCATTGATGGCGCCGAGGATAATATCCGCGCCATGGTGGGTCAGCTCTTCCCACGAACCGGCGAGGGTGTGATGACTGAAGTTCAGCCGCGTCTGCGGGTTTTGCGCATAAAATTCGGCGATCAGCGGTAGCAGGGCAGAAAAGGGAAACGAAGCATCGAGAGCGATCGCCAGCTCTCGCTCCCAGCCCGCGCTCAGCTGCTGCGCCTGCTTTTCCAGATCTCTGGCGGCGCTCAACAGCTGCCGTCCCTTCTCCAGCATCAGCCTACCGGTATCGGTAAACTTCGCCCGGTGGCCAGAGCGATCCAACAGCACAATATCCAGATCGCTCTCCAGCTTCTGGATCATATAGCTCAGGGCGGCGGGGGTTTTATACAGCGACTCCGCGGCGGTGGCGAAGGACCCGTGTCTGTCCAGGGCATCAAGGATCATGAGTACATCAAAATTCACACGCATGGGGGAGCTATCCATTAATTTATTTTCCCTTGTTGTACCTAAGCACAATAATCAATGCCAGTGAATAAATCAGAACAGTTTGGCGTAAAAATTTGATTAATGCGGATGCGAGCAAATCCTTGCTACGGGCAAAAAAATAAACCACAAAAAAACTTTAATAACTTGTTAGAAATAACTGGCTATACTCACCATGCTTTATCAGTCAGGATCCACACGACGCATTAACCATCATGTCATCTTTTTAACTCATTGATTAAGAAGGTATTTAATGTCTATTCGTGAACTGCTCGATCCCACTAATTCCGCACTTATCTTTATTGACCACCAGCCGCAGATGTCATTTGGCGTGGCGAATATCGATCGCCAGACCCTGAAAAATAACACCGTGGCGCTGGCGAAAGCGGGCAAAATTTTTAATGTGCCGGTGATTTATACCTCCGTAGAGACCAAAAGCTTCAGCGGTTATATCTGGCCGGAATTATTGGCCGTGCATCCTGACGTCAAGCCGATTGAACGTACCTCGATGAACTCCTGGGAAGACGACGCGTTTGTGGCGGCGGTGAAAGCGACCGGCCGTAAAAAGCTGGTGATTTCCGCCCTGTGGACCGAAGTCTGCCTGACCTTCCCGGCGTTGATGGCGCTGGAGGCGGGCTACGAGGTCTATGTGGTGACGGATACCTCCGGCGGCACCTCTGTCGACGCCCATGAGCGGTCTATTGATCGGATGGTGCAGGCGGGGGCGGTGCCGGTGACCTGGCAACAGGTGCTGCTGGAGTACCAGCGCGACTGGTCGCGCAAAGCGACCTACGATGCGGTGATGGACCTCGTACGCGAACACAGCGGCGCCTACGGGATGGGCGTGGATTACGCTTATACCATGGTGCATGGCGCGCCGGAGCGTAAAGCGTAAATCACTTCATCCTTCAGGCTGCCTGATCTTCGGCTGCGTTTACCCGTCCCCGGTCGCTGACTTATCTCCGCTCAGGGGGACGTGCCGGCTTGCCGCCTCGACGTAGCATGAATGATGTTGTGTATGGTCATCTGTGGCTAATGGCGGGAACAATCCCGCCATTCCCCTGAAGCAAGGAACTCTCTATGGCGCAGCAAAAATCGGTGACCCTGGTCATCAGCCATCTGCTCGATCCGCAACACGGCCAGCGCTACGAGGAGTGGCTCGGTAAAATTATGCCCATTGCGGCCGAGTTTCCCGGCCATCTCGGCGCGAATGTGATCCGGCCCGCCGCAGGGCAGAATCTGTGGAGCGTCATAATCCGCTTCGATACCCTGGAGCACCTCTACGCCTGGACGCAGTCGGAAACCCGTCGGCAGCTGGTGGCAGAGATTGCGCCGCTGCTGACGGAAGGCGATCGGACGGAGGTGCGGACCGAGCCGGCCTTCTGGTTTACCCCGCCGACGGCGAACGTGCGCCAGCCGCGGCGCTGGAAACAGTTTCTGATCACCCTGCTGGTGATTTTTCCCAGCACCAACCTGGTGCCTGCGGTCACCGGTATGCTGTTGCCGTCGCTCAAAGGGAGCCTGCTGCTGCACCTGATCAATGATGCCTGCGTGGTTGCGCTGGTGGTCTGGTTCTGGATGCCCATCGTGACCCGCCTGTTTGCTGGCTGGTTAAAGAAAAACTGAGTCAGCCTCCTCAAGGAGTGCGTTATGTCGCAAACTGCCACACTGATTCTGACCCACGGTCAGATTCATACCCTCGATCGCGCGAATCCCCTGGCGGAAGCCGTGGCCATCGCCGACGGAAAAATTGTTGCTACCGGAAGCCACGATCGGATCATGAGCTTTGCCGCCGAGGGGACGCAAATCGTCGATCTCAAAGGGCATACGGTGATCCCGGGCCTCAACGATTCTCACCTGCACCTGATCCGCGGCGGGTTGAACTACAACCTTGAGCTCCGCTGGGAGGGCGTTCCCTCGCTGGCCGATGCCCTGCGAATGCTTAAGGATCAGGCGGAACGCACACCGTCTCCGCAGTGGGTGCGGGTGGTCGGCGGCTGGAGCGAATTTCAGTTCGCTGAGCGGCGGATGCCGACCCTGGAAGAGCTGAACGACGCGGCGCCCGATACGCCGGTGTTTGTGCTGCATCTCTACGATCGCGCGCTGCTGAACCGCGCGGCGCTGAAAGCCGTGGGGTATACCAAAGAGACGCCGGATCCGGTGGGCGGAGAGATCGTCCGCGATAGCCGCGGCAACCCGACCGGGATGCTGATCGCCAAACCGAACGCCATGATCCTTTACGCTACGCTGGCCAAAGGGCCGAAGCTGCCGCTGGATCTGCAGGTGAACTCTACCCGCCAGTTTATGCGCGAGCTGAACCGACTGGGGCTGACCAGCGCCATCGACGCCGGGGGCGGCTTCCAGAACTATCCGGAAGATTACGAAATTATCGAACAGCTGCACGCGAAAGATCAGATGACCGTGCGCATCGCCTACAACCTGTTTACCCAGCGGCCGAAGCAGGAGCTGGAGGATTTCGAACGCTGGACCGATATGCTGAAGCCGGGGCAGGGGACCGACTTCTATCGCGCCAACGGCGCCGGCGAGATGCTGGTGTTCTCGGCGGCGGATTTTGAAGATTTCCTGCAGCCGCGGCCGGATCTGCCGCAAGGCATGGAGGATGAGCTGGAGCGGGTGGTGCGCCATCTGGTGGAGCATCGCTGGCCGTTCCGCCTGCATGCCACCTACGACGAGTCTATCAGCCGGATGCTGGACGTGTTTGAGAAGGTGAACCGCGATATCCCGTTTAATGGCCTGCACTGGTTCTTCGATCATGCCGAGACCATTACCGAGCGTAACATTGAGCGGGTGAAGGCGCTGGGGGGCGGTATTGCGGTGCAGCACCGGATGGCCTTCCAGGGCGAATACTTTGTCGATCGCTATGGTAAAGAGGCGGTGAAACATACTCCGCCGGTAGCGAAAATGCTGGAACTGGACGTGCCGGTGGGGCTGGGCACCGATGCCACCCGCGTCGCCAGTTATAATCCGTGGACCGCACTGTACTGGCTGGTCTCCGGGCGCACCGTTGGCGGGATGGCGATGTACGACGACGACAACCGCCTGCCGCGCGATGTCGCGCTGGAGCTGTGGACGGCGGGCAGCGCCTGGTTCTCCAGCGAGCAGGGCAAGAAAGGCCGTCTGGCCGCCGGTCAGCTTGCCGATCTGGTGGTGCTGTCGAAAGACTACTTCAGCGTCGCGGAAGAGGAGATCAAAGGCATTGAGTCCGTGTTAACGGTGGTTGATGGCAAAGTGGTGTACGCTGCCGGTCACTTTTCGCCGCTGGCGCCGCCGCCCATTCCGGTGCTACCGGAGTGGTCACCGGTGGTGAAGGTCCCGGGCCATTACCGTTCCGCTCCGCCGGCGGCGGCTAAAATCGGCGCCATGGTGCAGATGCACCAGTGCTGCGGCAGCTGCGGCGTTCACGGCCACCAACATGATATTGCGCGCAGGTCGTCGATTCCGGTCTCCGATGAGCAAGCTTTCTGGGGCGTGCTGGGCTGCTCCTGCTTTGCCTTCTGATACCTTGACGCCTCCGCCCCGGCAGCTTCGGGGCGGAGGTTTCAGCCGCAGGCCCGGCGTCAATAGCGCTGCTGTGAGCCAAAAAGCGCCATGCGGCGGGCAATCATCTCACGTACCGGCTGCAGTCCCTGGGTGATGACTTTCCGCGGATCGTTCACATCGTGCCCGGTATCGGCGGCAAAGATCGCTTTCACCTGCTGGCACCAGGCGTACATGTTTTCGGTATTGACGTTAATCTTGGCGGTGCCGCAGGCAATCGCCCGGCGCATATCCTCATCGGCAATACCGGTGCCGCCATGCAGCACCAGCGGGACCTTCACGCGCTCGGCTATGGCTTTCATCTCAGTAAATCCCAGTCGGGCTTTACCTTTATACAGACCATGGGTGGAACCCAGCGCGGCGGCGAGGCAATCCACCTGCGTTTCTGTCACCAGGGTGTAGCACTCTTCAGGATCGGCGTAAATGACCTCGGAGTTAACGATACCATCTTCACTGCCGGCGATGGTCCCCAGTTCGGCTTCCACGGAGATGCCCTTGCTGTGCGCCAGCGCCACCAGGTGGCGGGTGATGGTCAGGTTTTCCCTGAACGGCAGATGTGAACCATCAAACATAATGGAACTGAAGCCGGCAGCGATCGCGGCTTCGCAGGCCTCCTGGGTAGTGCCGTGATCCAGATGCAGAGCCACCGGAATATCAATATGTAAATAATCTATGGCATTAACCACAATATCATGAATACATTTTAGCCCGAGCATATGCTTAACCGTGCCGCCGGACACGCCCAAAATAACCGGTGAGCGGCACTGCTGGGCGGTGCTTAATACGGCGCCGACCCATTCCAGATTATTAATGTTGAACTGACCGACGGCGTAACCGTTCTTTAGGGCATGCTGAAGCATGTCCTTCATCGACACTAACATATTCACCTCTTGATATGTATTAAACGCAGTTATTCTTCAAAATATTGCTTTAAATTTCTCTCGTAGCTATTTAGCGAGTGGTGGACGACCGCCAGATCTGGCATCGATTCCCGTACCCCTTTTTTCTCAATAGAAATAGCGGCGGTCAGGCTGGCAAATAAAATAATATTATCTATATGCCACGAATAATGGACGCCATAGGTAAAGGCACCGTGAAAAACATCCCCGGCGCCGGTGGTATCAACGGCATTGCACAGCCAGGACGGGACGATCTGCAGCATACCGCTCTTTAAGAAGGCGCAGCCTTTTTCGCCAAGGGTGATAAATGCCTCGCCGCGGCAAATTTTATTCAGTTCAATCAGGGCCGCTTTAATGTCTGCTTCGGTGCTCAGTGAACGATAGCTCATATAATCGCGGGCAAAATGTTCGCTTACGACAAAATAGTCAGTCCAGGCCGCCAGTTTAATATTGCTGGCACGCAGTGAACCCCCGTCCATCACGACTTTGGCGTGGGGCAGTTTCTTAATTAAATATTCACTTATTTCTGCCTCATGGCCGTCAATTAAAATGGTGACCGGCTCCTCGCTGGCAATCAGCCGCTCGGCGAGGTCGTCCAGTTTGAGCTTTTGATCGTAGGTCAGGGAAGGTGGCGTTTGCATCTTGCGGGTAATAATCGTCCGCGAACCCGTTAAGCGATTGACCAGCACCGAGGCCAGCGGAGTGATCATGTCATCGGAAAAAACCACCTGGCTGGTATCCACGCCCGCCTCGGCAAACTCATCGATAATGCGCTGGCCGTAAAGGTCCTGATGCAGATGACCAATGTAATAGACTTCCTCACCCCATAATCCCAGCAGCCATGCCGCATTGGCCGCTGGGCCGCCGCCGCTTTCTATAAAATCATGACAAAAGTTTTTGGTATTCTCCTGAGGCCATTCATTGAGAAAGAAAAACTGATCGAAACAAGCAAATCCAATGGACAAAATAGCCATAACCACTCCTGATTATTGGTCAGCGGCGGGAAGCGTGACCTCCCCGCCGGGAAAAATGACGTCGCTTATTCATTTTTCTGCTTCGCCGTGAGCTCCTCATAGCTGAGCGTATCGCCAACCACCCGTACGTGACGGAAACAGAAAGGCGCCAGCAGCGCGACGAGCAGCACCAGACAAATCAGGTAGATAGTGACCTGGCCAAACTGGGTGAAGGCGTTACCGATAATGATGCCCCATACCGCGAAGTCGAAATCGGCGAAGGTGCTGTTTTCAAACCCGAGGTTGCCGAGCGCCGGCAGCAGCATCGCCGGCAGGAAGGCGAGGAAGATCCCCCCGATAAAGGAGGCGATGATACATCCGCGCTTGCCGCCCAGCTTGTCGGCGAAGACGCCGGACGTGCCGCCGCAGAAGAAGTGCGGCACCATGCCGGGAATAATCAGCGCCATGCCCAGCCCGCCGAGCAAGAGCATCCCGACCAGCCCGCCCACGAAGGAGCTGATGAATCCCACCACCACGGCGGTGGGGCTAAAGGTGAAGAATACCGCGCAGTCAACGGCCGGGATGGAGTCCGGGATCAGCTTCTGGCTGATGCCCTGGAATGCCGGCACCAGATCGCCGAGGATCAGCCGCACACCGTTGTACACAATGGCCACGCCAACGGCGAATTGCAGGCCGGTCAGCACCGAGAAGATCAGCATGTTTTGGTCGGTGATGGTGCTCAGGTATGCCGACCCGGCGACAGCGCTGCAGACAAAGTAGATAACAAACATCACGATACCGGTGGTGACGGTGGTATCGCGCAGAAAGCCCCACTTTTCTGAAATTTCGGTATCCGCGAAGGAATTTGCCGGATTGCCGGTCCGGCTGGCGATCCATGCCGAGAGGTAGTAGCCGAGGGAGCCGAAATGACCCATGGCGATCCCACCGTCTTCCGTGACCTGCTTGGTGTAACGCTGACCAATCGCGGGGGAGATGGCCGACCATGACCCCAGCAGGAATCCGCCGATCAGGATCAACATCCAGCCATGGAACTCCGCCGCCTGCAGGACAGCGGAAAACAGGCAGGCGAGGAAGAACGAGTGATGGCCGGTCAGAAAGATATATTTATACTTGGTACAGCGGGCGATAATCAGGTTGAAAATAAAGCCTAACAGCAAAATACTCATGGTTTCCACGCCCAGCATCTTCTGGGCGACGGAGACAATGGCTTCATTGTTTGGAATAACGCCGCGGATATTAAACCCGGCCTCGATAATACCGCCCAGCGGGTTGAGATTGGCAACGATAACGCCTGCGCCAGCGCTCAACATTAAATAGCCTAGAATCGGTTTTAATGTGCCGGTAAGGAGTTTGTTACCGGGGGAGCGCAGCGCCACTAAACCGACAAAAGCAATCAGCCCCATTAAAAAAGCAGGTTGACTGAATATTTCCGCTAAGAAACTAAGAATAGCCTGCATGGTCGTTCCCTCTATGTTAATTAAGAGTGATTCGCCGCAATTTTGGTCAGCGCGTCGGTAATATCCTCGGCGATTTTCGCTTTATGGACATAGCTGCGAATGATGGCGACATGACAGTGGGCTGGAAATTGATTTGCCAGTTCTTTGATCGTGACGTAAAGGTCGGCTTTTTCGCCGACGGCGTTAGCAAAATCGACCGAGGCGACGTCCGCTTTGATACCTAATTCTTCACAGATCTTTTTGACATTATTCGCAGCCATCAATGAACTGCCAATACCGTTACCACAAACTGTTCTGATAACTAACATAATGACTACTCCATTTGTTTTTGGATGAAATGTAAGACTGAATTCACGTCATTTTCCTGCTGAAGGAAGGTCACAATATCTGACTCGATCAGCGAGGCTATCAGTTGGATCATTTTGATATGACTGTCAGCGTCCGCGCCGGCGATAGCGATGATCACGGTAACCGGATCGAACTCATCGTGGCCGAAGGAGATTGGCGTGGCGGTGGTGACAAGCGAAAATCCGGTTTGCAATGCCCCTTTTTCCGGCCGGGCGTGCGGCATGGCAATCCCGTCGTCTATGACGATGGCAGCGCCGAAATCTTCATATACCGTCAGCATCTCGTTGACATATTCGGCGCTGCAAATCTGACGCCTGGCGAGTAATGAACCCGCCAGTTCGATGGCCTCTTCCGCACGGGAAATATTCTGCTTAAGGGCGATTAACGACGGGTCAAAAATAATTTCCATCCTCAGCTCCTGAACGTATTCCTGTTCCTGAGTAAAATCATGACTAAATACATTGATGAAAATGATGGATGAGATCACATCCGGGGTTTTAAATATTGATGGGGATCACATCGACGGCAAAGTACCGGCAGAAAACGATATAAATAATTTATGTATTTTTCAGTGGGTTATGAAGGCTTTGTATTTTGACGCTGAAATTTGACAGAGAAAAAGTGAGAGGTAGGGCGAATTTTTTCGGCAGAAGTGTATCTCTGGTCACAAATATCGGCGGGTCATTTTCTTAAATTTTGACACTGCTAACAAAAAAGGCCCGCCTGAGCGAGCCTTTTATTAAAACGCCTGCCGATTACAGGCTGGAGACGTTTTCGGTCAGGTATTTTGCTACGCCTTCCGGAGAAGCAGCCATACCTTCTTTTCCTTTTTCCCACTGCGCCGGGCAGACTTCGCCGTGCTCTTCGTGGAACTGCAGCGCGTCAACCATACGCAGCATTTCGTCGATGTTACGGCCCAGCGGCAGGTCGTTAACCACCTGGTGGCGTACCACGCCGTTAGCGTCGATCAGGAAAGAGCCGCGCAGCGCTACGCCTTCGTCCGGATGCTCGATACCGTAAGCTTTCTGGATTTCACGTTTGATGTCAGCAACCATCGCGTATTTAACCGGGCCGATACCGCCCTGGTCTACTGGGGTGTTACGCCATGCGTTGTGAACGAACTCGGAATCGAAGGAAACGCCAACCACTTCCACGCCGCGTTTCTGGAATTCTTCGTAACGTTTGTCGAACGCGATCAGCTCAGACGGGCACACGAAGGTGAAGTCCATCGGCCAGAAGAACAGAACGGTAGGTTTACCGTTGGTG
Source organism: Klebsiella sp. HMSC16C06 (assembly GCF_001808325.1). NCBI lineage: Bacteria > Pseudomonadati > Pseudomonadota > Gammaproteobacteria > Enterobacterales > Enterobacteriaceae > Klebsiella > Klebsiella sp. HMSC16C06. The sequence goes on from NZ_KV792988.1 coordinate 134,585, forward strand.
TGCTGTTTGAAATTGAATTTCTCAACGATCTCACCATTACCCAGCACAGCGGCTGCAGTAAAATCCGGCGCTTGACGAGTGACCAGAACCATTTGATTCTCCTGTAATTACTAAGGTTATTTGGAACGCAACGCGGGCAAGTATAGAGCCTGGCCGGTAATAACACAAAGAGGCGCTAACAATCGTTCAGCCAGCTTTTACCTATCAATGATGCAACGATTACAGCTGTTTGTTTTCTGCCAGGCGCATCATCTGCGGATAAAAGCGCCAGAACTGCCCCTCCAGCTGGTCGTAGTGGGTATCCAGATCCTGCCAGGAATCGCGTAGGGCGTCGAGACGCGGACGGCGGCTGGCCATGCCGTTAAGCACGCGCTGAATAAAACCCATCTCCTGATAGCGCTCCAGCCAGCGCTCCGACCACAGGTACTGATTCAGATTGACGAAGCGTGGCGGCGAGTCGGGCAGGATGGGGACGATCTGCTGCTCGGCGTAGCGCACGAACTCGTCCAGCGGCAGGTCAGGGGAGAGCTGCGCCCAGTGCTGCGACAGGAAATGATCCCACATGACATCGAGGGTGATGGGGGCGACGCGACGGGTCTGCGGGCGAAACCACTCCCGCGCCTCTTTGACTTCCGCCAGGTTGTCAGTCATCACGTCAATCCGGCGATGCATATAGATGCCGTCGATGATCTCCGCCGGATAGTCGCCCTGCGGGTTGCCGCGCACAAAATCGGCCATCAGGTTGCCGGGCAGCGAGCTGTCGGCGAGATGGGCGAGGTGCAGGTGGGCGAGAAAATTCATAAAACGACATCCTTTAAATACGAGCGGGCAGGTGGAATCACCGATGTTGCGCTGAACGGCGCCTCGGTGTCCGCATGGCATGCTGCCTGGCTGCGCGCGGCACCTTTGCCACCGGTAAGGCATTCGGTTGCCGCATGGCGGCATTCGGAATGATTTGGAATATAGATTATGTCATTCATCCGGAGGGGTAAAGGTTGCAGGCGGAACGCCCCGGCACTAGACTACCCGCCTCTTTATTCAGTCTGAGTTACCGTCATGCGCGTTACCGATTTTGCTTTTGAACTACCCGAATCTCTGATCGCCCACTATCCGATGCCTGAGCGCAGCAGCTGCCGCCTGCTCTCCCTGGACGGGCCGACGGGCGCGCTGACGCATGGCACCTTCACCGACATCCTCGATAAGCTCAATCCCGGCGATCTGCTGGTGTTTAACAACACCCGGGTGATCCCGGCGCGTCTGTTCGGCCGTAAGGCCAGCGGCGGCAAGATTGAAGTGCTGGTGGAGCGGATGCTGGATGATAAGCGCATCCTGGCCCATATTCGCGCCTCAAAAGCGCCGAAGCCGGGCGCCGAGCTGCTGCTGGGCGATGACGAGAGCATTAAGGCCACGATGCTGGCGCGTCATGGCGCGCTGTTTGAAGTGGAATTTAACGACGAGCGTCCGGTGCTGGAGATCCTCAACGGGATCGGCCATATGCCGCTGCCGCCCTACATTGACCGCCCGGACGAAGACGCTGATCGCGAACTCTATCAAACCGTCTACGGCACCAGGCCGGGCGCGGTAGCCGCCCCGACCGCCGGTCTGCACTTCGACGAACCGCTGCTGGACAAACTGCGCGCTAAAGGCGTTGAGATGGCGTTTGTCACCCTGCACGTGGGGGCGGGGACTTTCCAGCCGGTGCGCGTCGACAGCATTGAAGAGCACACCATGCACTCTGAATATGCGGAAGTGCCACAGGAGGTGGTCGATGCGGTGCTGGCGGCGAAAGCGCGCGGCAACCGCGTGATTGCGGTAGGCACCACCTCGGTACGCTCGCTGGAGAGCGCGGCGCAGGCGGCGAAAGACGCCCTGATCGCGCCGTTCTTCGACGATACGCAGATTTTCATCTACCCGGGTTATCAGTACCAGGTGATCGATGCGCTGGTAACCAACTTCCATCTCCCTGAATCCACACTGATTATGCTGGTGTCGGCGTTTGCGGGTTATCAGCACACCATGAACGCCTATAAGGTGGCGGTGGAGCAGAAATATCGCTTTTTTAGCTACGGGGATGCGATGTTTATCACGTACAATCCGCAGGCTATTTCTGAGCGTCCCTGACAAGGCCGGCCCGCCGGCGTTTTGGACGCCATGACGCATTTTTTAGCCACGGAATCATTCCGTGGCGAGTATGAAAACGTCGGACTGTTTTTCTGACGCAGGAGCAAGCATGAAATTTGAACTGGATACCACCGACGGTCGCGCCCGCCGCGGTCGCCTGGTGTTTGAGCGCGGCGTGGTGGAAACACCGGCCTTTATGCCCGTTGGCACCTACGGCACCGTCAAAGGGATGACGCCGGAAGAAGTGGAAGCCACCGGCGCGCAGATTATTCTCGGCAACACCTTCCACCTGTGGCTGCGCCCGGGTCAGGAGATCATGAAGCTGCATGGCGATCTGCACGATTTTATGCAGTGGAAAGGACCGATCCTTACCGACTCCGGCGGCTTCCAGGTGTTCAGCCTTGGCGATATCCGTAAGATCACCGAGCAGGGCGTCCATTTCCGCAACCCGATCAACGGCGATCCTATTTTCCTCGATCCGGAAAAATCGATGGAGATTCAATACGATCTCGGTTCCGACATCGTGATGATCTTCGACGAATGTACGCCGTACCCGGCAGACTGGGATTACGCCAAGCGCTCGATGGAAATGTCTCTGCGCTGGGCCAAGCGCAGCCGCGACCGTTTCGATAGCCTTGGCAATAAAAATGCGCTGTTCGGCATCATTCAGGGCAGCGTTTACGAAGATTTACGTGATATCTCGGTGAAAGGTCTGGTAGAGATTGGCTTTGATGGCTACGCTGTCGGCGGTTTGGCGGTCGGTGAGCCGAAGGAAGACATGCACCGTATTCTGGAGCACGTCTGCCCGCAGATCCCGGCCGATAAACCACGATACCTGATGGGCGTCGGGAAGCCGGAAGATCTGGTGGAAGGGGTACGTCGCGGTATCGATATGTTCGACTGCGTCATGCCGACGCGCAACGCGCGTAACGGCCACCTGTTCGTCACCGACGGCGTGGTGAAAATCCGCAACGCGAAGCACAAAAGCGATACCGCACCGCTGGACGCCGAGTGTGATTGCTATACATGTCGCAATTATTCACGCGCTTACTTGCATCACCTCGACCGTTGCAACGAAATATTGGGCGCGCGTCTCAATACCATTCATAACCTGCGCTACTATCAGCGTTTAATGGCTGGTTTACGCAAGGCTATCGAAGAGGGTAAATTAGAGAGCTTCGTGACCGATTTTTACCAACGTCAGGGGCGCACCGTGCCTCCTTTGAACGTTGATTAATTTTAATAATGAGGGAATTTCAATGAGCTTTTTTATTTCTGATGCGGTAGCGGCAACGGGTGCACCGGCGCAGGGCAGCCCGATGTCTCTGATTCTGATGCTGGTGGTGTTCGGTCTGATTTTTTACTTCATGATCCTGCGCCCACAGCAGAAGCGCACCAAGGAACACAAGAACCTGATGAACTCCATCGCCAAAGGTGATGAAGTGCTGACCAACGGCGGTCTGGTCGGTCGCGTGACCAAAGTAGCGGAAACTGGCTACATTGCTATCGCGCTGAACGATACCACTGAAGTGGTTATCAAACGTGACTTCGTTGCTGCCGTTCTGCCGAAAGGCACCATGAAGGCGCTGTAATCTAACTTTTCCCAAAGGGAACTGCCGTGTTAAACCGTTATCCTTTGTGGAAGTACGTCATGCTGGTCGTCGTCATTGTCGTCGGCCTGATCTATGCGCTTCCCAACCTGTATGGTGAGGATCCGGCTGTTCAAATCACTGGCGCGCGCGGCGTCGCCGCCAGTGAGCAAACGCTGATCCAGGTCCAGAAAACTTTACAAGAAGAAAAAATAACCGCGAAGTCTGTGGCACTGGAAGAGGGCGCTATTCTTGCGCGCTTCGACACCACTGATACCCAGCTGCGTGCGCGTGAAGCGCTGCTTACCGTGCTGGGTGACAAATACGTCGTGGCGCTAAACCTTGCTCCGGCAACCCCACGCTGGCTGGCGGCACTCTATGCCGAGCCAATGAAGCTGGGTCTTGATCTGCGCGGCGGCGTGCACTTCCTGATGGAAGTCGACATGGACACCGCGTTAGGCAAACTGCAGGAACAGAACATCGACAGCCTGCGCAGCGAACTGCGTGACAAAGGCATTCCTTACGCGACCGTGCGCAAGGAAGACAACTATGGTCTGAGCATCGTCTTCCGCGACAGCGCGGCGCGCGACCAGGCTATCTCTTATCTCAGCCCTCGCCATCGCGATCTGGTTATTTCCTCTCAGGGTGACAACAGCCTGAAAGCGGTGATGACCGATGAGCGCCTGAAAGAAGCCCGTGAGTACGCGGTTCAGCAGAACATTAACATTCTGCGTAACCGTGTGAACCAGCTGGGCGTCGCCGAACCGCTGGTTCAGCGTCAGGGTGCTGACCGCATCGTGGTTGAGCTGCCGGGTATCCAGGATACCGCGCGGGCGAAAGAGATCCTTGGCGCAACCGCGACCCTCGAGTTCCGTCTGGTCAATACCAACGTGGACCAGTCCGCCGCTGCCTCTGGCCGCGTGCCGGGCGACTCGGAAGTGAAAGAGACGCGTGAAGGCCAGCCGGTGGTGCTGTACAAGCGAGTGATCCTGACCGGTGACCATATCACCGACTCGACCTCCAGCATGGATGAGTACAACCAGCCGCAGGTCAACATCTCGCTGGACAGCGCGGGCGGTAATATCATGTCTAACTTCACCAAGGACAATATCGGTAAGCCGATGGCGACCCTGTTCGTGGAGTATAAAGACAGCGGTAAGAAAGACGCTAACGGTCGCGCTATCCTGGCGAAAGAGGAAGAGGTGATTAACATCGCCAACATCCAGTCGCGTCTGGGTAACAGCTTCCGTATCACCGGTATCAGCAACCCGAACGAAGCACGCCAGCTGTCGCTGCTGCTGCGTGCCGGTGCGCTGATTGCCCCGATTCAGATCGTCGAAGAGCGGACTATCGGCCCAACCCTTGGTATGCAGAACATCAAGCAGGGTCTGGAAGCCTGTCTGGCCGGCCTGGTGGTCTCTATCCTGTTCATGATCCTCTTCTATAAGAAGTTCGGTCTGATTGCGACCTCGGCGCTGATTGCCAACCTGGTGCTGATTGTCGGCATTATGTCCCTGATCCCGGGGGCGACGCTGACCATGCCGGGCATCGCGGGTATCGTGTTAACCCTTGCGGTGGCGGTCGATGCTAACGTTCTGATCAACGAGCGTATCAAAGAAGAGCTGAGCAACGGGCGTACCGTTCAGCAGGCGATTGACGAAGGTTATCGCGGCGCGTTCAGCTCGATCTTCGACGCCAACGTGACGACGCTTATCAAAGTGATCATCCTGTACGCGGTCGGTACCGGTGCCATTAAAGGGTTTGCGATTACCACCGGTATCGGTATCGCGACCTCAATGTTTACCGCTATCGTCGGCACCCGTGCCATCGTGAACCTGCTGTACGGCGGCAAGCGCGTTAAAAAGCTGTCTATCTGAGGAGTGCGTTGTGGCACAGGAATATACTGTTGAACAATTGAACCACGGCCGTAAAGTCTGGGACTTTATGCGCTGGGACTACTGGGCCTTCGGCATTTCAGGTTTTCTGCTGATTGTGTCGATCGCCATCATCGGCGTCCGCGGCTTTAACTGGGGGCTCGATTTCACCGGCGGTACGGTGATCGAGATTACCCTTGAGAAGCCGGTCGATCTGGACCAGATGCGCGACTCCCTGCAGAAAGCGGGCTTTGAAGAGCCGCAGGTGCAGAACTTTGGCAGCAGCCGCGACATCATGGTACGTATGCCGCCGGTGCATGACGCCAACGTCAGCCAGGAACTGGGCAGCAAGGTCGTGACGGTGATTAACGAATCGACCAGCCAGAATGCGGCGGTGAAGCGAATTGAGTTTGTCGGCCCGAGCGTCGGCGCGGACCTCGCGCAAACTGGCGCCCTGGCGCTGATTGCCGCGCTGGTCTGTATCCTGATCTACGTCGGCTTCCGCTTCGAATGGCGTCTGGCTGCCGGGGTGGTTATCGCCCTGGCGCACGATGTGGTGATCACCATGGGCGTACTGTCGCTGTTCCATATCGAGATCGACCTGACCATTGTGGCCTCGTTGATGTCGGTTATCGGCTACTCGCTGAACGACAGTATTGTGGTATCGGACCGTATCCGTGAAAACTTCCGTAAGATCCGCCGCGGTACGCCGTACGAGATCTTCAACGTGTCGTTGACCCAGACGCTGCACCGTACCTTGATCACCTCCGGGACCACCCTGATGGTGATCCTGATGCTGTTCCTGTTCGGCGGCCCGATTCTGGAAGGCTTCTCGCTGACCATGCTGATCGGTGTCTCCATCGGTACGGCTTCCTCTATCTACGTCGCCTCTGCGCTGGCGTTGAAACTGGGTATGAAGCGCGAGCATCTGCTGCAGCAGAAGGTCGAAAAAGAAGGGGCGGACCAGCCGTCTATTCTGCCGTAATCCGGTTCAGTTGAGATAAAGCCATCCCGGCCCAGGCGGCCGGGATTTTTTTGTCCGCGATAAAACCTGCTGACAGTATGCTGTCAGGAGCCCTCCCATACACTCCTTCTGAACTCACTAACGAGCAGGAGGAAGTATGAATAACGTGATTAACTGGTTTGAAATTCCGGTCGCCGATATGGATCGCGCCGTCGCGTTTTATGAGCAGGTGATGCAGGTGACGCTGCGTCGCGAAACCATGGACTGCGCCGAGCTGGCGGTGTTCCCGCATCAGGATCCGGCCCCCGGCGGCGCGTTGGCCAAATTTGAGGGTATCGCCCCTTCAGCGCAGGGCGCTATTATTTACCTGCATACAGACCATCTTGCCGCCACCCTGGACCGCGTTGCCTCGGCGGGTGGGGCGTGTGTTTTCGGGCCGCTGACGCTGCCGAATGATATTGGCACCATCGCGCTGTTTACTGACAGCGAGGGCAACCGCGTCGGCCTGCACCAGCCGGCTTAACCTAAACGTTTTGTGAAGTGAGACATGACCCGACGCGCCGACCGTTTATTTCAGATTGTGCAGATCCTGCGCGGCAGGCGGCTCACTACCGCCGCGCTGCTGGCGGAGCGGTTGGGCGTGTCGGAGCGCACCGTGTATCGCGATATTCGCGATCTCTCCCTCTCCGGCGTGCCGGTGGAGGGCGAGGCGGGGAGTGGTTATCGCCTGCTGGCGGGCTACGATCTGCCGCCGCTGATGCTGACCACCAAAGAATCCGAAGCGCTGATCGCCGCGATTCGGTTGCTGAAAACCTGGGGCGGTGAGGCGCTGTCGCAATCGCTGGAATCCGCCCAGGAGAAGATGCTGGCGATCCTGCCGGAGGCGCGCCGGCGCCAGGCGGAGCAGACCCGCCTGTTTGCCCCCGATCTCGGCGCCCATCGCTATGCCAAAACCTATTTTGACGTCATTCATCAGGCGGTCTCCGGCCAGCAGGTGCTGCAGTTGCGCTATCAGGATGAGTCTGGCCGGGTAACCGAGCGCGACGTGCTGCCGCTGGGGCTGTTTTTCTGGGGGGAGCGCTGGCTGCTGGTGGCCTGGTGCGAGCTGCGTAATGATTATCGTAACTTTCGCCTCGACCGTTGTCTGGCGGTCAGGGCGACCGAGCGTCGATTCAGCGAGTGTGCCGATCGCTCGTTAAGCGATTTTCTGCGCAAAGTGCGGTGCGACGTGTGGGAGAAATAAAAACGCCCGGCTGGCCCGGGCGCTGTCTTGCTGTATCCGCAATTAGAAGTTGTAACCGACCACGAAGTAACCACCCCAGCCGGTCGAGCGGACGCTGAAATCGCCATCGCCGAAGTTCAGCTTGGCATCGTCAGCCCACTGGCCGCCGTTATGGAAGTAACGGGCCACCACCGAGTAGTGCCAGTGCGCGTAGTTCAGCGCCAGGATGTGGCTGGAGGCGATGGAGTTGCTGGTGCGCGCGTGCTTCCCGTTCAGATCGTAGAAGTTGTCATCGCCGAGGTCAGAACCCCAGTCGAAGTTGGTGAAACCGATGTAGCTCAGCGAGCCGCCCCACAGGTCGGTCAGCGGCACGAAGTATTTCACTTTGAAGCGGTAGCCGTCCCACTCGTTTTCGTTGGACGCGCCGTAGTTCTGCCACTGGTATTTGGCGTAGACGTTCAGTGACAGGCTCATCGGCAGGCCGGTATCGATATCGGTACCCAGACCCATATACCAGGTGCTCTGCTCCTGAGAGTCGTTACGGCCCATATCGTAGATATAGTTGTTCGCGAAGTACCACTCTTTGAACGGCCCGAAGCTCAGATCGGTATTGGTCAGCTTATCGATAGAGAAACGCGGTTCGATCTCCATAAACAGCGGCGAGCCGTTGTTCCAGATACCTTTTGCCGTGCTGTTGCCGCCGAAGAATACCGGGGCATCGATATAGCCGTAGAAATCAAACCAGTCTTTTTTGGCGAACGCTTCATATTCCAGGTAGGTATCGTTACGGATCTGCGGTCCAAAACGGGTGTGGTAGCTGCCCACCACGTTAACACTCTGGTGCCACCAGTCAGACAGGTACTGCGGTTTATCGTTTTCTGCCGCGCCCGCAGTAAAAGAAGTGGAGAGCGCCACAACCGCACCCGCTGCCAGTAATGTTTTTTTCATAGTAATGCCACTGTTTAAATTGAGCCTGAAGGCGTTAAAAGAAGTGCCGAAGCGTTTCTAAATATTTCGTCTTTCTGTGGGGGTCTATTATAGGAATCATTGCTCACAAAAATACGTGTTGTTTCACATAACCAGAACATGCGTAATCGATTGCGTTCACGATTCTATGCATTTCTTGACAAAATGCTACTGAAAATCGCCATACAGAACGATTTCTAATGAACTCTTGTGAAAAGTTGTAAGTGGATAAGAAAGACGGAGCTGGAGGTAGCCGGGCGGGGCAGGGCCCGGCGTGAAGATTTACTGTGCGGCGGCGGGCTGGATATCGTGGACGCGAATAAAACCGACTTTGTCGGGCGTCACGTTCAGACGCAACGGGATATCCACATCGCTGGGGGCGAGGATGCTGGCCGGGGCGCTAATCAGCTGATCCTGAACATTGACTTCCTGATAGCTGTGGGTGGTGCCGGTGATCTGCCCGGAGGCGACGGTGGCGGTAAAGGCCGGCAGCGGATCGTTGGATTCACCCTGAATGCGTAAAGTCAGGCGTGACCCGTCGCCGTCCGGCGTAATGCTGCCCACCGACATGCGCAGGGTGCCGATCTGGCTCTCCAGCCGCGCCGGGGTTTTGGCCTCCGGCAGCAGATAGACGCCGCGGGTGGATTTGGCGTTCAGCGCGTTTTGTTGGGTGATTTTGATCGTTTGCTGATTGAGCTGGGTCATCTCCTGGCTCAGGGTACTCACGCTCTGGTGCATCTGGCGGATTTCGCTTTGCTGGGCGCAGGCGGTCAGGGTAAACAGGCTGCCCGCGATGGCGAGTTTCAGGTAACGTCTTGTCATGGTCAGGATTCCGTTTGCAGAGGATGCTTAATGGTAGCCAAACCGCCTGCCTCTCTCATAGATCCTTTGTCTCAAAAGCTCTTTCTTTGTAGTCAGGTCACTTCGCGGTAAACTACCCTTCAGTTTAACTACCTGTCAGGACGCGCTATGCATTGCCCTTTCTGTTTCGCCGTGGATACCAAAGTGATCGACTCTCGTCTGGTGGGGGAAGGCTCTTCCGTGCGTCGCCGTCGGCAGTGCCTGGTCTGTAATGAACGCTTTACCACCTTCGAAGTGGCGGAGCTGGTGATGCCCCGGGTGGTGAAGAGTAACGATGTGCGTGAACCCTTCAACGAAGACAAGCTGCGCAGCGGGATGCTGAAAGCGCTGGAGAAACGTCCGGTTAGCGCCGATGACGTGGAAATGGCGGTCAACCATATCAAAACCCATCTGCGCGGCACCGGCGAGCGCGAAGTGGCCAGCAAAATGATTGGCAATCTGGTGATGGAACAGCTGAAAAAGCTGGATAAAGTCGCCTATATTCGCTTTGCGTCGGTCTATCGCAGCTTTGAAGACATCAAAGAATTCGGCGAAGAGATCGCCCGCTTACAGGACTAAGCCATGCAGGACGAAATGTACATGGCGCGAGCGCTGAAGCTTGCCGCGCGCGGACGCTTTACCACCCATCCTAACCCTAACGTTGGCTGCGTCATTGTGAAAGACGGCGAGATCGTCGGCGAGGGCTTTCACTATCGCGCCGGTGAGCCGCACGCCGAAGTGCACGCGCTCCGCATGGCCGGCGAAAAGGCGCAGGGCGCCACCGCCTACGTCACCCTTGAGCCCTGCAGCCACCATGGCCGTACGCCGCCGTGCTGCGATGCGCTGATCGCCGCCGGCGTTAGCCGCGTGGTCGCTGCGATGCAAGACCCAAACCCGCAGGTGGCGGGGCGCGGTCTGTATCGTCTGCAGCAGGCCGGTATTGACGTCAGCCACGGGCTGATGATGAACGAAGCGGAAGCGCTGAATAAGGGCTTCCTGAAGCGGATGCGCACCGGTTTTCCCTGGGTGCAGCTGAAGCTGGGCGCCTCGCTGGACGGCCGCACGGCGATGGCCAGCGGTGAAAGCCAGTGGATCACCTCCCCGCAGGCGCGACGCGACGTGCAGCGTCTGCGCGCCCAAAGTCATGCCATCCTCACCAGCAGCGCCACCGTGCTGGCGGACGATCCTGCGCTGACCGTGCGCTGGCAGGAGCTGAGCGCGGATACTCAGGCGCTGTATCCCGAAGAGAATTTGCGCCAACCGCTGCGCGTCGTCATCGACAGTCAGAACCGCGTCACGCCTGAGCACCGTATTGTGCAGCAGGCAGGAGAAACGCTGTTTGCCCGCCTGCGTGCGGATGAGCGCCAGTGGCCGGAAAGCGTTCGTACGCTGCTGGTGCCGGAATATAACGGCCATCTCGATCTGGTGTTGCTGATGATGCTGCTTGGCAAACAGCAGGTGAACAGCGTCTGGGTGGAGGCGGGAGCGACGCTCGCCGGGGCGCTGCTGCAGGCTGGCCTTGTCGACGAGCTTATCGTCTATATTGCGCCTAAACTGTTAGGCAATGCGGCGCGTGGATTATGCGCGCTGCCGGGGCTTGAAGAACTGAGCCAGGCACCCCATTTCAAATTCAATGAGATACGTCAGGTTGGCCCGGATGTCTGCCTGCATTTAACCACTGCGTGAGGCTTTCCTGATTATTAGGAAGCAGCGCTCAGAATAATATGATAAAATCCGCCCCCCTTGCGGGGCACATGAACCCGAAGGAAGAGTATGAACATTATTGAAGCTAACGTTGCTACCCCGGACGCTCGCGTCGCCATCACCATTGCGCGTTTCAACAACTTTATCAATGACAGCCTGCTGGAAGGTGCGATTGACGCCCTGAAACGCATTGGTCAGGTAAAAGATGAAAACATCACCGTTGTTTGGGTTCCAGGCGCGTATGAGCTGCCGCTGGCGGCTGGCGCACTGGCGAAAACCGGTAAATATGACGCGGTGATCGCGCTGGGTACGGTGATCCGCGGCGGTACTGCCCACTTTGAATATGTGGCTGGCGGTGCCAGCAATGGCCTGGCGCATGTCGCTCAGGACAGCGAAATCCCGGTAGCCTTTGGTGTTCTGACCACTGAAAGTATTGAACAAGCCATCGAGCGCGCTGGCACCAAAGCCGGTAACAAAGGCGCAGAAGCTGCGCTGACCGCGCTGGAAATGATTAACGTATTGAAAGCCATCAAGGCCTGATTTTTGTAAGGGGAATTCCGTGAAACCTGCTGCTCGTCGCCGCGCCCGTGAGTGTGCCGTCCAGGCGCTCTACTCCTGGCAGTTGTCCCACAACGACATCGCTGATGTCGAATACCAGTTCCTGGCGGAACAGGACGTAAAAGATGTAGATGTTCTGTATTTCCGTGAACTGCTGTCCGGAGTGGCGACTAACAGCGCGTACCTCGACGGCCTGATGAAGCCCTACCTGTCCCGTCAGCTGGAAGAGCTGGGCCAGGTGGAAAAAGCGGTGCTGCGTATCGCGCTGTTTGAGCTGTCCAAACGTGACGACGTACCGTATAAAGTGGCCATCAATGAAGCTATCGAACTGGCGAAAACCTTCGGCGCTGAAGATAGCCATAAGTTCGTCAACGGCGTGCTGGACAAAGCGGCTCCGGTAATTCGTCCCCGCAAAAAGTAAACGCCAGGCCGGGCTTTGCAGGATCTGATCCCGCGAACCCGGCCTTATTTTTTTCTTTGCTGAGGCATAACGTATGGCATGCGGCGAATTTTCCCTGATTGCCCGTTATTTTGATCGCGTTAAAAGCGCCCGCCTTGATGTTGAAACCGGCATCGGCGATGACTGCGCGCTCCTGAATATCCCCGAGAAAAAAACGCTGGCAATCAGCACCGACACCCTGGTGGCGGGCAATCACTTCTTACCCGATATCGACCCTGCCGACCTCGCTTATAAAGCGCTGGCGGTGAACCTGAGCGACCTCGCGGCGATGGGCGCGGAACCGGCGTGGCTCACGCTGGCGCTGACTTTGCCAGAGGTGGATGAAACCTGGCTGGAAGCCTTTAGCGACAGCCTGTTTGTCCAGCTGGACTATTACGATATGCAGCTGATTGGCGGTGATACCACCCGTGGCCCGCTCGCCATGACGCTGGGTATTCACGGCTTTGTGCCGCCAGGGCGCGCCATGAAACGCGCTGGCGCGAAGCCAGGAGACTGGATCTATGTCACCGGCACCCCGGGAGACAGCGCCGCCGGCCTGGCGGTGCTGCAGAACCGGCTGACGGTGGATGAACCGTCTGACGCCGACTACCTGCTGGCTCGTCATCTGCGCCCGATGCCGCGCGTGCTGCAGGGTCAGGCGCTGCGTGACCTGGCGACATCGGCTATCGATCTTTCCGACGGCCTGATCTCCGATCTGGGCCATATTCTTAAAGCCAGCGGCTGCGGCGCGCGCATCGATCTCGATGCCATGCCGTATTCCGACGCGATACTGCGCCAGGTGGAGCCCGAGCAGGCGCTGCGCTGGGCGCTCGCCGGCGGGGAAGATTACGAACTGTGCTTTACCGTACCGGAGCTGAACCGCGGGGCGCTGGACGTGGCCCTTGGCCATCTTGGCGCGCGTTTTACCTGTATCGGACAGATTGCGCCGGAGAGCGAAGGGCTGCAATTTATCCGCGATGGTAAGCCGGTCGCGCTTGATTTAAAGGGATACGATCACTTTGCGTAGTCGAGACGAGGCGTTACGCCGCCTGAGCATGCGTAACCCGTGGCATCTGCTGGCGACTGGCTTTGGCAGCGGCTTAAGCCCGGTGGTACCGGGGACGATGGGGTCGCTGGCGGCGATCCCGTTCTGGTATCTGATGACCTTTCTCCCCTGGCAGCTCTACTCGCTGGTGGTGATGATGAGCATCTGTATTGGCGTCTATCTGTGCCATCGCACGGCCAAAGATATGGGCACCCATGACCACGGCAGTATAGTCTGGGATGAGTTTGTCGGGATGTGGATCACCCTGATGGCGTTGCCGACCCTGGACTGGCAGTGGGTGGCCGCTGGCTTCGTGATTTTCCGTATCTTCGATATGTGGAAGCCGTGGCCGATTCGCTGGTTTGACCGCAATATCCACGGCGGAATGGGGATTATGGTCGACGATATCGTCGCCGGCGTGATCTCGGCCGGCGTGCTGTATGTCATTGGCCATCACTGGCCCATCGGTCTGCTTTAATCGTCTCTCCCCGGTAGCATCATGCTGCCGGGGAAACCACACCTGTTACTTAAATCCCACCACCGGATGCGGCTGATACGGCGCCTCCAGCTTGTCGATCTGTTCCGGAGAAAGCGTCAAATCCACCGCCTGCAGCAGGTCGTCGAGCTGTTCCTGACGCGATGGACCGATAATCGGCGCGGCAACGCCAGGTTTACTTAACAGCCAGGCGAGGGCGACCTGGGCGCGGCTGGCGTCGAGTTCTTCCGCCACGTCCGCGAGATTCCCGGCGATCTGCGCGTCGTTTTCTTCGCTGGCGCTGTAAAGCGTTTTGCCGAACTCATCCGAAACCAGCCGGGCGGTGGTCTCTCCCCAGGGGCGGGTCAGTCTGCCGCGCGCCAGCGGGCTCCACGGGATCACCGCCACGCCGTTGTGCTGACACAGTGGCAGCATCTCATTCTCTTCTTCCCGGTAAATCAGATTGTAGTGATCCTGCATGGTGACAAAGCGCGCCCAGCCGTTCTGCTGCTGGAGCGCCAGCGCCTGGGCAAATTGTCGGGCATGCATGGACGAGGCGCCGATATAGCGCGCTTTGCCGGCTTTCACCACCTCGTCCAGCGCTTCGAGGGTCTCTTCAATCGGGGTGGTATAGTCCCAGCGGTGGATCTGCAGCAGGTCGACATAGTCCATCCCAAGACGGCGCAGGCTGTCGTCGATGGAGCGCAGGATCTGCGCCCGGGAAAGCCCTTCCGCCAGATCGCCGACCTGGTGATACACTTTGGTGGCGACAACCACCTCATCACGGCGGGCAAAGTCGCGCAGGGCGCGGCCAACGATCTCTTCACTGCTGCCGTCGGAGTAGCTGTTTGCGGTATCGAAGAAGTTGATGCCGCCTTCAATGGCGTGCTGGATAAGCGGGCGGCTGCTCTCTTCCGGAAGCGTCCAGGCGTGTCTGCCGCGGTCCGGCTCGCCGAAGGTCATGCAGCCGAGGCAGAGTCGGGAAACCCGTAAGGCAGTATCACCGAGGGGGATATAGTGCATAGTGCGCTCCTGCTATTCATCAAGGGTATCTCTTAAGCATAGCAGGAGCGGAAGGGGCAATTATGCCAGCCAGTCGCGGATTTTGGCTTCAATACCGGCGGCATCAAGGCCGAGGTCGGCGCGGATCTCTTCCTGAGTGCCCTGAGGAATAAAATAATCCGGCAGGCCAATATTGAGCACCGGTACCGCCCGGCGATGGGCCATCAGCACTTCGTTCACGCCGCTGCCGGCGCCGCCCATGATGGCGTTCTCTTCCAGCGTCACCAGCGCGTCGTGTTCGCCGGCCAGCTGCAGGATCAGCGCCGTATCCAGCGGCTTCACAAAGCGCATATCCACGAGGGTCGCGTTGAGTTTATCCGCTACCGCCGCGGCTTCCGGCAGCAGGGTGCCAAAGTTGAGGATCGCTATTTTCTCGCCCTGACGTTTCACCACCCCTTTGCCGATCGGCAGCGATGCCAGCGGCTCGAGCGTCGCGCCGGTGCCGCTACCGCGCGGATAGCGCACGGCGCAGGGGCCGTCGCTGTAATGGTAGCCGGTATGCAGCATCTGGCGACATTCATTTTCATCGCTCGGGGTCATCACCACCATATCCGGAATACAGCGCAGGAAGGAGAGATCGAACGCTCCCTGATGCGTCTGGCCGTCTGCGCCGACTATCCCGGCGCGGTCGATAGCAAACAGCACCGGCAGCTTCTGGATAGCCACATCGTGGATCACCTGATCGTAGGCTCGCTGCAGGAAGGTGGAGTAGATCGCCACCACCGGCTTGTAGTCGCCAATCGCCAGCCCGGCGGCGAAGGTGACCGCATGCTGCTCGGCAATAGCGACGTCAAAGTACTGATCGGGGAATTTCTTCGAAAACTCCACCATCCCTGAACCTTCGCGCATCGCCGGCGTGATCGCCATCAGCTTGCTGTCTTTGGCCGCCGTTTCGCACAGCCAGTCGCCGAAGATTTTCGAGTAGGAAGGGAGACCGCCGCTGCTTTTGGGCAGTACGCCGCTGGTATGGTCGAATTTTGGCACCGCATGGAAGGTGATCGGGTCTTTCTCGGCAGGCTCATAGCCGCGGCCCTTTTTGGTCATAATATGCAGGAACTGCGGGCCTTTCAGGTCGCGCATGTTCTTCAGCGTGCTGACCAGACCGAGCACATCGTGGCCATCGACCGGCCCGATGTAGTTAAAACCCAGCTCTTCAAACAGCGTGCCCGGCACCACCATCCCTTTGATATGTTCTTCGGTTCGTTTAAGCAGCTCTTTAATCGGCGGCACCCCGGAGAAGACCTTTTTACCCCCTTCGCGCAGGGTGGAGTAGAGCTTGCCGGAGAGCAGCTGCGCCAGATGATTGTTCAGCGCGCCAACGTTCTCGGAAATCGACATTTCATTGTCATTCAGCACCACCAGCAGGTCGGGTTTGATATCCCCGGCGTGGTTCATCGCTTCAAACGCCATGCCGGCGGTGATCGCCCCGTCGCCAATCACGCACACTGCGCGCCGCTGCTTATCCTCTTTCGCGGCGGCGATAGCCACCCCGATACCGGCTGAAATGGAGGTCGAGGAGTGGCCGACGCTCAGCACGTCATACTCGCTTTCACCGCGCCACGGGAAGGGGTGCAGGCCGCCTTTCTGGCGAATGGTGCCGATTTTGTCCCGGCGGCCGGTCAGAATTTTATGCGGGTAGGCCTGATGGCCGACGTCCCAGATCAGGCGATCGAACGGCGTGTTATACACGTAGTGCAGCGCCACGGTCAGTTCCACCGTGCCGAGGCCAGAGGCAAAGTGACCGCTGGAGCGGCTGACGCTGTCCAGCAGATAGCGCCGCAGCTCATCACACAGCTTCGGCAGGCTCTCTTTTGGCAACAGGCGCAACTCCTGGGTGGAATCTACCAGCGCCAGGGTCGGGTATTTGGCAATATCAAAACTCATCAGAGACTCATTTATTGTTTATTTATCGCGCTGAATAATGTAATTCGCGAGCGCTTCCAGTGCCGAAGTATCCAGAGATTGTGCGGCCAGCTCATCTAACGACCAGCGGGCATCAGCGATCAGGTCGTGCGCTTTCTTCCGGGCTTGCTCAAGACCCAGGAGGGCGGGATAGGTGCTTTTACCCAATTGCTGGTCGGCACCCTGACGTTTGCCAAGGGTCGCAGTATCCCCTACCACGTCGAGAATGTCATCCTGGACCTGGAAGGCAAGACCGATATTTTCCGCATAGCGATCCAGCGCGGGCAGGGCAGCGCGGCCGCGTTCGCCGGCGCTCAGCGCCCCCATCCGGACGGCGGCGCGGATCAACGCCCCCGTTTTGTGGCGATGGATACGCTCCAGCGCCTGCAGATCCACCTGCTGTCCTTCCGCCTCCAGATCCAGCGCCTGGCCGCCGCACATACCCGCCACGCCGCTGGCCTGCGCCAGTTCGGAGACCATCGCCAGCCGGTCCCGATCAGAGACGTCGGCCATCGGCGCATCACTCAGTATAGAGAACGCCAGCGTTTGCAGGGCATCTCCCGCAAGAATTGCGTTGGCTTCGCCAAATTTAATATGACAGGTCGGCAGTCCGCGACGCAGATCGTCATCATCCATCGCCGGCAAATCATCATGCATCAGGGAATAAGCATGAATACATTCGACCGCCGCGGCGGGGGCATCGAGCGTGGTGCGGCTGACGCCGAACATCGCGCCGGTGGCATAGACAAGGAAGGGGCGCAGGCGTTTACCGCCTAAGAGTGCGCCATAATGCATCGCTTCCACCAGCGGAGTGTTCTGAAAGGGCTGCGGCGCGATAAAACGGCGCAATGCCCCATTAGCCTGTTCCACACAGGCCTGCAATTGTTGCGGGAAATCCATTTTATTCAGCGTCCGGCGTAAAAGGCGTGGTCGGGGAATCTTCACTATCCGCCAGCAGGATCTGCACACGCTGTTCGGCCTTCTGCAGCTGACTTTGCCCCTGGCGCGCCAGCTGTACGCCGCGCTCAAATTCGCTTAGCGCTTCCTCTAACGGCAAATCGCCGCTTTCCAGACGGTTAACGATCTGCTCCAGTTCGCCCAGAGCAGTTTCAAAGCTGGCCGGGGCCTCATTTTTCTTTGGCATAGTGAATGTAGACTCTTGTTATGTCGCGACGGCAATACCGGGTATGGTAACGAAGTCACGCGTGTAAGCAAATAACGCGCAATGGTGATATACTCCGCGCCCAGGATGCAGGCACCGGTGTGCGCTGCTTTACAACTTTTGCTTATAGCCCCGTCGGGCTTGCCAACGAACTATTGTCGCCATGAAGTTTATCATTAAATTGTTCCCGGAAATCACCATCAAAAGCCAATCTGTGCGGTTGCGCTTCATTAAAATCTTAACCGGGAACATTCGTAACGTTCTCAAAAACTATGACGAGACGCTGGCCGTCGTCCGTCATTGGGATCATATCGAAGTTCGCGCGAAAGATGAAAATCAGCGCCCGGCTATTCGCGATGCGCTGACCCGTATCCCCGGCATCCACCATATTCTGGAAGTCGAAGACGTACCGTTCACCTCGCTGCACGATATTTTTGAAAAGACGCTGCCGCTGTGGCGCGAGGCGCTGGAAGGCAAAACCTTCTGCGTGCGTGTGAAGCGTCGCGGCAAACATGAATTCACCTCAATTGAGGTGGAACGCTACGTTGGCGGCGGTCTGAATCAGCATATTGAAACGGCGCGCGTGAAGCTGACCGACCCGGACGTCACCGTCAATCTCGAGATTGAAAACGATCGCCTGCTGCTGGTGAAAGGCCGCTATGAAGGCATCGGCGGCTTCCCGATCGGCACCCAGGAAGATGTGCTGTCGCTGATCTCCGGCGGCTTTGACTCCGGCGTTTCCAGCTATATGCTGATGCGCCGCGGCTGCCGCGTGCACTACTGCTTCTTTAACCTTGGCGGCGCCGCCCATGAGATTGGCGTTCGCCAGGTCGCACATTACCTGTGGAACCGCTTCGGCAGTTCGCACCGCGTTCGCTTTGTGGCGATTAACTTTGAGCCCGTGGTCGGCGAAATCCTTGAAAAAGTGGACGATGGTCAGATGGGTGTCGTGCTCAAGCGCATGATGGTCCGCGCCGCGTCAAAAGTCGCGGAACGCTACGGCGTGCAGGCGCTGGTCACCGGCGAAGCGCTGGGCCAGGTTTCCAGTCAGACCCTCACTAACCTGCGCCTGATCGACAACGTCTCCGATACTCTGATCCTGCGTCCGCTGATTTCGCACGATAAAGAGCACATCATCGACCTGGCGCGTGAGATCGGCACGGAAGATTTCGCCCGCACCATGCCGGAATACTGCGGCGTGATCTCGAAGAGCCCGACCGTGAAGGCGGTGAAGGCGAAGATTGAAGCGGAAGAAGAACACTTCGATTTCAGCATCCTCGATAAAGTGGTGGAAGAGGCGAGCAATATCGACATTCGCGATATTGCCCAGCAGACGGAAGCCGCCGTGGTTGAAGTGGAAACCGTGACCGGCTTTGGCGCTAACGACGCGATCCTCGACATCCGCTCCATTGACGAGCAGGAAGACAAGCCGCTGAAGGTCGAGGGCGTTGAGGTCGTTTCGCTGCCGTTCTACAAGCTGAGCACCAAATTTGGCAATCTTGATCAGAGCAAAACCTGGCTGCTGTGGTGCGAGCGCGGGGTGATGAGCCGTCTGCAGGCGCTCTATCTGCGCGAGCAGGGCTTCAGCAACGTGAAAGTTTATCGCCCGTAACGGGTTGCCATCCATATTGAAAAAGGCCTTCCCCGATGGAAGGCCTTTTTGTCATCCCCGGGCCAGCGCATTAGCGCAGGGTCATCGCCAGGTCATTCAGCTGATCGATGACGATATTCCAGCCCTCAAAAAATCCCATCTGCTCATGCTGCTCGCGAGTTTCATCATCCGCATGCAGCACCGTGGCCGTATAGCGACATCCGTCTTTTTCGTCGGCAAAGGTGATGATGGCCGTCATGGCAAAAGGGGACACGGCAGGACGATAATCCGCCGTCAGCATCGAGGTCATGACGATTTTTTGTTGCGGGATGACCGCAAGAAAACAGCCGGGATTATCGCTGCGTTCACCGTCAGGGCCGTGCATCACGGTATGAAAAGCCCCGCCAGAGCGAAAATCAAAGGCCAGCACCTCAGTAGACCAGGGCTTCGGGCACCACCAGGTTTTGAGTAATGCCGGGTCGGCCCACGCGCGCCACAGGGCAGAGGCTGGCGCGCTGAGCAGGCGGCTGATGACAAGATCGCGAGAATCGGTTGCGCTACGGGACATGCTACGACTCCTCAGGAAAAGGGGAGCCAGTCCGCGGCGCGGACCGGCTATCAGGCTTCGTAGTAATTATAGATGCCGGCGGCCATTACCAGCTGCGAGGCGACCTCATACGCTTTCTCGCGACCCACCAACAGGTCAATCATTTTCAGGGCGAAATCAATCGATGTCCCCGGTCCCTGGCTGGTTAACAGATTCACCCGTGGATCCCAGACCACCCGTTTATCCTGCCACTGATCGGCGGGGATATGTTCCTTCAGCGCCGGAAAACCGGTCATGTTACCGATCGGGAACAGCTGATGGGGCACCAGCACGGTCGCCGGGGCGGCGCAGATGGCGGCCACAATGCGGCCTGAGAGGTGGAACTGTCGGACGGTTTCCACCAATAGCGGGCTGTCGCGGAAGCACTCTGCGCCCTTGATGCCGCCCGGGAGGACGATGATATCGAAATCACCATCGGCCACCTCGACCAGCGGCGCATCCGCCAGCAGTTTGACGCCGCGCGAGCAGACGATGGTCAGGCCGCCGTCGCTGGCGACGCTGGCGGTGGTTACCTTCACTCCGCCGCGGACCAGCAGGTCGATAGTGGTGACCGCTTCGGTCTCTTCGCTACCAGGGGCGAGGCAAATCAGTGCCGACGCGCTCATATTCATTCTCCTTACGCTTGATCAATTCAAATAAGCGGGCGTTTTCCGGTACGGCAACGCCGTGGGCGCGGGCGCGGTTGAGCAGAAAACCGGTGATATAGTCGATCTCCGTGTGCCGCTGGGCGCGGATGTCCTGCAGCATGGATGAGATATTTTCTGCCGTACTTTCAATCACCTGTTCGACATAAAATAGCAGGTTTTCCGCCGAGGTATGAATACCTTCGCGCTCCATCACCGCCGCCACTTCCTGGCAAATGGCGGCAACCTCCTGCGGATAGTGGCGCAGATCGCCGTTTTTACATCCTTTGAGGGCGGTCAGAGGATTAATGACGCAGTTTACCGCCAGCTTGCGCCAGGTGGCCGAGTAGATATGGTTGTGCCAGGCGACATCCGGCAGTACGCTTTGCAGGACTTCCGCGAGATAGCTGTAGTCCTCCTCGTAGCTCTTCGCCGGACCGATATGGGTGGTGCCCTGGGCGACGTGGATGATCACATTCCCGTCGCGACGCGCTGCCTGGGTGGTGGAGGCCAGCAGCAAAGGCTGTTTCACGCCGCGCAGCTCCTCGACGGTGCCCATGCCGTTATGCACCAGCACAATTGGCGTAGTGACCGGCAGGATCCCGGCCAGGTGCTTCACCGCATTCGACACCTGCCAGGCCTTTAAGGTGACGATCAGCAGCTCGCTGCTGGCGAGAAAATCGGGGTCGTTGGCCGTCAGTGATTCGTTGAACACCGAGCCGTCGGTTTCAATGACATTGACGCTACAGAATGGCTGCGGTACGCGTAGCCAGCCCTGGACTTCATGTCCCTGTTTGCACAACGCGGTCAGCCATAGTTGTCCCAGTGCACCGCATCCCAGTACGGTTACTTTCATTGTTCCTCCTCATCTGCCGCTACCCCAGGCGCTGATGGCTAAAGTCTATCTCGTCGCTTTTCGCATTGTCGGACGGAAAGGGGGATTCGGCGTCGTCGGGCAGCACGGGGAAATAGCGCGAGCGTTGCGTAATCAGCTAAGCTTCCGGGATAACAAGTTGAGTTATGCCGCGTTGCAGGTATTATGCAACGCAAAAGAAACGGAAGGAGAGGAAAAGATGCCATCTTTCGATATTGTCTCTGAAGTTGATCTTCAGGAAGCCCGTAACGCGGTGGACAACGCGAGCCGCGAAGTCGAGTCGCGTTTTGATTTTCGTGGCGTTGAAGCCACTTTTGAATTAAACGACGCCAACAAAACCATTAAGGTGCTGAGTGAGTCTGACTTCCAGGTGAACCAGCTGCTGGATATCCTGCGCGCTAAGCTGCTTAAGCGCGGCATTGAAGGTACCTCCCTCGACGTGCCGGAAGATATCGTGCACAGCGGTAAAACTTGGTTTGTTGAAGCGAAGCTGAAGCAGGGCATTGAAAGCGCGGTGCAGAAGAAGATCGTCAAACTGATCAAAGACAGCAAGCTGAAAGTGCAGGCGCAGATTCAGGGCGAAGAGATCCGCGTGACCGGTAAGTCCCGCGACGATCTGCAGTCGGTGATGGCGCTGGTGCGCGGCGGCGATCTGGGGCAGCCGTTCCAGTTCAAAAACTTCCGCGACTAACGCGGCGGCAGACAGCAAAAAGCGGGGAATTCCCCGCTTTTTTTATACCCCTTTGATGAGCTGCTCGATCTCGAAGCGGTTGGTGACCTTGCTGTCGATTTTGATATACACCGAGCGCTCCTCAGGTACCACCAGCGCCTGATGAACCCCGTTGGCGTTCAGCAGACGCGTCTGTAGCGCGCTGTCGACCACCACGCCATCCGGCACCTCCACCCGCAGGCTGCTGACGTACGGCGGCTCGCTCATGGTACTGGCCACCAGCAGCCACAGCATTGCCAGCAGGGCGCCCAGCAAGAACACGGTTTGCGAATCAAAGAAACCATCGACCCAGCCGCCAAGCGCGCCGCCAATCGCCACGCCGAGGAACTGGCTGGTGGAGTAGACGCCCATTGCGGTGCCTTTATAGCCCGCCGGCGACTCCTTGCTAATTAACGATGGCAGCAGCGCTTCCAGCAGGTTAAACGCCAGGAAGAAGAGCTGGACGCCCGCCACCAGTTCCCAGAAGTAGCCTCCAGCGCCCCAGAGGACAATTTCCGCAATCAGCAGGATGGCGACGCAGAGCAGGAAGACGCGCTTCATTTTGCGCTTCACTTCGGCATAGATGATAAACGGCACCACCGAGATGAACGAGATAACCATGGTGACCAGGTAAATCTTCCAGTGCTCGGCGGCCGGAAAGCCAGCAGCCTCCAGTTGGCCGGGCAGCGCGACAAAGGTCGACATCAGCATGATGTGCAGGCACATGATGCCAAAATTGAGCTTCAGCAGGCGTGGTTCCACCAGTACTTTGCTAAAGCAGCCCTTCACCATCCCGGATTCGCGGTTGAGCACGTGGTTATGGCTGTTGGGTACCACCCACAGGGTGAGCAGGATGCCGATGGTCGCCAGAATGGCGATCATCCAGAACAGCGCGTGCAGACCCAACTGGTGGGTGACAATCGGCCCCAGCACCATGGCGATGGCGAAAGTGACGCCGAAGCTGACGCCGATAAAGGCCATCGCTTTGGTGCGGTTCTGTTCGCGAGTGAGATCGGATAGCAAAGCCATGACCGCGGCGGCGATAGCGCCGGAGCCCTGCAGGGCGCGGCCAAGAATGATGCCCCAGATAGAGTCGGTGAGCGCGGCGATGACGCTGCCGAGTACAAAGATGAGCAGGCCGCCGACGATCAGCGGCTTACGGCCAATACGGTCAGATAACAGTCCGAAGGGGATTTGGAAAATCGCCTGCGCCAGGCCGTAGATACCGATCGCCAGGCCAATCAGCGCTTCACTGGCGCCCTGCAACGCCATGCCATACGTGGTCAGAACCGGCAGGACCATAAACATGCCAAGCATGCGCAGGGAGAATACCGTCCCCAAACCCCAGGTCGCGCGCAGTTCCCCTGGCGTCATTTTGTTATCGTTCATTACCACCTCAATATAAAAACTGCGCCTAGTGTAGCGGTGGGGGGTAAGAAGCGTAAATAAATGTTTGTTTAACAGATATTACGGGGCTGTTGCGCGATGAGACAAGTTGGTAAAAATCAATAAACCAGTGGAGGGGGACTCCACTGGCGAGGGGAAAAATTAAGGTAAAGTAAAGTCAACCCACTGGCTGCCAGCGTCAGCCGATTTGACGCACTGTTCGACCCAATAGACGCCGTGCAGCCCGGCTTCAACGTCCGGATACCAGAAGTCTTGCAGGAAAGCGCGATCGTCACGGTCCGTGGCGTCAATCGCCTGCGCATAGCGGCGATAGAGGTTGGCCCAGGCTTCGAATAGCCCTTCCGGATGGCCGCCGCCGATGCGGTCATCCGCCAGCGCGTTCGGCGACAGGTAGGGCATCCCGCGCTCCAGAATGCGCGCCGGCTCGCCCTGCACCTCATAGCTGAGCTGGTTAGGATGCTCATCCCACCATTCGATACTCGCTTTTTCGCCGACGATACGCACTTTTTGCGAGTGCATGGCGCCGCTGTTGACCGCGCTGGTCCACATCGAGCCAACCGCGCCGTTGTCATATTCCATCAGGACAAAGGCGTTATCTTCCAGCGGCGCGCGGGAGGGGACAAAGCTCTGGCGGGAGCACATCAGCCGTTTGATATTGAGCTGCGGCGCCATGGTTTCGGCGACAAACAGCGGATGGGTGGCCAGATCGCCCAACACATAGCTGGGCCCGGCAAACTTCGGCGTCACGCGCCAGCGGGTGGATTCAGCCTGCAGCTCGACGGCCTGGTTATGAAAGCCGTGGGCGAACTGCATATTGACGATGCGGATCTCGCCGAGCAGTCCATCGGCAATCATCTGCCGCGCCTGCTGGATCATCTGATAGCCGGCATAGCCGTAGGTGACGCCGACGATTTTGTTCTGTTTTTTGCTCAGGTCCACCAGCTCGCGTGCTTCTTCGGCGCTAAAGCAGAGGGGCTTTTCACAGATGACGTGGAGGCCCGCTTCCAGCGCCGCTTTGGTGATGGCGAAATGGGTATTGTTCGGGGTGGTGACCGAGACGACCTCGATGCCGTCAGGGCGCTGCGCCTCTTCACGAAACAGGGTCTGGTAGTCGGCGTAGCAGCGCTCCGGCGCGATGCCCAGTTGCTCGCCGAACGCGCGTCCGCGCTCGGCATCGACGTCAAGCGCGCCGGCCAGCAGGGTATAAACATTGTCACGCAGCGCCGCACAGCGGTGGCTGTAGCCGATTTGACTGGTTCCCCCGCCGCCGACCATGCCCCAACGCAGGGAGCGGGATAAGGGTTTCAGGCCGTTTAACATGGTGCTCTCCTTTTTGAAATCATTCGCACTCTGAGGCGCTCAATGCCGACGCCTGCGGCAACGCGCATCCGGATAGACTGACCTTAACTTAAGGAAATGTTTGTTCTGTTTCAATTGTGTTGTGGAATTTATTTTCCATATATGCGAGGGGGATCGAATTAGCGAAAGTTTCTTTTGGGCTGCGTTGAAAAGATGAGCGAGGGCTTATCGCCTCCCGGAGCAGAGCAGATTCTTGCGGGTGTTTTTCGTTCCGACCAAATATGAAATAAATTTTCTTTTTAGCCGCTGAGCCGGTGCAATCCGCAGATTGCACCGGGGAGCCGATGCCGCTATGACGCTCCGCGCACAGACGCGGGGGAAGGTGAAGCGGCGGGAGGATTACCGGCCGCAAAGATGCCTTTCGCCGCCAGACCTGCGACGGTGAGGGCTGCCGGGATACCGAGGATCAAAAAGACGCTTTCAAAGGGCAGGTTGAGCGCCATCATCTCGGCGCCGGCAAAGGCGCTGAGAATGGCGCCGATGCGCCCGACGCCATGCATCCAGCTGGATCCCGTCGCCCGCGCCTGCGTAGGATAGTAGCGGGCGGAGAGGGCGTTCATACCGGTATTAGCGCCGTTCAGACAGGCGCCGCTGATAAACGCCAGCATACAGAGCAAGGCAAAGCTGCCCGCGGCGTAGCCCATTGCCATGGTGAACAGGCCGCCAACGGCGTAGATCATCCCCAGCGCGCGATGAGGGTTGATCCTGTCCATCAGCCAGCCGGCAAACAGCGAGCCGAGGGTGCCGCCCGCCTGGTAGATCGCTGTCATGATGGCCGCCTGGCTAACGGTCATTCCCACCGCTTTAACCAGCGTTGGCAGCCAGCTACCGAGGATATAGACCAGGAACAGCCCCATAAAGTAGACCAGCCATAGCATCAGTGAGCCGAAGCCGTACTGGCGGGAGAGCACAATGCGCATCGCGTTGCCGGCCGCCGGCTGCGCCGGCAGGGTAAACGTCACGTTGTCGCTGATTTGTCCGGGATAGAGACGGTTAAGAATGGCGCGAATGCGCGCCGCTGGCGCTTGTTTGATCACCAGAAAACGAACCGACTCCGGCAGCAGCCAGATAAGCAGCGGGGCAAACAGCAGCGGCAGAATGCCGCCGAGCGCCATCAGCGAGTGCCAGCCAAACTGCGGGATCAGCCACGATGCTGAGAATCCTCCTGCCGCCGCGCCGAAGGTGAAGCCGCAAAAGATGACGGTAATAATAAATGAACGCTGGCGTTCCGGAGCGTACTCCGACACCAGCGTCCCGATGTTCGGCATCGCGGCGCCCAACCCCAGGCCGGTCATAAAGCGGAAAAACATCATCTGTTCAATGTTGTGCGAGAAGGCGGTGGCGATGGTCCAGAAGCCGAAGAAAAAGACGCTATTGATAATGATTTTCTTGCGCCCCAGCCAGTCGGCGAGCGGGCCAGAGAAAATCGCGCCCAGCGCGAGGCCGATCAGCGCGGCGCTGATCACCACGCCTAGCTGGTGGTTGCTTACCCCCCATTCCAGCTTTAGCGTCGGGGCGATAAACCCCATGATCGCGATATCAAAACCATCGAGAGCGATAACGCAAAAACCGAGAAAAATGATCTGCTTTTGAAAGCGGCTCAGCGGGTTACGGTTTATTAACTCTCTGACATCCAGGCGTTGAGTCTGTGTCATAGCGTATTCCTTATGCGCAGGAGCGCAGGTAGGGCTGCGCGGCATTGAACAGTAATTGCGCCCGCTGGAGCGGCGGCAAGGCGCCCTGCTCGCCGTCGAGCGGCACTTCGAGGGAGACCGGCAGCGTTGCCGGCAGGGCCGACATTAGACCGTGCAGATCCAGACCGCCTTCCCCTGGCACGTTGCGCGCCGAGCGGGCCTGGCGGATGAGTTCCTGTTCGCTCTCCGGCCTCTGCGCCGCGCCATCGCAGAGCTGCATATAGTTGAGACGATGCGCGGGCAGGCTGGAGAGGGCGGCGAGCGATTCTCCCGCGCGCCAGAAATGAAGGGCGTCCACCAGGATGCCGATATCCTCCCGCCCGCTGGCGGCGATCATCGCCTGCGCATCGGCGATAGTGCGCAGTTGGGTCCAGGGCATCGGCTCAAGGTTCATGGTCAGCCCATAGGGGCGACCGGCCGCGGCGAGGATAGCCAGGTTGTCGGCGCTGCGCTGAAGGTTGTCATCATTGCCGGCGACTAACACCTGTCCGGCGCCAAGACGCGCCGCAGTCTCCATAAACCGCTGCAGCCGATCGTCGAGGGTAAACCCGGGGGTCAGGCGGACGATCTCCACGTCTGAGACGCGGATGCCGGTTTCCATCAGCGCAGACAGCGTCGCGCGGACGGCGGGGGTATCGCCCAGCATGTCGTAGTCCGGGTCGGCCGGTGTGGCGGGGAGCAGCCGCAGACCAACGTGGGTAAAACCGGTTCTGGCCGCTATCCGCACCTGTTCGGGGGGAGGGACATCGAGCAGGGTCAGCGCGGCGAGCGATAGGGTACGCATGTTCATAAAGGGCTCCGGTACAGTTGCAGGTGAAGATAGTTATGGGTATTGCCGTCCCTGGTCGTTTATTGCTTTGTTTTTATTGTGTTTTCCGCCAGATTTTTACCCACCAGAT
This sequence comes from Klebsiella sp. HMSC16C06, assembly GCF_001808325.1. NCBI lineage: Bacteria > Pseudomonadati > Pseudomonadota > Gammaproteobacteria > Enterobacterales > Enterobacteriaceae > Klebsiella > Klebsiella sp. HMSC16C06. The sequence goes on from NZ_KV792988.1 coordinate 162,271, forward strand.
AGCCGAAGGTCATGGCGGGTCCGAGGGTTATCCCTCCGCTGGGGTAATAGCCGCGCATCACGCTCGACATGTCGTTGCCGATGGCGAACAGGCCCGGTATCGGCTGCTGCTGTCCATCCAGCACCCGGGCGTGTTCGTCGGTTTGCAGTCCGCTGAAGGTGCCCAGCGAGCCGGGCAGAATGCGCACCGCGTAAAACGGCCCTTCGCGCAGCGGTCCGAGCGTCACCTGATGGTCACCCTGAGCGCGGTTATAGGCTGATGCCCCGCGGTGAAAATCGACGTCTTCGCCAGTGCTGGCGAAGTGGTTAAAGCGTTCAACGGTTTCCGCCAGCGCATTGGCGTCGATGGCGCACTGCTTCGCCAGCTCCCCCAGCGTGTTTCCCCGCAGCAGGTAACCGGTACGCAGCCAGGCGGTGGGGGTGAACGGGAACGGTCTGGCATGACCCAGACCGTAGCGACGCAGCGCGCGACGATCGGCCAGCAGCCAGGCCTGCGGTGTGTCGCCCGCGGGGGTGGCCGCCAGCAGGGCGGCGATAAAATCATGATAAGAGTCGGCCTCGTTAACAAAGCGTTTGCCGCTGGGCAGGACAGCGATCACCCCAGGCTTGGCGCGTTCCACCAGGTGGGGAAACATCAGCTGCTGGCCGCTGGCCAGGGTGACGCGGGACACCGGCGCCCAGGCCAGCGGGTGGCGCAGGCGGGTGTCGAACTGGCCGCCGACGGATTCGCCAAGCCTGATCCCCTCGCCCTGATTGTCCGGTGGTGCGGCGGAAAAATGGCCGTAACCCTCCGCCGCGTGGGGCACCACCTGCGCCAGCCGCTGCCGATCGTGGGGAAAACCGCCGCAGGCCAGCACCACGGCCCCTGCTTCGACGTGAATCTCCCCACCGTCGCTGCGCAGCACCGCGCCGGACACGCCCTTCGGACCCTGCAGCAGCCGGACCACCGGGGCATTGAGCTGAAAACGCACTCCGGCGTCGAGGGCGGATCGCAGCAGACGGGCGATCAGCGCATTGCCATTGACCAGATGCTGCCCTCGTCCGGCGCGCAGCCGCTGCCAGCCGTGGCGCAGCAGGCGGCGGACGGCATACAGCGCGGAGCGCGGCGAGCGGGTGGCATTGAAAAAATGCGCCATATCCGCGCCGCCGGCGATGCCCATCCCGGCAAGGCTGATGGTCTCCAGCGGCGGACGCAGTCGGTGGAGCCAGTCGCCGAGCTGACGGCCATCGTAGGGCTGAGCGGTGACCGACCGCCCACCGCTCGCCGCACCCGGCGACGCGTGAAAGTCCGGCATGGCACTGCCTGAGAGAAACTGCACTGCCGTCCTGTGATGAAAAAAATCCACCATCTCCGGCCCGTGGCGCAGGAAGGTCTGCAGGCGAACGTCAGCAACTTCGCCCCCCATCTCATGCTGCAGATAGGTCAGCGGGGCGTCAGCCGCTTCGTCGATGCCCTCCGCCCGCGCCAGCGGGTTGCGGGGGATCCACAGCCAGCCGCCGGACCAGGCGCTGGTCCCGCCGAGCACCGACGCTTTCTCCGCCACCATGACGCTGGCGCCGTGCATGGCCGCGGTGACCGCGGCAGAGAGTCCCGCCGCGCCGGAGCCGACCACCAGCACATCCACCTTCACAGGCCTGCTCATGATGGACTCCTTACTGCAATGGTGAAAAAGCGGTGGGGCGCATCAGCACCGACTCCAGGCGTTCAACGGCGGCCAGTTCGCGATTTTTCCGCGAAAAGGTCTGCCAGCGTTCGTCCTGCGCCATTCGCGCGCGGCGCACCAGGCGATCGTCCAGGCTTTCATAAGCCCAGATGTGCACCACCTGATTGACCACGCCGATCTCGGTAAAAAAGAAACCGATCAGTTTGCCGAGATGGTCGGTCTGCACCGCCAGGGCATCGCTTTGGTACAGCGCCAGCCAGTCGGCCATTTTCAACGGATTGATGGTGTACGTGCGTTTTTCGTAGATCATGATGTTTTCCTGATTAGTGGGGGGAGTGTTGTGCCAGATGGCAGGCGGCGAGGTAGCCAAACGTCAGCCCCGGGCCGAGGGTGATGCCGGGACCCGGGTAGGTGCCGGCCATCAGCGAATCCATGTCATTTCCCACCGCGTACAACCCCGCGATGGGTTTTCCTTCCGCGTTGACGACCTGCGCATCGGCGGTGGTGACCAGGCCCCGCGACGTCCCCAGATCGCCGGTATAAAGTTTGATGGCATAGAACGGCGCGCTGAGCAGGGGGGCGTTACAGGCGTCAGGCTGATGGCCCGGATCGCCCATCGCCCGGTTATAGCTGTTGCCGCCTTTAGCAAATTCCCGATCCACGCCCTGCGCGGCGTCGCGGTTGTAGCGGGCAACCGTCTCGCTCAGCGTTTGGGCATCCAGACCAAGCTGTTGCGCCAGCGTCTCCAGGGTGTCGGCTTTGTACAGATAGCCGGCGGCGATCAGGGCGTCATTATTGACCGGCGCCGGGCGTGCCAGCCCGAGGCCGTAACGCTTCATCGCCTGGGCGTCGCAGAGTAAAAAGCAGGGGGCATTTTCCGCTGCATCCTGCATTGCGCTGGCGAAATGGTGATAGGAGTTAGACTCGTTGACGAAGCGTACCGCCCGCTGATTGACGGCAATCACGCCCGGTTTGGCCCGGTCGGTTACCAGATGGGGGAAGCGCTCCTCGCTGCCGTCGGCCCGGGTCAGCACCGATACTGGCGCCCAGAAAAAGTTGGAGGCCCGATCGGCTCCCTCGCGAGCGTTAAGCGCCGCCGCGAGATGCAGCGCGGCGCCATCGTTGGCCGGCGGCGACATGGTGAAGTGTTCGCGGGTATGTGGCCGATAGCGCGCCGCCAGCGCGCCCGCGGCAAAGCCGCCTGCGGCCAGCACCACCCCGCGGCGGGCGTGCAGCGTCTCTCTTTGCCCCTGATACTCAATCTCCACCCCGCGGACCGCGCCTTGCGCTTCGCACAGCGCCAGAACATTGACATTCAGCCGCAGGTTCATGCCTTTACGCAGCGCCGTTGTCGCCATGCGGGCTATCAGCGCATTGCCCATCGCCAGGCGGGTGCCGCGAGGGTACTTCACCCGGTCGCGGGCGTAGCGCAGCAGTAGCCGGGTGCAATGGGCCAGGGAGCGTAGCGAGCGCCGCATGTCGAGAAAATGTTGAATGTCGACGCGGTTGACCATCATCCCGCCAAACAGCAACATCCCCGGCGGCGGCGAACGCAGGTCGCGAAACGCGTCCCCCAGTTCACGACCGTCATACTCCACCACCTCCAGCGCACGACCGACGTCGACCGCGCCGGGTTCATCCGGATAGTAATCAGGGGAGAGCGGGCGCAGGCTATATTTCACCGCCCCCTCGCGCTCGAGAAAGGCCAGCGCCTCACGCCCGGCGCTAACAAACGCTTCGGCGAGATCTTCACGGTACTGGCTCTCGCCGATAATGGTCCGCAGGTAGGTTTTCATCGCCTCGGCGCTGCCGCTTTTACCCGCCGCACGCGCCTGATCGGTATCGTGCAGCCACACGGCGCCACCGGAGATAGCCGAGGTGCCGCCGAACTGGCCGGCTTTCTCCAGCATCAGCACCGACAGCCCTTTGCAGCTGGCGGTGACCGCGGCGGCAAAGCCAGCGGCGCCGCTGCCGATGACGATCACATCCCAGCTCTTCATGCTGCCGCTCCCTGCGCCGGCGGGATGGCGCCGATAAACTGGCCCATCAGCGTCATCTGCGCCAGCGCCATTTCCGGCCCGGTCTGCACCCGGCAGCCGCGGGCGGCGGCGAAAGTGAGCAACGGCGTCATCACCGGGGCGGTGACAACATCAGCCACGTGGGTGGCGCTGTCGAGCGTATCCAGCAGCGCCTGCGGCAGGGGCAGCTCATCAAATCCGGCCATGCCGGCCGGCGAGCCATTAACCAATAGATCGACGCCGTGAAGGGTGTCCGGCAGCGCGCTCAGTTGTACCGCCGGGAAGGCCTCAGCCAGAAGGTCATGCAGGCGTTGCCGGGTGGTCGGGTTTTGATCGTGCAGGGCCAGCTGACGGATCCCCGCCTCGCACAGTCCCCAGGCGATGGCGCTGCCGACGCCGCCGCAGCCGGAGAGCAGCGCCTGCTTACCTGCCGGCTGAAAACCCTGCGCCTCGGCGGCGAGCTGAAAGCCGACGCCGTCCAGCATATCGCCCTGCAAACGGCCATCCGCCAATTTGCGGATCACATTGATGGCGTTGAGTCGGCGGGCGCGGGGGGTGAGCTCGTCGACCAGCGCGGCGGCGCGCTGCTTATGCGGCACCGTCACCAGCACGCCGGTCATGTTCTGCCAGCCACGCAGAGCGTTGAGGTAGTCGACTACCGCGTCCGGGGCGATATCCACCGGGATCATGACGCTGTCCATGTGCTGTTCAGCAAAGTAGCGGTTGAAGTTATCCGGTGATTTGACCTGCGCGATCGGATGACCAATCACGGCGACAACCTGGGTAGTTCCACTGACCATTTCAAACCTCATTTGTTAAATGAATGTTGTGAAAGTATTTCAGTGGAAGCTGGGAGCGACAACGCAGAATTCGGACATGTCGGTTGTTAATCGCACGATCGCTGCGATAATCGCAGGAAATCGATAATGATGTTGCAAAAATGTGAGCGAATATGCAAAACACTATTCATCCACGCGATCTGATCGTCGGTTTACAAAAAGGGCTGGCGTTAATCCAGCTTTTTTCCAAAACCTGCCCAAAACTCACCGTCGCCCAGGCGGCGAAAATGAGCGGCCTGACGCAAAGCGCCGCGCGGCGTTTTCTGCTGACGCTGCTGCATGAGCGCTATCTGCAAACCGATGGGCGTTATTACTGGCTTACCCCGAAGACGCTGCGGCTTGGTCAGGCCTACGTCGATTCGGCGCAGTTTCCCCGCATGGTGCGGCCGATTGTCGAATACATCGCCAGCCGGACCGAGGAGCACGCCTCGGTAGGGGTGGTGGATGAAGATGAGCTGGTCTATATCGCCCGCAGCCGGCATACGCCGTTTAACTCCACGTCGGTTCGGCTTGGGGAGCGGGTGCCCATCTTCTGTACCGCCGGGGGACGGTTATGGCTGGCTTCGCTGCCGGAAGCTGAGTGCGAGGCGGTTCTGCAGCGTATTACCCGGGAACAACGCACGCCCTATACGGTGACCGACGTCGCGTTGCTGATGGAGAAAATCGCCCAGGTGCGGCGCCAGGGTTATGCCACCATTGAACAGGAGTTTGAGATTGGCATGCTGGTGCTGGCGGTGCCGTTAACTGACAGGGAAGGAACCTGGTGGGGCGCGCTGAGTCTGACCAGCCATCAATCGCGCACATCGCTGGAAGCGTTATGTCACGACCATCTCGATCTGCTCTACAGCGCGCAGGCGATGCTGGTGAGCTAAACAGGGCAGCAGATGCGCTGCCCTCAAAGATGTTGCTTACGCCGACGCGTTGTTCAGGAAGCTGTTCCAGTTGCTGGCGGCGTTATCTACGAAGATGTTCCAGTTTTTGCCAGCGGTGAGGACAAAGTTTCCCCAGTTTTCGCTACCAGTGGTCACAAAGGTTTCCCAGTTTGACTGCCCGGTCAGGAAGGAACCAAACGCCATCGCGCTGTCGCCGACGAAGGAGGCAAACGCGCTGCCGGAGGTGAGAACAAAAGAGGTGAAGCCGACGCCCGAGTTGGCAACAAAGCTGGCGAAGCCGCTGGCCGCGCCGAACAGGTTAAAGCCACCGGAGATGTACTCCATTTCGTTTAGTGTTAACTCTTTCATTGCAATTCCTTGTAGTAATGATTTTCCAAATGGGTGGGTAAACCCGGTGCAAAAGGTAGCACTGCTGTCGTGCACAGCGCGAGTCAGGTCCGCTGTGTATTAGCTCATTTTTTACTCATTTTTTGGCAGGAGAGCAGCGTAAACGGCCGGAAGAGGGGAGGGGAGTATGAAATGAGAAAGAAAGCGGTGAGGAAGCAGAAAAGAAAAAGCCCCGTAAAAACGGGGCTTTATATCGCACTGGAGTGGGAGATTATCTCACGTAAGCCAGCAGACTATGTGAATCCGGCACCATAAAGTCAACGGACATCATCACGGACAGCGCGGTGATGGCGACGATGGAAAAGACGAACAGCTTACGCGCCCAGACTTTGTCATCGGCCACTTTATAGCCACGCAGCGCCATGCCCAGCCACCAGACGCTGACCGCTGCCGCCACGACCAGGTATTTATACCCGGCGTAGCCGCCCAGCGAGAGCATCAGGGTCGCCACGGCAAAGGCAACGATGTACAGCGTAATATGGTTTTTGGCGACCGAAATGCCTTTCACCACCGGCAGCACCGGAATGTTCGCCGCCTGATAATCCTTAAAGCGGAAAATCGCGATGGCGTAGGAGTGAGGCATTTGCCACAGGCTAAAGATAGCCAGCAGGATCGCCGCACCGCTGTCGAAATCACCGGTGACCGCGCAGTAGCCAATCACCGGCGGCGCGGCGCCGGAGAGTGAGCCAATCAGCGTGCCATAGACGGAGTGGCGTTTCATGTACAGGCTGTAGACGCCGACATAAACCACGAACCCCATCACCCCCAGCCAGCAGGCCAGCGGATTTGCGCCGAACCACAGCAGCATGAAGCCAGCAATACCCAGCAAGGTGGCGTACACCAGCGAAGCTTCTGGCGAGATCAGCCCTTTGACCAGCACCCGGTTTTTCGTCCGTTCCATCTTACGATCGATGTCCCGGTCGATGTAGTTGTTGAATACACAACCCGAGGCGACCACCAGGGATACTCCAAGGAGCGTCCAGACGAACAGCGGATAGTCGATGTGGCCTTTGGAGGCCAACAGGAAACCGCCGATCACGGAGATCAGGTTGCCAAAAATAATGCCTGGTTTCGTTACTTGCAGGTATTGCTTAAACATACTCGCCGCTCTTAGTGCATCATCATGTTGTAGTTCAGGTTCCACATAATCCAGATGGAGCCGACAACCACGATCGCAATGATGATTACGGTGAAGATAAATGCGGTCAGGTTCCAGCCTTCATCGGACTTGCTGTTCATATGCAGGAAGTACACGAGGTGTACCACGATCTGCACCACAGCGGTCACCAGAATGGTGCCAAGGATAACCGCATGCGAGGCGGAGCCACTCATCACCATGGCGAACGGAATGACCGTCAGGATGATGGACAGGATAAATCCTGTCATGTAGCTCTTCACGCTGCCGTGAGAAGCGCCGCTATGATCGGTAGAATGACTCATTACATCGCCCCCATCAGATAGACAACCGAGAACACGCAGATCCACACGACGTCCAGGAAGTGCCAGAACAGGCTCAGGCACAGGATACGCGTGCGGTTAGTGCTAGTCAGGCCACGACGTGAAACCTGGAACATCAGCACCGCCATCCAGATAAGGCCAGAGGTCACGTGCAGACCGTGGGTGCCGACCAGCGCGAAGAACGCCGACAGGAAACCGCTACGATCCGGACCGAAGCCTTCCATGATCAGGTGATGGAATTCATAGATTTCCATCCCGATAAAGCCAGCGCCAAACAACCAGGTCAACGCCAGCCAGGAAACCACCTGGCTCTTGTTGTTTTTGTACATGGCGATAGCCGCCATGCCGTAGGTGATGGAGCTGAACAGCAGCAGTGCGGTTTCAACCAGAACGAACGGCAGTTCGAAAATATCTTTGCCCGTCGGTCCGCCGGCTGTGCCGTTCACCAGAACGGCATAGGTAGCAAACAGCGTAGCGAAGATGATGCAGTCGCTCATCAGGTAGATCCAGAAACCGAATACCTTCATCGGTCCTGTATCATGGTGCCCGTGTTCATGCGCGTGGGCAGTATGCGCAAGAGTATCAGTTGCCATTTTTCAGCCCTGCTTTGTTAATCTCATCGAAATGCTGTTTTTCCAGTTTTTCGACTTCTGCAACCGGTACGTAGTAATCCACGTCCTCGTCAAAGCTCTTAATAATCCAGGTCGCTACGATGCCGATGAAGCTGGCAATCGCCATCCACCAGATATGCCAGATCATGGCGAAACCAAATACCGTAGCGAAGGCGGCAATGACGATGCCGGCGCCGCTGTTTTTCGGCATATGAATTTCTTCATAGTGAGCAGGCTGTTTGTACGCTTCACCTTTCTCTTTCATTTCCCAGAAGGCATCACGCTCGTGAACCTGAGGAACGATAGCGAAGTTATAGAACGGCGGTGGAGAAGAGGTTGCCCACTCCAGCGTACGACCACCCCATGGGTCACCGGTCAGGTCACGGTTCTGATCGCGGTCGCGAATAGACACGTAGAACTGAATCAGCTGGCACAGGATACCGCAGGCGATCAGCGCTGCACCGCAAGCTGCAACAACCAGCATCGGGTGGAACTGCGGATCGATCTGCTGGCTCAGACGACGGGTCATACCCATGAAGCCCAGCACGTACAGCGGCATAAACGCCACGAAGAAGCCGATGATCCAGAACCAGAAAGCGCGTTTGCCCCAGGTTTCGTTCAGGGTGAAGCCAAAGGCTTTCGGCCACCAGTAGGTCAGACCTGCGAAGCAACCGAATACTACGCCGCCGATGATAACGTTATGGAAGTGCGCGATCAGGAACAGGCTGTTATGCAGAACGAAGTCCGCGCCCGGTACCGCCAGCAGCACGCCAGTCATCCCACCGACGGAGAAGGTCACGATAAAGCCGATAGTCCACATCATCGCTGAGTTGAAGACGATGCGACCCTGATACATGGTGAACAGCCAGTTGAAGATCTTAACCCCGGTCGGGATCGCGATAATCATGGTAGTAATACCGAAGAAGGCGTTTACGTTCGCGCCAGCACCCATGGTGAAGAAGTGGTGCAGCCAAACGATGAACGACAGAACGGTAATACAGACGGTTGCCCACACCAGAGAGGTGTAACCGAACAGACGCTTACGCGAGAAGGTCGCGGCGATTTCGGAGAAGACCCCGAACACCGGCAGAACCAGGATGTACACTTCCGGGTGACCCCAGGCCCAAATCAGGTTGATGTACATCATCATGTTGCCACCCATATCGTTGGTAAAGAAATGGGTGCCCAGGTAACGATCCAGGGTCAGCAGCGCGATGGTGACGGTCAGAATTGGGAAAGAGGCGATAATCAGGATGTTAGCGCACAGAGATGCCCAGGAGAATACCGGCATCTTGAACATGGTCATGCCCGGGGCGCGCATCTTGATAATGGTCACGAAGAAGTTAATACCGGTCAGGGTAGTACCGATACCGGAGAGCTGCAGCGCCCAAATCCAGTAATCGACCCCTACGCCAGGACTGTATTCAATTCCCGACAGCGGCGGATAGGCCAGCCAACCGGTCTGCGCGAACTCACCGACGCCCAGAGACAGGTTAACCAGAATCACGCCCACAACGGTGAACCAGAAGCTCAGGTTGTTGAGGAACGGGAAGGCCACGTCGCGCGCGCCGAGCTGAAGCGGAACCACCAGGTTCATCAGACCGATAACGAACGGCATCGCCACGAAGAAGATCATGATAACGCCGTGGGCGGTAAAGATCTGATCGTAGTGATGAGGCGGCAGGAAGCCTGCTTCCCCGGCCGAGGCCAGCACCTGCTGGCTACGCATCATAACGGCATCAGCAAAGCCACGCAGCAGCATGACGATTGCCACGATAACGTACATGATACCGAGACGTTTGTGGTCGACAGAAGTCAGCCACTCGTTCCACAGGTAGGACCACTTACCGAAGTAAGTGATGGCAGCCAGAAGCGCCAGTCCCCCAATGATAATCGCAGCCACCGTAACCACGATAATGGGTTCGTGGTAGGGCACTGCATCCAGTGTAAGTTTTCCGAACATCGTTTTCTTCCTCGGCCCCTTAGTGAGCGGTTTCCGCGTGGCTCATGTCCATGCCTTCCATCCCGTCGTGAGCAGCGTGCTCGCCTTCAGGTTTGGACATGTTCATGCTCTCGTGAGACATGAATTTGTTCACAACATCTTTGAACAGATCCGGCTTCACGTTAGAGAAGTATTCCACTTTGTTGTATTCGCTAGGCACAGCCACTTTATCGAACGCGGCCATGGAGTCCATGGAGTTCGGCGACTGTTTGGCTTTTTCAACCCACTGATCGAAGGTTGCACGATCCGGAGTAGCAATCGCTTTGAACTTCATACCTGAGAAGCCCGGGCCACTGTAGCTAGCGGAGATACCGTCATAAGTACCAGCTTCGTCAGCAATGAGGTGCAGTTGAGTCTGCATCCCGGCCATTGCGTAAATCTGGCTACCTAAGCGCGGAATGAAGAACGAGTTCATCACCGAGTTAGAGGTCACTTTGAAGTGTACCGGTACGTTCGCCGGGAAGGCGATTTCGTTAACGGTAGCAATACCCTGTTCCGGATAGATAAAGAACCACTTCCAGTCCATCGAAACGACTTCGATGGTGATTGGTTTCTCGTCGTGGGCAAGCGGTTTGCTTGGCTCCAGTGCGTGAGTGGTTTTCCAGGTCAGAACGGCCAGGAACAGGATGATCAGAATAGGTACCGTCCAGACCACAGCTTCCACTTTGTTGGAGTGTGACCAGTTCGGGCTATACTTCGCATCTTTATTGCTCGCGCGATACTTCCAGGCAAATCCTACTGCCATCAAGACGGCGGGAATAACGACAATCATCATCAGGCCGAAGGCCGTCAGAATCAAAGAGCGTTGCTCCAGTCCAATCTGTCCTTTTGGGTCAAGGAGTGCAGAATCACAACCACTGAGTAATACAGTACTTGCGATTAATGACATCCATCCCAAACTTTTATTGTATTTCCTGAGTCTCATTGAACGACCTCAATTCCACGGGATCTGGTGGCGTTTAAAGTGTACGGGCATTTTACGGTAAGGTTGCATTACTGTAAACATGATTGGATCTCTGTCAGTTCTGTGTTAGCGGCTTCTGCTTGGTTTGTCACATATGTTACGTAGTGTTACGTAATCGCTTGCAAAGCCTGATTTTCGTGGGATTGATAACGAAAGGGATAAGAAAAGGAGTACTTAGCGGCGAATGGGCATAACCACCCAAAAATTAGAACAATTGTTTAACATTTAATTATCAAATAAAAGACATTGTGAAAACCTAAAATAAAATCGCCGTAGCTGAATCGGTTAAATTATTTAAAGAATCGAATGAAAACTGTCAATAATTTCCAGAAATCAAAAACGCACAAAACAACAAATAGCGCGGCGGGCAATATAAAAGCGTTAATAAGCCGTTATAATTACGTTTCGTAATTACAACGGCTAATAATGATGCAGCTTCCTTAAATCAGGCGAGTTTTACGCAGCGCCAGGTAGTCGAGCAGACCGCCGAACAAAATACCGCCCACCGCAGTCAGCGCCGCAACCTCCAGCAGACCGGACAGGAAAGAGAAGGCGGTGTAATCCAGGGCGTTCATGATCAGCAGTACCAGCCATACCGCCAGCAGCAGGCAGCCCAGCGCCAGGATCCTTAACGCCAGCGCATAGGCTTGCGGGTATTCGCTTCGCGGCATAAAGCTTGCTGTGCGTTGGGTATGCTCAAGCGTTTGCCGGCACAGCAGCAGCAGGGCAATCCCCGGCACCGCCGCGACGACCGAGAAGAGATAGAACGTCGACCAGCCGTGGGCCTCGACAAACCAGCCGGCGATCGGCCCAACGTACACGCGGCCGACCGCGGACAGCGCAGAGAGCAGCGCGAACTGGGTAGCGGAAAAGGATTTATTGCACAGCGTCATCAGCAGCGCGACAAACGCCGCCGTCCCCATTCCCCCGCACAGGTTTTCAAAGAACACGGCGGTTGCCATGGAATAGAGGTGCTTATCGGTAATCGACAGCAGCCAGTAGCCAGCGTTGGAGACCCCCTGCAGCACACCGAAGATCAGCAGCGCCCGAAACAGCGTCAGCCGCTGCATCAGGACCCCGCCGTACAGGGCGCCGAGAATGGTGGCAAACAGGCCTAAGGTTTTGTTCACCATCCCCACTTCGCCGGCGTCAAAACCGACGCCGCGGATGAGGAAGGTGGTGGTCAGGCTCATGGCAAACGCATCGCCCAGCTTATAAAGGACGATGAGCAGCAGAATCAGCCAGGCGTTATTGCGACCGAAAAAATCGCGCAGCGGTTCGGCGACCGCCTGCTCCAGCGATCTGGGAACCGGGATAACGTCGCTCGGCTCGGGCGCCAGCAGTGTGGCGATGATGCACGGCACCAGCAGCGCCGCCATCAGCCAGTACATCCCCTGCCAGCCGAGATAGCGGTCGGCAAGCCACAGTGCCAGCCCCCCGGATACCAGCATCCCGAGGCGATAACCCAGCACGCTGATCGCGGCGCCAGCGCCGCGCTCTTCCGCTGGCAGAACGTCGGTTTTCCAGGCGTCGAACACAATATCCTGTGACGCCGAGCAGAAGGCGATCACCACCGCCAGCGCCGCCATCCAGCGGAGCTGGGAGACAGGCTCAAGAAAGCCCATCGCCGCGATAGCCAGCAGGAGCAGGACCTGGGTAGTCAGCAGCCAACCGCGACGACGTCCAAGAAACGGCGGCGTATAGCGGTCCATTAGCGGGGACCAGAGAAATTTAAAGACATAGGCCTGGCCGACGAGTGAGAAAAAACCGATCGTTTTCAGATCGATATTTTCCACTGTCATCCAGGCCTGCAGGGTACCGGAGGTGAGGGCCAGCGGCAGGCCTGAGGCGAAACCGAGGATCAGCAAAATCGCTGATTTCGGCTGTTGAAAAATGCGTAAGTAGTGACTGGACATAGCATAAAGCACGAACCCGGCCGCGGCCGGGTTCGTGGTGGCATTAACGCGCGTTTTGCTTGATGAAATCGTGGATGCTGGTGTCCTGCGCCATATCGGCGATGGTATCGGTCAGGACGCTGTTGACGGCATCAGCGATGTTCTTGTTCGAGGCCTGGAAGGCGCCTTCAACGGAATAGCTGGCGCGGTAGTTTTTGGTCATCTTCGTGCCGTTTGCCGCGGTGGCGATGATGGCGATATCGGCTTTCGTGGCGATGTTGTAGCGCACGTTGCCCTGGGAGACGTCAGCGTAGAGTTTATTGACAATAATCTGCAGATCGACCGCACCGTTCGGGCCAATCATGTAGCCGCGAGCGGTCATCTGTTTCTCCAGCACTTCCTGCAGCAGGAAGCGCAGATCGCGCGAGGCGGTGAGGGTGACCTGCTGATTGTCGCGCGTGACTTTCGCCAGCGCCTGGTCCGGACGCTGATCGGCGCCGTTGATGCTGACGGTCACGCCCATCAGGCTCGGATCCTGCTGCGGCAGCGTGATTTTCGGCGATACTTCAATGGTGGTCGGCGGCGTGGCGCATCCTGCCAGCATAAACATGGCGACCAACGGGAAAAGGATCTTCTTAAGCATGTTCAGGTCTCAACGCATGGTGTTGTTATAAGGAAAATTACCGCCATCATAGCATTGCCAACGGCAAGGGGAAGTGGCAACGCGTGTAAATCCATCGCCCTGGCGGTTTTCTGAGCGTCCCGCCACGGTTAATCGCTCTTTCCCCGGCAGTTCTGGCGACCAGAGCCAGTAAACGTGATACTTTTGAATGAAAATATCAGAACAATGCTAATTTTTTGTTGTTTTCTCCTAATGGAAGCGGTAAAAGCGGCTAACATTTAAATGGAGTGGCGGCATCTCAGCGTTGTCGGAGGAGAAAATTCATGATGATACGTGAACAGATCGAAGCAAAACTTAGAGCAGCGTTCGACCCGATGTATCTCGAAGTCGTGGATGAAAGTTATCGTCACAACGTCCCAGCGGGCTCTGAAAGTCATTTTAAAGTGGTGTTAGTGAGCGATCGCTTCACTGGCGAGCGTTTCCTCAATCGCCACCGTATGATCTACGGCACGCTAACCGAGGAGCTGTCGAATACGGTGCATGCCCTGGCGCTGCACACCTACACGATAAAAGAGTGGGAAGCATTACAGGATACGGTTTTCGCCTCGCCGCCTTGCCGCGGTGCGGGGAGTATCGCCTAGAAATCCCATTTGCAACCGCTGGCGCTTTTCCAGTATGTTGCTTGCAGATTTAGCAAAAACGGCCTACGGGCCGTTTTGTTTTGCCTGGAAAATGCGCAAAGTGAGCGCTTTTGCGGACAAATTTGAGCGGGAAATGTGAAAAATGCCGCAGCAGTGGGCGACAACCGTTCTCGACTCACAAAAGTGATGCCGCTATAATGCCGCGTCTTATATATGAATGTCTTCGGGATGATTCTGACGACAGGGAATGTGTTTCTGATTTGAAGAGGGCATCCCGGTTCTGCGAAGCCACCTACACGCGCTTCCAGAGTTGACCGAGCACTGTGATTTTTTTGAGGTAACAAGATGCAAGTTTCAGTTGAAACCACTCAGGGCCTTGGGCGCCGTGTAACGATTACTATCGCCGCTGACAGCATCGAGAATGCTGTCAAAAGCGAGCTGGTCAACGTAGCGAAAAAAGTTCGCATTGACGGCTTCCGTAAAGGCAAAGTGCCGATGAATGTTGTTGCTCAGCGTTATGGCGCATCCGTTCGCCAGGACGTGCTGGGCGACCTGATGAGCCGTCATTTCGTTGACGCGATCATCAAAGAGAAAATCAATCCGGCCGGTGCGCCGAACTACGTTCCGGGCGAATACAAACTGGGCGAAGACTTCACCTACGCGGTAGAGTTCGAAGTGTATCCGGAAGTTGAACTGCAGGGTCTGGACGCGATCGAAGTTGAAAAACCGGTTGTTGAAGTGACCGACGCTGACGTTGACACCATGCTGGAAACCCTGCGCAAACAGCAGGCGACCTGGAAAGACAAAGACGGCGCCGTTGACGCTGAAGATCGCGTCACTATCGACTTCACCGGTTCCGTAGACGGCGAAGAGTTCGAAGGCGGCAAAGCCTCTGACTTCGTACTGGCGATGGGCCAGGGTCGCATGATCCCGGGCTTCGAAGATGGTATCAAAGGCCACAAAGCGGGCGAAGAGTTCACCATCGACGTGACCTTCCCGGAAGAATACCACGCAGAAAACCTGAAAGGTAAAGCGGCTAAGTTCGTTATCAACCTGAAAAAAGTTGAAGAGCGTGAACTGCCGGAGCTGACTGAAGAATTCATCAAACGTTTCGGCGTTGAAGATGGTTCCGTCGCTGGCCTGCGCGCTGAAGTGCGTAAAAACATGGAGCGCGAGCTGAAAGGCGCTGTGCGTAACCGCGTGAAGTCTCAGGCTATCGAAGGTCTGGTTAAAGCCAACGAGATCGACGTTCCGGCTGCCCTGATTGACAGCGAAATCGACGTGCTGCGTCGTCAGGCTGCTCAGCGTTTCGGTGGCAACGAGAAACAGGCTCTGGAACTGCCGCGTGAGCTGTTCGAAGAGCAGGCTAAACGCCGCGTTGTTGTCGGTCTGCTGCTGGGCGAAGTGATTCGCACCAATGAGCTGAAAGCTGACGAAGAGCGCGTGAAAGGCCTGATCGAAGAGATGGCTTCTGCGTACGAAGATCCGTCAGAAGTGGTTGAGTTCTACAGCAAGAACAAAGAGCTGATGGACAACATGCGCAACGTGGCGCTGGAAGAGCAGGCTGTTGAAGCTGTGCTGGCGAAAGCCAAAGTGTCTGAAAAAGCCACTTCCTTCAACGAACTGATGAACCAGCAGGCGTAATTTCGCCGCGATTGTTTAAGGTTCGAGCAAAAACCCGTTGCCGAAAGGCGGCGGGTTTTTTTTTAAGATAATGATAGCCTCAGGCACGGTGCTAAAACGCATTTACCATGATAGCGTTACAGCAAAAGCTTGTTATGCTTGAAATATGGCAACACCATCCCCATTACCGGGGGAGGCAACTGCATCCGCTATCGCACGCGTGTTGAAGAGGCGGTGACGCGTTCAGCGGATAGAAACTGTGGCTGATAATCCGTCCGTAAGGTTACAATCAGTGCAGCAGGTATTTTAAAATTACTCCAGGAGACGGAAATGTCATACAGTGGCGAACGAGACAACTTTGCACCCCATATGGCCCTGGTGCCGATGGTCATTGAACAGACCTCACGCGGTGAACGTTCTTTTGATATCTACTCCCGTCTGCTTAAGGAACGCGTCATTTTTCTGACCGGCCAGGTCGAAGACCACATGGCAAACCTGATCGTGGCGCAGATGCTGTTTCTGGAAGCGGAAAACCCGGAAAAAGACATTTACCTGTACATTAACTCTCCGGGCGGGGTGATCACCGCCGGGATGTCGATTTATGACACCATGCAGTTCATCAAGCCGGATGTCAGCACCATTTGTATGGGGCAGGCCGCTTCTATGGGCGCGTTTCTGCTGACCGCCGGGGCGAAAGGCAAGCGCTTCTGCCTGCCGAACTCCCGCGTGATGATCCACCAGCCGCTGGGCGGCTATCAGGGACAGGCGACGGATATTGAGATCCACGCCCGTGAAATCCTGAAGGTGAAAGGACGCATGAATGAGCTGATGGCGCATCATACCGGCCAGTCTCTTGAGCAGATTGAGCGTGACACCGAGCGTGACCGCTTCCTCTCCGCTGCGGAAGCCGTGGAGTACGGGCTGGTCGACTCTATTTTGACCCATCGTAATTGATGCCCGAGGCGCAAGGGTGCCGCTTTACGCTTCATCCTTCTCGCCGCGATTTTTCGGGTGGTTGGCAGTTTTTCGGACGCTTGCCGGGCAGGCTCGCGGCCGGAGGCTTTGCCACCGCCTCGATGTAGCGCGAAGGATTTTGTGTATATACTAATGAAGGGCGGCACAACGCTATATGGCGGCTTGCGCCTGAGAATGGCATTTGCGTCGTCGTGTGCGGCACAAAGAACTTAAAAAGAGGTTTGGACTCATGACAGATAAACGCAAAGATGGATCGGGCAAATTGTTGTATTGCTCTTTTTGCGGCAAAAGCCAGCATGAAGTGCGTAAGCTGATCGCCGGGCCATCCGTGTATATCTGCGACGAATGCGTTGATTTATGTAACGACATCATTCGCGAAGAGATTAAAGAAGTTGCGCCGCACCGCGAGCGCAGCGCGTTGCCGACGCCGCACGAGATTCGCCACCACCTTGATGACTATGTCATCGGTCAGGAACAGGCGAAGAAAGTGTTGGCGGTCGCGGTATACAACCACTACAAACGTCTGCGCAATGGCGATACCAGCAATGGCGTAGAGCTGGGTAAAAGTAACATTCTGCTGATCGGGCCGACCGGTTCCGGTAAAACGCTGTTGGCGGAAACGCTGGCGCGCCTGCTGGATGTGCCGTTTACCATGGCAGACGCCACCACCCTGACCGAAGCGGGTTATGTGGGTGAGGACGTCGAAAATATCATTCAGAAACTGCTGCAGAAGTGCGACTACGACGTGCAGAAAGCGCAGCGCGGCATCGTTTATATCGACGAAATCGACAAAATTTCGCGTAAATCCGATAACCCGTCGATTACCCGCGACGTCTCCGGCGAAGGCGTACAGCAGGCGTTGCTGAAGCTTATCGAAGGCACCGTCGCCGCCGTTCCACCGCAGGGCGGGCGTAAACATCCGCAGCAGGAGTTCCTGCAGGTTGATACCTCCAAGATCCTGTTTATCTGCGGCGGCGCGTTCGCCGGCCTGGACAAAGTCATTTCCCACCGTGTTGAAACCGGCTCCGGCATTGGTTTTGGCGCGACGGTAAAAGCGAAGTCCGACAAAGCGAGCGAAGGCGAGCTGCTGGCCCAGGTCGAGCCGGAAGATCTGATCAAGTTTGGTCTGATCCCGGAATTCATTGGCCGTCTGCCGGTGGTGGCGACCCTGAATGAGCTGAGCGAAGAAGCCCTGATCCAGATCCTGAAAGAGCCGAAAAATGCCCTGACCAAGCAGTATCAGGCGCTGTTTAGCCTTGAGGGCGCAGAGCTTGAATTCCGCGACGAAGCGCTGGACGCCATCGCCAAGAAAGCGATGGCGCGTAAAACCGGCGCCCGCGGTCTGCGCTCGATTGTGGAAGCGGCGCTGCTGGATACCATGTATGACCTGCCTTCGATGGATGATGTCGAAAAAGTGGTCATTGATGAGTCGGTTATCGAGGGTCAGAGCAAACCGCTGCTGATCTACGGCAAACCGGAAGCCCAGCAAGCATCTGGTGAATAATTAACCATTTCACTCAAGCAGTTAACAAAAAGGGGGGATTTTATCTCCCCTTTTATTTTTCCTGCATTCCCGCCGTTGAATGTGTGGAATACATCCCCATATACTGGATTACATATTAACGACGATGCAGTGGAGTATGGCGTCGTCGGCTACCTGGCGGACTTTAAACTAAGAGAGAGCTCTATGAATCCTGAGCGTTCTGAACGCATTGAAATCCCCGTATTGCCATTGCGCGATGTGGTGGTTTATCCGCACATGGTCATACCCCTGTTCGTAGGGCGGGAAAAATCTATTCGTTGCCTCGAAGCGGCCATGGACCATGATAAAAAAATCATGCTGGTTGCGCAGAAAGAAGCGTCGACGGATGAGCCGGGTGTAAACGATCTTTTCACCGTTGGAACCGTGGCGTCTATTTTGCAGATGCTGAAGCTGCCGGACGGCACCGTGAAGGTGCTGGTCGAAGGGCTGCAGCGTGCACGTATTTCTGCGCTGTCTGATAATGGCGAACATTTCTCGGCGAAAGCGGAGTATCTCGACTCGCCGGCGATTGACGAACGCGAGCAGGAAGTGCTGGTTCGCACCGCTATCAGCCAGTTTGAAGGCTATATCAAGCTGAACAAAAAGATCCCACCGGAAGTGCTGACGTCGCTGAACAGCATCGACGATCCGGCACGCCTGGCGGATACCATCGCGGCGCACATGCCGCTGAAGCTGGCTGACAAGCAGTCTGTGCTTGAGATGTCCGACGTCAACGAACGTCTGGAATATCTGATGGCGATGATGGAATCGGAAATCGATCTGCTGCAGGTTGAGAAGCGTATTCGCAACCGCGTCAAAAAGCAGATGGAGAAATCCCAGCGCGAGTACTATCTGAACGAGCAAATGAAAGCGATTCAGAAAGAACTCGGCGAGATGGACGACGCCCCGGACGAAAACGAAGCGCTGAAGCGTAAGATCGACGCGGCGAAAATGCCGAAAGAGGCGAAAGAAAAAACCGAAGCGGAACTGCAGAAGCTGAAGATGATGTCGCCGATGTCTGCGGAAGCGACCGTCGTGCGTGGCTACATCGACTGGATGGTGCAGGTGCCGTGGAACGCGCGCAGTAAGGTCAAAAAAGACCTGCGCCAGGCCCAGGAGATCCTCGATACCGATCACTATGGCCTGGAGCGCGTGAAGGATCGCATCCTTGAATATCTCGCGGTGCAGAGCCGGGTGAATAAAATCAAGGGGCCAATCCTCTGTCTGGTGGGACCGCCGGGGGTAGGTAAAACCTCGTTAGGTCAATCCATCGCCAAAGCGACCGGACGTAAATACGTACGTATGGCGTTAGGTGGCGTGCGCGATGAAGCGGAAATTCGCGGTCATCGTCGGACCTATATTGGCTCGATGCCGGGCAAACTGATCCAGAAAATGGCGAAAGTGGGGGTGAAAAACCCGCTGTTCCTGCTGGATGAGATCGACAAAATGTCTTCCGACATGCGCGGCGACCCGGCTTCTGCGTTGCTTGAGGTGCTGGATCCGGAACAGAACGTGGCCTTTAACGACCACTATCTGGAAGTGGATTACGATCTCAGCGATGTGATGTTCGTGGCGACGTCTAACTCCATGAACATTCCGGCGCCGCTGCTGGATCGTATGGAAGTGATTCGCCTCTCCGGTTACACCGAAGATGAAAAGCTTAACATCGCCAAGCGTCACCTGCTGCCGAAGCAGATCGAACGTAACGCGCTGAAGAAAGGCGAGCTGACCGTCGACGATAGCGCCATTATCGGCATTATTCGTTACTACACGCGTGAAGCGGGGGTTCGTAGCCTGGAGCGTGAAATCTCCAAGCTGTGCCGTAAAGCCGTTAAACAGCTGCTGCTGGATAAGTCGCTGAAACACATCGAGATTAACGGTGAGAATCTGCATGATTATCTCGGCGTACAGCGCTTTGACTATGGCCGTGCCGATAGCGAGAACCGCGTCGGTCAGGTGACCGGTCTGGCGTGGACGGAGGTGGGGGGCGATCTGCTGACCATCGAAACCGCCTGCGTACCAGGCAAAGGCAAGCTGACCTACACCGGTTCGCTGGGTGAGGTCATGCAGGAATCGATTCAGGCTGCGCTGACCGTGGTGCGTTCGCGGGCGGACAAACTGGGCATTAACGCCGACTTCTACGAGAAGCGTGATATTCACGTCCACGTTCCGGAAGGGGCGACGCCGAAGGATGGTCCTAGCGCGGGTATTGCCATGTGTACGGCGCTGGTCTCCTGCCTGACCGGTAACCCGGTACGCGCTGATGTGGCGATGACCGGTGAAATCACTCTGCGTGGTCAGGTGCTGCCGATAGGCGGTCTGAAGGAAAAACTGCTGGCGGCGCATCGCGGCGGCATTAAGACTGTTCTGATTCCTGATGAGAACAAACGCGACCTTGAAGAAATTCCAGATAACGTTATCGCCGATTTGGATATCCATCCGGTGAAACGAATCGAGGAAGTTCTGACACTTGCGCTGCAGAACGAACCGTTCGGCATGCAGGTTGTGACCGCGAAATAGTGATTCTGCGCAAATTGCGCTAATAAAAATAGGGCTGGTAAGTCATTTCGGACTTGCCAGCCTTTTTTTGTGTAGCTAACTTAGATCGCTGGCAGGGGGGTCATCGACAACTGCTGTTGTAAGGGCATGACAGTCCTGATATAACTGCTGCGCGGTCGCACTATGAAGGACTCAGGTGCGATATAAATTATAAAGAGAGGAAGAGAACAGTGAATAAATCTCAACTGATTGACAAAATTGCTGCGGGTGCGGACATTTCTAAAGCTGCAGCTGGACGTGCGTTAGATGCTTTAATCGCTTCTGTTACTGAATCTCTGCAGGCTGGGGATGACGTTGCGCTGGTAGGTTTTGGTACCTTTGCTGTTAAAGAACGTGCCGCCCGTACTGGTCGCAACCCACAAACAGGTAAAGAAATTACTATCGCTGCCGCAAAAGTGCCGGGCTTCCGTGCTGGTAAAGCGCTGAAAGACGCGGTGAACTGATCGGCTTTCCCGTCAGGGAATGTGACGAAGTACAAGGGCGCATCGTGAGATGTGCCTTTTTTATTGCCTTTTCAGACCACTTTATGTGTGTTTATCGCCACTTGTGGGCTGACAATCACCCTGTTTTCTTGTCAAAATACGTCCTCACGCGCGGCGGCCATCACGTGCTATGCTGCGCGAGCTAAAGTCATCTACAGCGGAGCGTTGTTACACCATGATGGACAACCTACGCACGGCCGCCAACAGCGTCGTGCTCAAGATTATTTTCGGTATCATTATCGTCTCGTTCATTTTGACCGGGGTGAGTGGTTACCTGATTGGCGGTGGCAAAAACTATGCCGCAAAAGTGAATGGCCAGGAGATTGGCCGTGGGCAGTTTGAAAACGCCGTCGCCAGCGAACGTAACCGTATGCAGCAGCAGCTTGGCGACCAGTTCTCCGAGCTGGCGGCGAACGAAAACTACATGAAAACCATGCGCCAGCAGGTGCTGAACCGCCTGATCGATGAATCGCTTCTGGATCAGTATGCCCGCGAGCTGGGCCTCAGCATCAGCGATGAGCAGGTGAAGCAGGCGATCTTCCAGACCCAGGCTTTCCAGACGAACGGTAAGTTCGACAACCAGCGTTTCAGCGGTATTGTCGCCCAGATGGGGATGACCACCGATCAGTACGCTCAGGCGCTGCGTAACCAGCTGACCACACAGCAGCTGATTAACGCCATTGCGGGTACCGACTTCATGCTGCCGGGTGAGTCCGATCAGCTGGCGGCGCTGGTGTCTCAGCAGCGTGTCGTCCGCGAAGCGACCATCAACGTGAATGCCCTGGCGGCAAAACAGACGGCCAGCGATGAGGAAATCAACGCTTTCTGGCAGCAGAATCAGGCCCGTTTTATGGCGCCGGAGCAGTTCCGCGTCAGCTATATCAAAATGGATGCCGCCAGCATGCAGGAGAGCGCCTCTGACGAAGAGATTCAGTCATGGTACGACCAGCATAAGGATCAGTTCACTCAGCCGCAGCGCAACCGCTACAGCGTGATTCAGACCAAAACGGAAGCCGATGCGAAAGCTGTGCTGGCCGAGCTGCAAAAAGGGGCAGATTTCGCCACGCTGGCGAAAGAAAAATCGACCGATATTATCTCTGCCCGCAACGGCGGCGATATGGGGTGGATGGAAGAGGCCTCTACGGTGCCTGAGCTGAAAGATGCCGGGCTGAAAGAGAAAGGCCAGCTGTCTGGCGTGATCAAATCCTCGGTTGGCTTCCTGGTGGCCCGTCTGGACGACGTCCAGCCGGCGCAGGTGAAGCCGCTGGCTGACGTGCGTAATGACATTGCGGCGAAAGTGAAGCAGGAAAAAGCGCTGGATGCTTACTACGCGCTGCAGCAGAAGGTGAGCGATGCGGCCAGCAACGATAATGAATCGCTGGCGGGCGCGGCGCAGGTCGCCGGACTGAAGGTGGTGGAAACCGGCTGGTTTGGCCGCGATAACCTGCCGGAAGAGCTGAACTTTAAACCGGTCGCTGACGCTATCTTCAACGGCGGTCTGGTGGGTGAGAACGGCGCGCCGGGCAGCAACTCCGACATCATTACCGTTGACGGCGATCGCGCTTTTGTTCTGCGCATCAGCGAGCACAAAGCCGAGGCGGTGAAGCCGCTGGCTGAAGTGAAGGCGCAGGTTAGCGATATCGTTAAGCACAATAAAGCGGAACAGCAGGCGAAACTGGACGCCGACAAGCTGCTGGCGGCGCTGAAAGACGGCAAAGGCGATGAAGCGATGAAGGCGGCTGGCCTGAGCTTTGGCGCGCCGCAGACGCTTTCTCGTACCGGCCAGGATCCGCTGAGCCAGCTGGCATTCACTCTGCCGCTGCCGCAGCAGGGCAAACCGGTCTACGGCGTTGGCAGCAATATGCAAGGCGATGTGGTGCTGGTGGCGCTGGATGAAGTGAAAGCAGGCAACATGCCGGAAGAGCAGAAGAAGGCCATGGTTCAGGGGATTACCCAGAACAATGCCCAAATCGCTTTCGAAGCGCTGATGAGCAACCTGCGCAAGGCGGCGAAAATTAAGCTGGGCGACAGCATCGACCAGCAGCAGTAATTTCGCGTCGTCTCGCAAAAATGAGCAACATGATGTAATCCTCAAGGGCCGCTTTCGCGGCCCTTTCCATTTCTGTGATTTGCCTTTTGTCGGCCATCCGCACTGACGCTATCGTAACCTTGCTGTCTACACACAAGGAGATATCAGCATGAAATATGGAATAAAAACACTGATGGCCGCGGGCGTTCTGGTTTTCGCGGTAGGGGTACAGGGGGCGCTGGCGGCACCCGCCAGCGGTAAAGCGGCGGTGAATAAAGAAAATGTGCAGGCGACCGCTTCGGCGAAGGCGGAAGCGGTGCCCGGCGACACCGACAACGGGGCGACAAAAGTCAGCATTAACCACGCCAGCGCCGAACAGCTGGCGCAGGCGTTGAATGGCGTGGGGTTGAAAAAAGCCCAGGCCATTGTCAGCTACCGCGAAGAGTACGGGCCGTTCAAAACCCTCGATGATCTGAAGCAGGTCCCGGGAATGGGGAGCGCGCTGGTGGAGCGCAATTTAGCCCATCTGACGCTGTAAATTTTATGCCAGACCTTGCACAGCGGTGATTTTTTGCCAGGATAAAGAGGTTGCATCAAGTGGTGTGACCTCTTACCTCATAAACAACAATAACAGAAAGGCATTAGTGCTATGCAGACACAAATTAAAGTTCGCGGCTATCATCTGGACGTCTACCAGCATGTGAACAACGCACGTTACCTGGAGTTCCTTGAGGAAGCCCGCTGGGACGGTCTGGAAAACAGCCCCGCGTTTCAGTGGATGATGGAGAAAAACATCGCCTTCGTGGTGGTGAATATCAATATTAACTACCGTCGTCCGGCGGTGCTGGGCGATGTGCTGACAGTGAGCAGCAAACTGGAGCAACTCAACGGCAAAAGCGGCACCCTTAGTCAGGTGGTCACCCTCAACCCCAATGGCGAAGTGGTAGCCGATGCGCTGATTACCTTTGTCTGTATCGATTTGAAGACCCAGAAGGCGCTGCCGCTTGAAGGGGAGTTGCGTGAGAAACTTGACCAGATGAACTTGCGCTGACAACCGACGTGCGAGTGACGGGCCCACGGCAGGTGATGAACCCGTAGCCCCGGTAAGCGTCGCGCTACCGGGGAATTTGAGTCAAAGCTCCGGTAAATCGCGCCCCGTAGACTATGCCTGTGCCAGCCCGGTTTTTTGCTTCATCACCGCCATTACGCCAACCTTGTCCCCCAGATACTGGTTGAGTCCGTTTGCGCGCAGGTTACAGGCGGCGCACTGGCCGCAGCCATCGCCCTTAATGCCGTTGTAGCAGGTGAGGGTTTCCTGGCGCACCAGATCCAGCTGACCCCAGAAGTCGGCAAGCGCCCATGTCTCGGCTTTATTCAGCCACATCAGCGGCGTCTCAAAGCGAATGTCTTTCGCCATCCCAAGGCTGACGGCGTGGTGCAGCGCTTTGACAAACTCATCGCGACAGTCCGGGTAGCCGGAGAAGTCGGTCTCGCACACGCCGGTGATGATGGCTTCGGCTTTCACCTGATAGGCGTAGATTGCCGTCAGGGTTAAAAACAGAATATTGCGCCCGGGGACAAAGGTGTTGGGAATCCCCTCAGCATCAGGCTGATAGTCGGGTACCGGAATGTTATCGCGGGTCAGGCTGCTGACTGCCAGTTCGTTGAGCAGAGTGACGTCCAGCACTTTATGCGCGACGGCGCCCAGTTTCAGGGCGAGTTCGCGCGCAACGTCGATTTCCGCGCGGTGGCGTTGGCCATAATCAAAAGTGACGCAATGCACTTCATCATACTGTTGCAGAGCCTGCACCAGACAGGTGGTTGAATCTTGTCCTCCGCTGAAGACAACTACGGCGCGTTTCATGGCAATTCCTGACTAAATGAGTAAAGGCGCTATGGTAGCGCCAGACGCGCGCGGCGACCAGCTCTCTCACGTCAACGAGGCCGGCAGCCAGGCGCTGGCGAAGTCAAACCAGCCCCGGGCGTTGAGGCGCAGGCCATTAACCCCCGGCGGCGCGCTGATCCGATAGTTATACTTGAACAGCGGCGTCATGATGGCGTCTTCCATCAGACTGTTGAAGACGTTGCGCAGCGCATCGTTGCGGCTGCGGGCGTCGGGCTGAGACTGCACGGCGTCTAATGTCGCCTGCAGATGGGCATATTGCGCCCCGGTCAGCAAATTAGGCCACAGCATATCGCAGCGCAGCCACTGCTCCAGGGCGTACTCCGGCGCTTCGCCGATCAGTCGGTCGCCCATCATCAGGTCGGCCTGCCCCAGATGCTGACAGCCTTCCCAGTTTTTGGCGTCATGAAAAATGATCGTCAGTTCGCAGCCCAGCAGAGCCAGCCGTTGCCTCAGTTGCTCGGCCATCGCATGAAGCTCGACCGGCAGATGATAGAGTAGAGTGAGCCTGGCCGGCAGCGGCACCGCGTTGTTTTCCGGTCCCTGCGGGATGGACCATCCCGGCAGCACCTCATGGCTTGGCGTAATCAGATCCTCCTCCAGCGGCAGCGTTTCCAGCAGCGACGAGTGATGGATTATCGACACCAGTCGCTGGGCCTGAGCTTTACTAAGACGCGGGCTGTGGCGCAGGGTCAGATAGCAGAAGCCAAGGCTGATACGGTTGCTGACCTGGCGCAGATTGTGGAGCTCTTCGCGATCGCCGATGGTGATCTGCACCGGATGGCGGCAGCTGGTGCCGAGATCGCGGTCAAAGAGCTGAGGAGTGATCCAGTATTCCACCGCCTGGATCAGCGGATGCTGCAGGTGGTACCGGGGATGGTTCTCCAGGCGGACGAGTTCCGGACTAAACCGCTTCAGGCGGAATGGCCCGCAGCCGATGGCCGGATCGTCGGGATGCGCCAGCACGCTGCAGTAGCTGGCGAGACGGAACGGTAGCCAGTAGTCAGGACGATGCAGCGTGATGGTGAGACACTGGGCGTGAGTGACATCGATACGGCTGATGCTGGCGAAGAGGGTCCGTAAGGCGGGCAGCTCAAGCAGCAACCGTAACCGCTGCCGTAGCTGTGCGGTTTGCACCGCATCGCCATTGTGCCAGTACAGCGTGGAGCGAATGTAAAAATGCCAGCGCAGGCCGTCCGGCGAGACCTGCCAGTGATGCGCCAGATCGCCGATCGGCATATTGTCGCCTTCATCGAAGCGCGTCAGCCCGGCATAGATCTGCCCGGCCAGATGCTGCTCGGCGCGTCCGGGGAGAAAGCCAGGACGCAGCGGCTCCAGTGGGCGATAGTAAGGAATACGCAGCGTCGGAGTATTGTTTTGCCACTGACCGCCGAGGAAGGGATGGAGCAGGGCTTTCAGCTCCACCGGGGCCAGCTGCGCCAGCTCCAGCGCGTTTTGCTGCTGACCGTTGTTCAGCGCCTGCTCCATCATCTCGTTGCGCAGACTTTCCGGGGTTTTGTGAAATGAGAGCTGTCCGCGTTTGCCGCGCCCGGAGCTGGCCTGCCAGCTTAGCCACCCCGCCTCCTGCGCCTGACGCAGCAGAGTGCGGACGTGGCGTTCGCTACAAAAACAGCGCTCCGCCAGTTCGCCGACGGTCACCTGCTGCGGCGCCCCGGCTGAGGGTTGCCACAATCGCTGGTATTGATTTAAACGGTGTAAGAGTCGCATGGGGGCCGTCATCCACCGGGCCGCTGTAAACCCGGAACAATTAATAATATCTATTCACTATTACTTCCGTATATCCCAGGTGATACTGCAACACAAGCGAAGCCCATCACACATCGGGGAATACACCATGGCAAAACTGGCCGCATTTGATATGGACGGCACCCTGCTGATGCCGGACCATCGTCTCGGCGAGCAAACGCTCACCGCGCTGAAACGACTGCGGGAACGTAATATCACCCTGACGTTCGCTACCGGTCGCCATGTGCTGGAGATGCACCATGTGATTGGCGAATTTTCCCTGGACGCATTTCTGATCACCGGCAACGGGACGCGCATCCATTCGCTGGAAGGGGAGGAGCTTTATCGCCAGGATCTCGCTCCCGAGGCGGCGGAAGCGGTGCTGCACAGCAAATGGGATACTCAGGCCAGCATGCATGTGTTTAACGATGGCGGCTGGTTCACCGGTCAGGCAAGGCCTGAATTGTTGCAAGCGCATGTCTTCAGCGGCTTTCACTATCAACTGTGCGATCCGAAACGCATGTCGGCGCAGCATGTCACCAAGATCTGTTTTTGCGGCGATCATGACGATCTCCGCCGCCTGCGGATCCAACTGAATGAGACGCTGGGCGATCGCGCGTTTCTCTGCTTCTCGGCGATGGACTGTCTGGAAGTGCTGCCGGTCGGGTGTAATAAAGGTGCGGCGCTGGCGGTGCTCAGCCAGCACTTAGGCTTCACCCTGCAGGAGTGCATAGCGTTTGGCGATGCGATGAATGACCGCGAGATGCTGGGCAGCGTTGGGCGGGGTTTTATCATGGGCAACGCGATGCCGCAGCTGAAAGCCGAGCTGCCGCATCTTCCGGTTATCGGAGACTGCCGGCATCAGGCGGTCTCCCACTTTTTAACGCATTGGCTGGATAATCCTGATCTTCCTTATTCCCCCGAATAGAGAGACCCTTCCGGCAAGCCAGATAGTTTTCTATCTGGCTTTTTTTATCGCCTGCCGACCAGCGCGGCGATCTCCGCCTGCCAGGGCGCGATATCGCCGATATTGGCGGCCACCCACTGCGGGTTGTAATAGGTTTCCAGGTAGCGCTCACCGCTGTCGCACAACAGCGTGACGATGGAACCCGTTCGCCCTTCCTCGCGCATCCGCGCGGCCAGCTGCAATACGCCCCACATATTGGTGCCGGTAGAAGCGCCGACCTTGCGCCCAAGCTGTGTTTCCAGCCACAGGGCGGTGGCCACGCTCGCCGCATCCGGTACGCGCAGCATCTCGTCGACGACGTCGGGAATAAATGACGGTTCGACGCGTGGGCGGCCGATGCCTTCAATTTTGCTGCCGACCGGGCTGCGGAGGGTGGCGTCGCGGGTCTGCCAGTATTCGAGGAAGACCGAATTCTGCGGATCAACGACCATCAGCTGCGTCTCATGGCCCTGGCTGCGAATATAGCGGCCAATGGTTGCCGAGGTGCCGCCGGTGCCGGCGCTCATGACGATCCATGACGGCTGCGGGTGCGGTTCATGGCTCATCTGACGGAAAATACTGTCGGCGATATTGTTATTGCCGCGCCAGTCGGTGGCCCGCTCGGCAAAGGTGAATTGATCCATATAATGGCCGTTCAGCTCGCGGGCCAGCGTTTCGGAAGCATCGTAGATTTCGCAGGCGCTCTGCACAAAATGGCAGCGTCCGCCGTAAAACTCGATCTGTTCGATTTTACGTTTGGCGGTGCAGGAAGGCATCACGGCGATAAACGGCAGCCCCAGCAGGCGGGCGAAGTAGGCCTCCGAAACGGCGGTTGAACCCGAGGAGGATTCAATAATCGGCGTACCTTCTTTGATCCAGCCGTTGCACAGGCCATAGAGAAACAGCGACCGCGCCAGGCGATGTTTAAGGCTGCCGGTGGGGTGGGTGCTTTCATCTTTCAGATACAGGTGGATGCCCGGAAACGCAGGCAGCGCCAGACGGATCAGGTGCGTGTCGGCGGAGCGCTGATAGTCGGCGTTGATTTCGCTAATGGCATGTTTAACCCAGGCGCTATTCATCGTGATTTCCTGTTTGTCATTTTGTGCCTAGCTTAGCGGAAAGCGCAGGAAAAATTGTTGCCATTTAGCCTTTGGATTACCATTATGAGAGCAAAATTTTCTCTTCGGATGCCCTATGCTAGATAAAATTGACCGTAAGCTGCTGGCGCTGCTGCAGGAAGATTGCACCCTCTCTTTGCAGGCGCTGGCCGATGCCGTTAATCTGACCACCACGCCCTGCTGGAAGCGCCTGAAACGGCTCGAAGATGAAGGTATTTTGCGCGGGCGCGTCGCCTTACTGGATGCCGAAAAGGTGGGGCTGGGCCTGACGGCGTTTGTCCTGATCAAGACTCAGCATCACAGCAGCGACTGGTATGGCCATTTTGTGAGCGAAGTGACGCAGATGGCGGAAGTGCTCGGCTTCTGGAGGATGGCGGGGGAGTATGACTACCTGCTACGGGTGCAGGTGGCCGATATGAAACGCTATGACGACTTTTATAAACGTTTAGTGAACAGCGTGCCGGGGCTGTCGGATGTCACTTCGAGTTTTGCCATGGAACAGATAAAATATACCACCGCCTTGCCTGTCGAATAACGGTATTGCGCCGTAACCCATTACAAATCAGGATTTTACTGCTTGCGATTATTTGCTCAACTCAGCTGGTACTTCCGCCGGGAGTGGCGCCGCTATCTTGGCGCGATTGCCCTGCTGGCCATTATTGCCGTCCTGCAGCTTATTCCGCCGAAGGTGGTGGGCATTGTGGTGGACGGCGTGACGCAACAACATTACACCGCAGAGAAGGTGTGGATGTGGATCGGCGCGCTGGTGCTGGTCGCGGTAATGGTCTACCTGCTGCGCTATGTCTGGCGCGTGCTGCTGTTCGGCGCCTCTTACCAGCTGGCGGTCGAACTGCGGGAAGATTTTTACCGGCAACTGAGCCGCCAGCATCCGGCATTCTATTTGCGCCATCGCACTGGCGATCTGATCGCCCGCGCCACCAACGATGTTGACCGGGTGGTATTTGCCGCCGGTGAAGGGGTGTTAACCCTGGTGGATTCGATGGTGATGGGCTGTGCGGTATTGATTGTGATGTCGACGCAGATTAGCTGGCAGCTCACCCTGCTGGCGCTGTTGCCGATGCCGCTGATGGCGCTGGCGATTAAACGCAACGGCGATGCGCTTCACGAACGTTTTCGCGTGGCCCAGGCGGCCTTTTCCAGCCTTAACGATCGCACACAGGAGAGCCTGACCAGCATCCGCATGATTAAGGCTTTTGGGCTGGAGGATCGCCAGTCGGCGCAGTTTGCCGCCGATGCCGCCGATACCGGCGCGAAAAATATGCGCGTGGCACGCATTGACGCGCGTTTCGACCCCACCATCTATATCGCCATTGGGGCCGCTAACCTGCTGGCTATCGGCGGCGGCAGCTGGATGGTGATCCACGGCAGCCTGACGCTGGGCCAGCTGACCAGCTTTGTGATGTATCTTGGCCTGATGATCTGGCCGATGCTGGCGCTGGCGTGGATGTTTAACATTGTTGAGCGCGGTAGCGCGGCCTATGGCCGTATCCGCACGATGCTCGAAGAGGCGCCAGCGGTGGACGACGGTAATGAAGCAGTGCCGGCAGGCCGCGGTGTCCTGCAGGTTGCCATCCGCAACTTCATCTATCCGCAGGCGAGTAAACCTTCGCTGGAGCAGGTTAATTTTACCCTCCAGCCGGGGCAAATGCTGGGTATCTGCGGGCCGACGGGCGCCGGTAAAAGTACCATTCTGGCGCTGCTGCAACGTCATTTTGACGTCACCAGCGGCGAGATCCGCTTTCACGATCTGCCGCTGCCGCGTCTGCAGCTCGACAGCTGGCGCGCCCGGCTGGCGGTGGTCAATCAGACGCCATTTTTATTCTCTGACACCGTCGCCAATAATATCGCGCTGGGCAAACCGGATGCGACACCGGCGCAGATTGAACGCGTGGCACGGCTGGCCAGCGTGCATGACGACATTCTGCGCCTGCCCCAAGGGTACGATACCGAGGTGGGCGAGCGCGGCGTGATGCTCTCCGGCGGCCAGAAACAGCGCATCTCGATTGCCCGCGCTCTGCTGCTGGAGGCTGAAAT
Organism: Klebsiella sp. HMSC16C06; assembly: GCF_001808325.1. Classification (NCBI taxonomy): domain Bacteria; kingdom Pseudomonadati; phylum Pseudomonadota; class Gammaproteobacteria; order Enterobacterales; family Enterobacteriaceae; genus Klebsiella; species Klebsiella sp. HMSC16C06. Next base: position 193,222 of record NZ_KV792988.1, read on the forward strand.
TTTGATCCTTGATGATGCTTTGTCGGCGGTAGATGGCCGTACGGAGCACCAGATCCTGCACAACCTGCGCCAGTGGGGGGAGGGGCGGACGGTGATTATCAGCGCCCACCGGCTGTCGGCGCTGACCGAGGCCAGTGAAATTCTGGTGTTGCAGCATGGGCATATTGCCCAGCGTGGCCGCCATGAGGCGCTGGCCGTGCAGCCAGGCTGGTACCGCGACATGTATCGTTACCAGCAGCTGGAAGCCGCGCTTGACGAGGTTCCGCAGGCGCAAGAGGAGGCCCTGGATGCGTAGATTTACCGAACTCTGGCCGACGCTTAAACGCCTGCTGGCCTATGGTTCTCCCTGGCGTAAGCCGCTGGCCATTGCGGTGGGGATGATGTGGATCGCGGCGGCGGCGGAAGTGAGCGGCCCGCTGCTCATCAGCTATTTCATCGATAATATGGTGGCGAAGCATACGCTCCCGCTGAAGCTGGTGGCAGGCCTGGCGGTAGCCTATATCGGCCTGCAGCTGCTGGCGGCATTACTGCACTATAACCAGTCGCTGCTGTTTAACCGCGCCGCGGTCGGCGTCGTCCAGCAGTTGCGTAGCGATGTAATGGATGCCGCCCTGCATCAGCCGCTCAGCGAGTTTGATACCCAGCCGGTTGGGCAGCTTATCTCGCGGGTGACCAACGATACGGAAGTCATTCGCGATCTGTACGTGACGGTGGTGGCGACGGTGCTGCGCAGCGCGGCGCTGATCGGCGCGATGCTGGTGGCGATGTTTAGCCTCGACTGGCGGATGGCGCTGGTGGCGATCGCGATCTTCCCGGCGGTGCTGATCGTGATGATCATCTATCAGCGCTATAGCACGCCGATCGTGCGCCGGGTGCGCGCTTGGCTTGCTGATATCAACGATGGTTTCAACGAAGTGATCAACGGCATGGGGGTGATCCAGCAGTTCCGCCAGCAGGCGCGCTTTGGCGAACGGATGCGCGAGGCCAGCTATGCCCACTATCTGGCGCGGATGCAGACGTTGCGCCTCGACGGTTTTCTGCTGCGCCCGCTGCTGAGCCTTTTTTCCTCGCTGGTGCTGTGCGGGCTGCTGATGCTGTTTGGCTTTAGCGCGGTGGGCACGATCGAGGTCGGGGTCCTGTACGCGTTTATCAGCTATCTCGGACGCCTTAACGAGCCGCTTATTGAGCTGACCACCCAGCAGTCGATGCTGCAGCAGGCGGTGGTCGCCGGCGAACGCGTTTTTGAGCTGATGGATCGCCCGCGCCAGGCGTGGGGCTCGGATGACGCGCCGCTGAGCAGCGGCCGGGTGGAAATTGACCATCTCTCCTTTGCCTACCGGGGGGATCGACTGGTCCTGCAGGATATCAGTCTGGATATTCCCTCCCGCAGCTTCGTGGCGCTGGTCGGGCATACCGGCAGCGGGAAGAGTACTCTCGCGAGTCTGATGATGGGCTATTACCCGTTAACCCACGGGGAGATCCGCATCGATGGCCGGCCGCTTGCTTCCCTCAGCCACAGCGCGTTGCGTCGGGGCATCGCGATGGTGCAACAGGATCCGGTGGTGCTGGCGGATACCTTCTACGCCAACGTCGCGCTGGGTCGGGATATCAGTGAGACGCAGGTCTGGGAAGCGCTGGAGGCGGTGCAACTGGCGGAGGTGGCGCGCAGCATGAGCGATGGCCTGTACACTCAGCTGGGCGAGCAGGGCAATAACCTCTCCGTTGGGCAGAAACAGCTGTTGGCGCTGGCGCGCGTGCTGGTGGAGACCCCGCAGGTATTGATTCTGGATGAGGCGACGGCAAACATCGACTCCGGCACCGAGCAGGCGATCCAGCAGGCGCTGGCGAAAGTCCGCCAGCATACCACCCTCGTGGTTATCGCCCATCGACTGTCAACCATCGTTGAGGCCGATACCATCCTGGTGCTGCATCGCGGTCAGGCTGTCGAGCGGGGCACCCATCAGCAGCTGCTGGCGGCGAAGGGTCGTTACTGGCAGATGTATCAGCTGCAGCTGGCTGGCGAAGAGCTGGCGGCCAGCGCCCGGGAAGAGTCGCTCAGCGCCTGATGCACCACCAGCAGGCAGCGAAGAAAGCGTGGCCTGCCGTGGTGCAAAAACGTTACATTAAATGCACTGTTGTGGTGCATTTTTGCGCTGCAAACGCGTTTCAGCAGGCAATTGTCTGACCTGTCCCCTGTTTTTTACCATCAAAGGGCCGCTCTGCGGCCTTTTTTCATTTCTGGCATAGCCCTTGCTTTATATCCATCGTGTTAGCTGCGGCCATTACCGAATACTGCCTGGAGGGGACTTATGAAGCTGGTTACCGTGGTAATCAAACCATTCAAACTGGAAGACGTGCGTGAAGCCTTGTCTTCCATCGGCATTCAGGGCCTGACGGTCACTGAAGTCAAGGGCTTTGGCCGTCAGAAAGGTCATGCGGAGCTCTACCGCGGCGCCGAGTATAGCGTCAACTTTCTGCCAAAAGTGAAGATTGATGTGGCGATTGCCGACGATCAGCTGGATGAAGTCATCGATGTGATCAGCAAAGCGGCTTACACCGGAAAAATTGGCGACGGCAAAATTTTTGTCGCTGAATTGCAGCGCGTCATTCGCATCCGTACCGGCGAAGCTGACGAAGCGGCACTGTAATTTCCAGACCACACAGTGATGGGGAACGAAACAATGAAAATGGCAACAATGAAATCGGGTCTGGGGGCATTAGCCCTTCTTCCGGGACTGGCAATGGCCGCGCCCGCAGTGGCGGACAAAGCCGATAACGCGTTTATGATGATTTGCACCGCGCTGGTTCTGTTTATGACCATCCCGGGGATCGCGCTGTTTTACGGCGGCCTGATCCGCGGCAAAAACGTCCTTTCCATGCTGACTCAGGTGATTGTGACCTTTGGCCTGGTCTGCGTACTGTGGGTGATTTATGGCTATACCCTGGCCTTCGGCACCGGCGGCAGCTTCTTCGGTAGCTTTGACTGGGTGATGCTGAAAAATATTGAACTGAAAGCGCTGATGGGCACCTTCTATCAGTACATCCACGTGGCCTTCCAGGGCTCGTTCGCCTGTATCACCGTCGGGCTGATCGTGGGGGCGCTGGCTGAGCGTATTCGTTTCTCCGCCGTGCTGATTTTTGTGGTGGTGTGGATGACGCTCTCTTATGTTCCGATTGCGCACATGGTCTGGGGCGGCGGTCTGCTGGCGACCCACGGCGCGCTGGACTTCGCGGGCGGCACCGTTGTACACATCAACGCTGCGGTTGCCGGGCTGGTGGGGGCGTACATGATGGGCAAACGTGTGGGCTTCGGCAAAGAAGCGTTCAAACCGCACAATCTGCCGATGGTGTTCACCGGAACCGCCATCCTCTACGTGGGCTGGTTCGGCTTCAACGCCGGCTCCGCCAGCGCAGCGAACGAAATTGCCGCACTGGCTTTCGTCAACACCGTCGTCGCCACAGCGGCTGCCATCCTGGCGTGGACCTTTGGTGAATGGGCTCTGCGCGGCAAACCTTCACTGCTGGGCGCCTGCTCCGGGGCGATTGCCGGTCTGGTTGGCGTCACACCAGCCTGTGGGTATATCGGTGTCGGTGGGGCGTTGATTGTGGGTATCGCATCTGGTCTGGCGGGCATCTGGGGCGTAACGGCGCTGAAACGCTGGCTGCGGGTTGATGACCCTTGCGACGTCTTCGGCGTCCACGGCGTCTGCGGCATCGTCGGCTGTATCCTGACCGGTATCTTCGCGGCCACCTCTCTGGGCGGCGTGGGTTATGCAGAAGGCGTCACCATGGGCCATCAGCTGCTGGTGCAACTCGAGAGTATCGCCATCACCATCGTCTGGTCGGGCGTTGTCGCTTTCATTGGCTACAAAGTGGCGGACATGACCGTGGGGCTGCGCGTACCAGAAGAGCAGGAGCGCGAAGGACTGGACGTCAACAGCCATGGCGAAAACGCCTACAACGCCTGATAGAAAACCCTTCTCCCTGTAGCAAAAAGCCTCCCGTCAGGGAGGCTTTTTTTATGCGTTGCGGTTACGCATCACCCCTTCCTGGACCGTTGAAGCCACCAGCGTTCCATCCTGAGTGTAGAACTCGCCGCGGACGAAGCCACGGGCGCTGGAGGCCGAGGTGCTTTCAACGCTGTATAACAGCCATTCATTGATATTAAACGGCCGGTGGAACCACATTGAGTGGTCGATAGTGGCGACCTGCATGCCAGGCTCAAGGAAGCCGACGCCGTGCGGCTGCAGCGCCACCGGCAGGAAATTAAAGTCCGAGGCATAGCCCAGCAGATATTGATGAATGCGCAGATCGTCGGGAACGGCGCCATTGGCGCGCAGCCACACCTGGCGCACCGGTTCAGCAATATGGCCTTTCATCGGGTTATGAAATTCGACCGGGCGGATCTCCAGCGGTTTATCACAGAGGAATTTATCTTTTACCTGCGGCGGCAGAAGGTGTGCCAGCTTGCGGGCGATATCGGTTTCCGAGTGCAGGCCGTCAGGAGAGGGGGCCGGCGGCATCGCTTTCTGATGCTCATAGCCGTGCTCTGGCGCCTGGAAGGAGGCGGTCATATAGAAGATCGGCTTCCCGTTCTGAATGGCGGCCACTCGCCGGGCGCTAAAGCTGTTGCCGTCGCGCAGTACTTCCACATCGTAGACGATCGGTTTCTGGCTGTCGCCGGGGCGCAGAAAGTAGCTGTGAAATGAATGTACCAGACGTTCAGCGGGCACGGTCTCTTTTGCCGCATACAGCGCCTGGCCCACCACCTGGCCGCCAAAAACCTGGCGCAATCCCAGGTCTTCGCTCTGTCCGCGGAATAACCCTTCCTCAATTTTTTCCAGATCTAATAATGCCAGCAGGTTAGAGAGTGCCTGACTCATACTTATCCTCAATTAATGATAGCGGCGCAGCGCGGTGCGCGTGATGTGGCAAAGTATAACCTGGAATCGCAAGTGGTCCGATGGGTGTAATAATCTGAATAACGAGGGGGTAACAGGAACAAATCTGAGATCTGTGCCACACTTATTGACGACACGAAAGTTCCTGCCGGCGAAGCGGCGGAACATCCTCCTGGGTATTAAGGGATGATAAGGAGAACATCATGAAATTTGCCTATATGTTTAGTGCCTTAGCCGTCGCCGCGACGCTAACCGCCTGTGCTAATCACCACTCTACCAGTTCTTCGACTCAGGCAGCCGCGCCCGACCCTTATGGCATCGCGACGCTGAGCGTGGCACAGCAGCAGCCGAGCGTTACGGGGACGATTAATATCCGCCAGAGAATCGCTTTACCGCCGGATGCGGTACTGACGGTGACCCTGTCGGATGCTTCTCTGGCAGATGCGCCAGCCCGCGTGTTGTCGCAAAAAGCGGTGCGTACCGAAGGCAAACAGGCGCCATTTAACTTTGCCCTGCCTTACAATCCGGCAGACATTCAGCCGAACGCCCGTATTCTGCTGAGTGCCGCGATCGCGGTGAACGGCCAGCTAATGTTCATTACCGATACCGTGCAGACGGTGATAAACCAGGGGGGGACGCATGCCGACCTGACGCTGGTTCCGGTCACGCAGACCGCCGTCCCCGTTGCGCAATAAGCTCGCCGAGCCCCCTGACGGGGGCTTTTTTTTGTCTTCAGTAAACCCAGCGATAATGCTGGAGATCGATATGGCCGCTGCCGGAGACCTGAACCCCTTCGGCCAGCAACGCCTGGCGCTGTCGCTGAAGATCGGGCCCGGTGAGGGAGATATCGCCATGGCGATTGACCACCCGATGCCAGGGCAGGGTTGACCCTTCCGGCAGGCGCTTCAGTACGCCACCTACCTGGCGCGCGGCGCGCGGTGAACCGGCCAGGCGGGCGACATCGCCGTAGGTGGCGACATAGCCTTCCGGTATCGACGCCACGATATGCCAGACGCGTTGGGGGAATGTGTCGTGCGGATCCATGTTCAGCCCTGTTAACCGGAAAACGCCAGCATAAGCGCTGAGGCGCAGGCTGTACAGCCTGCCTCGGTTCAGGCGGGTTGTTCGACAGTGAAGGTCAGGGCCAGGCCGAGGATCTGCATGCCATGGACATTGTCAGACGGTGAACTGGCGATGAGGCTCTCGAGAAATTTCAACCGCTGCGAAGTGGCGTTAATGATCAGTTTCGCGCGCAGGCCCGGCATGGTCAGCGACGAAATGGGGTACACCACCCGGCCGCTGATGTAGACGGGCAGTTTGCGCAGTTCCACCTGGCGCAGCACGCCGACGGTGGAATAGAGCAGCGCCAGCGGCGTGACCGCCCGCACGGGGGTCTGGCTGATGGTCGCGAAGTCGAGCATTTTTTCCGGGCGCAGATAGTTCACGCCATGAAAGGCGATGGTCATCCCTTCAATAGCGGGTAAAGGCAGAGTGATGGTCTGTGGTGATGAGTCAGTCATTCGATTACCGTCGAGACAAGGTGCTGATGATTAAAGGTGACGCAAGAGGGCTAAGTATGGTGGATAACCCGGCAATGTGCTGAGCGCGTGCTCCCAATCTCACAGCCTGGCCGTGAGTTGTTGGTTTTATTGGCGTATTGTGCAATAAACCAGCAGGCGATCGGGGTGAGCTTGCAATTCACCAGGTCAGCAGGGATAATGCGCCAGCGCGTTGGGTAACTAACGCTCTCAATGGGGGCTCTGTTGGTTCTCCCGCAACGCTACTCTGTTTACCAGGTCAGGTCCGGAAGGAAGCAGCCAGAGCAGACGACGTGTGTGCCGGGATGTAGCTGGCAGGGCCCCCACCCATTTCGCCCTCCTGATATCTCCCTTGTATTTGTCCGGTCTTTATCCCTGCTATAATTAATATCTGATACGGATCACATATTATTTTTTGTTGCTAAAACAACCCGTTTTTATTCCATAATATTTACTTGTCATAAATCTGAAATGCTACTGAAATATTAATGTCATTTGCATGTCATAAATAAAAGGCATCTTATTGATGGGAATTTGTTGCCAGAGCCATGCTATAAAATATATCTCTGGATCAGCATGTTAACTTCGTGTATTAATTATGATGATTTTATTGCACGGGAAGCGTAGCTATGACCACAGTGGTTTTGAATGTAAAAATTGACGCCGAGTTAAAAGAGAAGCTGCGTCATTATGCGGAAGTGAATAACGAGAACCTGGGAACGGCAACGGAAAAGCTGCTGCAGCTGGCTTTTCAGCTGGAGGAGTCAGCAGGTGAGGCGGGGGTGACGGAAGAGGACATTGACAGCCAGCATACCGAAGAGGAAGCGACCCCATTAACCCCTAAAGAAATCAAAGCATTAAGAAAACTTCTGAAGAAGAAAAAATGAAACAACAATTCTCTACAGCCAGCAACTATAGCGAAGCCTGCGATATGTTGCGCTCAGGATACGTAAAACACGTGCGCCTGAACTGGAATATCGGTAGTGATGAGTTCTTTCGCATTGCCTCCGACTGGTGTGACACCGGCGCTAAAATTAAAAAAGATGAAGATGGCTTTATTATTTCCCTGAAAGGGTTTCCTATTCCGCGCCAGCATTAATGAAATTGCCTTATTTCTGTCACCGGGATGCCATAACCAGAGGGCAGGATACTCAGGCAATTTTATAAAAACATCTCATATACCTCATGGATGATGGTCATTTGACGGGCTGATGCCAGCCCGTCGATATTTTCTTATATTATTTTCCGCAAACGCGTATTTTCCTTCTGTTCTGCAAGGCTTTGCCACAGCGGTTGTAGCGTGGAGAAGGCCTGGCGCAATGCTTCGTCTGGCAGTGTAAATGGCAGACGCAAATAGCGATCAAAGGCTCCCTCAAGACCAAAGCGCGTGCCGGTGCCGATATGGATCCCCTGACTTTCCGCGCGCGCAGAGAACAGCGTGGCCAGCATGTCAGGGAGTTCCACCCAAAAAGAGAGCCCACCTTTCGGCGGTGAAAATCGCCAGCGGGGAAAATATTCCGCCATTAACGTTTCGCACATGTCCCGGCGCGCCTTCAGCATTTCCCGCCGCGGCGGTAGCAGCGTGGCGGCATTGGCCAGCAGCCAGCTGCAGGCCAGTTGCTCCAGCAGAGGCGTACCCAAATCCAGGGAATCGCGAGCCTGAATAAGGGAGGCGATGGTTCGCGTACTGGCGCGGATCCAGCCGATGCGCAGTCCCCCCCAGAAACTTTTCCCGGCTGAGCCAATGGTGATCACCGCGGCATCGGGATTAAAGCAGGCCAGCGGCGGGGGCGGTGGCGCGTTATACCAGAGATCAACCATGGTCTCGTCGATCACCAGCGTCGTCCGCGTCCTGGCGGCGATGTCCGCGACCCGCTGGCGGGTGGGAGCATCCATACAGCGCCCGGTGGGATTGTGAAAATCCGGCATCAGCCACGCCAGACGCGGCGCGGTCTGCGCAATAGTCGCCGCGAGTCCATCACAGTCCCATCCTTGCTGTGGAAGCGCGACGCCGACCGGGCGGCAGGAGGCGCCCTGAATGGCGCTAATCGCCATCGGATAGGTGGGGGCATCGATGACCACCCGGTCACCCGGGCCGGTAAACAGGCGGAGGATCAATGCGAAGGCGCTGAGGGCGCCGTTGACCACCATCACTTCATCGGGCCGCGTCGGCAGACCGCGTTCGCTGTAGCGACGGGCAATCGCCTCCCGCAGTACTGGCAGCCCTTGTTGATCGTAGCCGGTCTGGCCCAGGTAAGGCGGCAGCAGCGTCATGGCATGCTGGAAGGCCTGATGGACTTCCGGCCCGGCGCTGAGGGCGGCAGTAGAGAGATTCAGCGTGGAGGGGATGTCTGAAGGGGGCGGCAGGTCGGCGGGGCGTTCTGGTAAAACAATGCGCGAACCGCTTCCCTGGCGGCTGTAGAGAAAGCCCTCCTCCCGCAACTGGCCGAGCGCGCTGGCGATGGTCGTCCGGCTGACGTTCAGCGCCGCCGCCAGCTCGCGCTCGCCTGGCAGGCGCGTTTGCAGCGTCAGGCGACCGTCGAGGATCAGCAGGCGGAGCGCTTCCGCTAGCTGACGCCATAGCGGCGTGCGTGAAGTGGACTCCTGCCAGTTGCCGAGCAGGCGTACCAGCGATTGTGTTCCAAAGCGTCGGGTTGACATAGCGATCCACTTTTCCAAAACTGGCCATTAATTATCAGTCCATTTTTGCTGATGATGAGGGCATTCGCAATGATGTAGAGGAAAAAATATGCTTCGTCGCCTGCTGCAGTTATATATTGGTCTGGTGCTTTATGGCGTGTCCACGGCGCTCTTCGTGCATGCCAATCTTGGCGCCGATCCGTGGGATGTTTTCCATCTCGGGGTGGCTAAACAACTGGGTATCAGTTTCGGTACGGTGATTATCCTGACCGGCGCGGCGGTGCTGCTGCTGTGGATCCCGATCCGGCAAATGCCGGGACTCGGCACGGTGAGCAACGTCATCGTGCTGGGGCTGGCGGCGGATGCCACGCTGGCCGTCCTGCCGCCGCTGGAGTCGCTGGTGGCTCGCAGTGTGCTGCTGGTGGGGGCGATTGTGCTGAATGCTATCGCCACCGGGATGTATATCGGCGCGGGCTTTGGCCCCGGGCCGCGTGATGGCCTGATGACTGGTCTGCACGCTCGTACCGGCTGGTCATTACGCGGTATCCGTACGGCTATTGAGCTTACTGTGCTGGTGATTGGCTGGCTGCTGGGCGGTAAGTTTGGCGTCGGCACCGTGATTTACGCGCTGTCGATTGGGCCTCTGATCCAGCTGTGCCTGCCGTGGTTTCGCCAGCCCGTCAGCCGCAAAGCGGTCAGCACTCCGCAGGAGATAGTCTCCTGAATTAACGACTCGCCCTCTCTATCCGCAAGAGGGCGAGCCGACGCTTACAGGCCGCTCAGGCCGTGAACCATCATGTAGATCCCCACCACGATAATCAGTAAACCTGAGAACCAGGGCGCCTTGCGCGAGACATCATTAAGCCAGGGCCAGCGGCGGGTGGCCTGTTTAAGACTCAGCGCGGCGATAGCCCCGCAAGCCACCAGCGTCAGCGCCAGACCAACGCTAAAACCCAGCACCAGCGTGGCGCCAAGGGAGAATTTCTTCAGCTGTAAACAGATAAGCAGCACAGTAATGGACGCCGGGCAGGGGATCAGCCCGCCGGTCAGGCCAAACAGTACGATCTGCCCGGTCGTCACCTGGCGGCCATCAAAGCGCCGGTTGATCTCCTGAGCATGAGCCCGCTGATGCGCGTCCTGCCACTCCTCCGCCACCAGCGGCACGGCGGATGAGGACGCATGGTGATGGTCATGGTGGTGATCATGTTCATGGTGGTGATCATGTTCGTGATGGTGCTCATGTTCATGGTGATGCTCATGTTCATGGTGGTGATCATGATGCGTATGGGGCTGCGATTCGCGCCAGGTGCGCCAGAGCATCCAGCAGGCAATCAGTACAATCGCTATCCCCGAGATCAGTTGAAACCAGGGTTCGGAGGTCTGCGCGTTCCAGCCGCGGCCAAACCACAGGCCGGCCATGGCGATCAGCCAGACCACTGCCGTATGGGAAACCGTCGCCGCCAGCCCCAGCAGCACCGCCTGTTTTAACGTTCCCCGTACCGCCACGATAAAGGCGGCCATCATGGTTTTTGAATGGCCCGGTTCAAGGCCGTGCAGGGCACCGAGCAGTATCGCGCTGGGAATAAACAGCCAGGCATTACCTTGCTGCAGAAGGGAAGTGAAATCGTTCATATCGGGATCCTTGCCAAAAGTGCGTTTATCCTACTCCCCCCCAGTAGTAAAATACTACCCCCCAGTAGAAAAAGCGGCTGACAAAAGGGATCATGCTATGCTGGCAGGCGTTACTGATGATGAAGGTCGGTAATCACGGACAGAATGAAACGGTGGATCGTGCAATGTCACATACAGTTCGACACAAAAAAATGTTACTGACCCGACTGAAAAAAATTCAGGGGCAGAGTTCCGCGTTAGAGAAAATGCTCAATCGCGAGCATGAGTGCGCTGAGGTACTCCAGCAGCTGGCGGCGATTCGCGGCGCGGTCAACGGTATGATGCTGCAGGTTATTCAGGGGCATCTGACCGACCATGTGGTGAAAGAGCCTGAAGAGACACAGCGTGAAGCGGATCTGGAAACGGTGATGCAGGTCATTAAATCCTATCTGAAGTAGCGCCCAGGCGCGGGCGGCCAAGAGGCCGCTCCGGCTGGCGTTCCGCTCAACGCTCCTGTCGCTTAATGGGCATGCAGGTTATTTTCCGCCCACAGAATGAACTTCTCTTTCGGCAGCGCCTTGCTGTACAGCCATCCCTGGGCGTACTGGACGCCATGCTGTCGTAGCCAGTCGCGCTGGCTTTCGGTTTCCACCCCTTCGGCGACGGTGGCCAGATTGAGCGCTTTGGCCATTTCAATAATGTGCGGCGTCAGCGGCCGGTACTCGAGGGTATCGACAAAAGATTTATCGATTTTCAGCGTATCGACGTCCAGTTTCTGCAGATAGCTCAGGCTGGAGTAGCCGGTGCCAAAGTCATCAATCGAGATACGATGCCCGGCCTGACGGTAGTGAGCGATCACCGGCATGGTGGTCTCCGGGTCGACAAACCCGCGCTCGGTGATTTCAAGGATGATCTGTTCGGCGGCGATCCCCCAGTGCTGCAGCTGATCGTGTAACAACGTCGGTAGGGTGGGCGAGCGTAAATCATCTACCGACAGGTTGATGGAGATGTGCACTTCCGGCCGCTGCCGCAGCCAGGGACCGAGATCGGTAAAAATTTTCCTGACGATATCTTCCGTCAACTGCGTAATCAGCCCGGTCTGCTCGGCCAGAGGAATAAAAATATCCGGCGATAAAAAGGTGCCGTCGGGTTGCTGCCAGCGGGCCAGGGCCTCGGCCCCGGCGATTTTCCCATCCTGCAACGAGATTATCGGCTGATAGTAAACCTGAATCGCTTCGGAGTTGAGGGCGTCCAGCATACTGTTGCGTGGTGATCGCAGGTGTCTCAGCAGGCGCAGCAGCAGCCAGGTAGCAAGCAGGCTGGTGAAGATGCCGACAGGGAGCCAGAAGATTAGCTGCTGGCGAATACGCTGCTGCAGCGGCAGCGTCGACGACCAGGTCACGATGCCGGAGCCCAGCTCGGGAATGCGCTGGATCCGATAGACCGTGTTATCCAGCGTCAGCATATTAACATGTGGATCTTTAATACGCTGCCAGACCGTATCCGGCAGCGGTTGGCTGCTGATCACCATTTTCAGGTGATCCAAACCAAACAGCATGGTATGGATCTTCTCCTCGCTGGCAGGAACCACATCGATAAAAGAGATGGGATCGATCATCACCATATGCTGTTGACTGCCCATGGCCGTCATCTGGTGATTAAGGCCGAGATCGTTTATTGAGGTCAGCCAGGTGCGATAGCCGTCAGGGGCAATGTGATCCGGCGGGGGAAAGGTGACCGCGACGCTATGGTCTTCCAGGGAGGAACATTGCGGCACGGAATCACGCAGCCAGAGCACTTCCTGAATGTAGCGATGGGTGTAGGCGATGCGGCGGAGCGTGAGCAGGTGCTCAGGGCTACAGGAGGCGGCGGTGTGTGAGTCGGCCTCACGTAGCGCTTCCCTGGCCTGATCGGCAACCTGCAGCGTGCGGACGACGATACGGTTGGAATAGTCATCCAGTTCACGATAGAACTGCAGCTTGGCCTGCCGCGCTGCCTGCCAGATGCTGAGTGAGATGGGCAGGATGATGGCCAGTATCAGCACCCCTGTAAACAGCGCCACCAGATGCCGGGTCCTCATACCTGTGTCCTTATCGTTCGCCGGGTGTCATCAGTATATGCGAAAGATAAATCAGGCGCAGCGAGAGAAGTGAGCTGAGGTCGCGAAAAAACCGGCATCGCGAGAGGCTGCGATGCCGGGAGAGAAGGATGATTCCGATGCAGCAGAATAAAAATGAGGGTGTGAATGCCGGGCAGGGTGTGTTCCGGCATTCAGTCGCAGCATACGCGGCGCAGATGACAGCAATATGTTAGCTAGTGCGCATCCGGCGCCGGGATATCAGCGCTGATACGCAGGTCATTCTCATCAAATACCATGCAGAAGCGCTCATCGAAGGCCAGATTTATTTTCTGCCACGGGCGGAAATGGACGTCGCCGGGCAGCAGGACCTTGACGTTATCGTGGCCGTAGCACTGGCCGAACAGATAGGTATTGTTACCCAGACGCTCCACCACTTCACATTGAAACTCCACCACGGTACCGGTAGTGACGTCGGGCGTGAGATGCTCTGGCCGGATCCCCAGCGTCACCGCGGCGCCGGGCTTCAGCGGCTGGGTAGCGATATTGAGGACCAACTGATGGTCCTGCGCGAGGGTGACCGTTAAGCGTTCCGGCTGCCAGTCGCTGACGATGGCCGGCAAAAAGTTCATCTTCGGCGAGCCGATAAAGCCGGCGACGAATTTGTTGACCGGATTGTAATACAGCGCCATCGGCGAACCCATTTGTTCGACCTTCCCGTAGTTCATGACCACGATTTTATCGGCCAGCGTCATCGCCTCTACCTGATCGTGGGTGACATACACCATGGTGGTCTTCAGCTCCTGGTGCAGACGGGCAATATGCAGGCGCATATCGACGCGCAGCTCCGCATCGAGGTTAGAGAGCGGCTCATCGAACATAAACACCCGGGGATTACGCACGATCGCCCGGCCAATGGCCACGCGCTGCCGCTGGCCGCCAGAGAGCTGCTTCGGTTTACGATCCAGCAGGTGCGAGAGCTGCAGCGTTTTAGCCACCATTTCCACCTGGCGACGGATCTCCGTTTTCGGCACTTTATTCACCTTCAACCCGTAGCCCATGTTCTCTGCCACCGTCATGTGCGGGTAGAGCGCATAGGACTGGAAGACCATCGCCACGCCGCGGCGGGCGGGCACGACATCATTCATCACCTCATCGCCGATCAGCACTTCACCCTCGCTGACCTCTTCCAGACCGGCAATCATGCGCAGCAGCGTCGATTTTCCACAGCCGGAAGGACCGACGAAAACGGCAAACTCGCCATCTTCAATATCGAGATTGACCTGGTGCAGCGTCACCGTGCTGCCGAACCTTTTGGTGACATTCCTCAGTCGTATATTGGACATCCACATTCCCCGAAGTGAGTAGCTGTTGTTGGCCGTTGGTTTGTCGCTGTGTGTAGCATGAATTGTATTACGTGTAACAAATCAGCGTGGCGATGTTCAACAGCAGTAAAATCATGCCCTGACTATAACTTCCGCAGTTTTAGCGCCATACAGCGGCGTTTCATTTCTGCAAGGATGATCACACAACTGGCAGCTTATGGTAGTTTTGTCAGCAATCTACGGGTAGCGTATAACAAAAGAGAGCTGGAACCTTTTTCTCATATAACTCGGCAGTTTGAAGTGATTTATTTTTCTGACTGGCAGAGATAAGCCCAATAAAAACCATTAAATTGTTATACCTTCACATGAGGTTGATAATGAAAAAGAACACGCTTGCTGCACTGATCCTTACCACCCTGGCGGCGGGGCAACTCACCAGCCTGCAGGCGCACGCCGCCGGGCAGCTCAACGTCTGGGAAGACATTAAAAAATCCGCCGGCATCAAAACCGCGGTTAGCGATTTTGAAAAGCAGTACAACGTGAAGGTCAATCTCCAGGAGATGCCTTATGCCCAGCAGCTGGAAAAGCTGCGCCTCGACGGCCCGGCGGGCATTGGGCCGGACGTGCTGGTGATCCCGAATGACCAGCTCGGCGGCGCCGTGGTTCAGGGACTACTCTCGCCGCTCAGTGTCGATCAGGCGAAACAGGATGCCTTTACGCCAGCCTCCATCAATGCCTTCCGCATGGACAACGCGCTGTACGGGATCCCGAAAGCAGTGGAAACCCTGGTGCTTATCTACAACAAGGACCTGATCGACAAGCCGCTGGACAGCCTGCAGGCCTGGCTGGACTACTCGAAAACCCAGCGCGAGCAGAACAAATACGGCCTGCTCGCCAAGTTTGACCAGATCTATTACAGCTGGGGGGCGATTGGCCCGATGGGCGGCTATATCTTTGCTAAAAACGACAGCGGTGGCTTTAACCCGCAGCAAGTGGGCCTCAATACCCCCGGCGCCGTCGAAGCCGTCACCTTCCTGAAAAAATTCTATGCCGAGAAGGTCTTTCCAGCGGGGATCCTCGGCGATAACGGGCTGAATGCCATCGATTCCCTGTTTACCGAGAAAAAAGCGGCGGCGGTGATCAACGGCCCCTGGGCCTTCCAGCCGTATGAAGCCGCTGGCATTAACTATGGCGTGGCGCCCCTGCCGACCCTGCCGGACGGCAAGCCGATGAGCTCCTTCCTGGGCGTCAAAGGCTATGTGGTATCGACCTGGAGTAAAGACAAAGCGCTGGCGCAACAGTTTATCGAGTTCATCAACCAGCCGCAGTATGTGAAAGCCCGCTATGTCGCCACCGGCGAAATTCCGCCGCTGAAGGCGATGATTGACGATCCGGTGATTAAAAACGACCAAAAGGCCAGTGCCGTCGCCATCCAGTCGGCGCGAGCGGTGGCGATGCCGGGCATTCCGGAGATGGGGGAAGTGTGGGGGCCGGCCAACGCCGCGCTTGAACTGAGCCTCACCGGTAAGCAGGCGCCGCAGGCCGCGCTCGATAACGCGGTGAAACAGATCACGATGCAGATCGAAGCAATGCAGGCCAGCAATCAGTAATTCACCGTCACGTGAAGTCACCGAGCGGGAGGGGGACCTCCCGTTTGTAGAAGGAGTCGAGTGTGAGCATCCATTCCAGCGAAAATTTTAGCGACGCACGCGGGCCCGGGCGCCATGCATGGTGCGGCCTGCTGCTGGCAATCGTGCCGGGTTTCGGTCAGTTTTATCATCGCCAGTGGCTGAAAGGGCTGGTCTTCCTGGTGCTGCTCAGCAGCTTTCTGGGGATTTTTTATGATTTCCTGCGTGAGGGGTTGTGGGGGTTATATACCCTGGGTGAAGAGGTACCGCGGGATAACTCTATCTTCCTGTTAGCGGAGGGGATTATCAGTGTGCTGATCGTCGCCTTTGGCGTGCTGATCTATTTTCTCTCGCTGCGGGATGCGTGGCTGAACGGCAAAAAACGCGATGAGGGGATCGCCCTGAACAGCGTGCGTAAGCAGTACCAGATGCTGCTGAGCGACGGCTTCCCGTACCTGATGATCACCCCGGGCTTTATTCTGCTGGTGTTTGTGGTGATCTTTCCCATTCTGTTCGGTTTCGCCATCGCCTTCACCAACTACAACCTGTACCACACGCCGCCGGCGAAGCTGGTGGACTGGGTGGGGCTGAAAAACTTCGTCAATATTTTCACCCTCTCTATCTGGCGCTCCACCTTCCTGGATGTGCTGCAGTGGACCGTGGTGTGGACGCTGCTGGCGACCACCCTGCAGTGTACGGTGGGCGTGCTGCTGGCGATTCTGGTGAATCAAAAAGATCTGCGCTTTAAGCCGCTGATCCGCACCATCTTTATTTTGCCGTGGGCGGTGCCGGGGTTTGTCACCATCCTCGTCTTTGCCGGTATGTTCAACGATTCATTCGGGGTCATCAACAACGCGATCCTGTCGTTCTTCGGTATCAGCCCGAAGGCATGGCTGACCGACCCGTTCTGGACTAAAACGGCGCTGATCATGATGCAGACCTGGCTTGGCTTCCCGTTTGTCTTTGCCATGACCACCGGCGTGCTGCAGGCGATCCCGGACGATCTGTATGAAGCGGCGACGATGGACGGCGCCAGCGCCTTTACCCGTCTGCGCACCATCACTCTGCCGCTGGTGCTGTACGCGATCGCGCCGATCATCATCACTCAGTACACCTTCAACTTTAATAACTTCAACATCATTTATCTGTTTAACAACGGCGGTCCTGCGGTGGCAGGCTCCAACGCCGGTGGGACGGATATTCTGGTGTCGTGGATCTATAAGCTGACGATGTCCTCGTCGCAGTACGCCATCGCGGCGACCATCACGATCCTGCTGTCGATCTTTGTCGTCGGCCTGGCGCTGTGGCAGTTCCGCGCCACCAAATCCTTCAAAAATGACGACATGGCGTAAGGGAAGCAACATGGCTCAATCACCCAGTATTAAACGCGAAAAGTGGATCCGACTCTCTCTCACCTGGCTGGTGGTTATTCTGGTCTCGGTGGTGATCATCTATCCGCTGGTCTGGACGGTCGGGGCGTCGCTGAACGCCGGCAATAGCCTGCTCAGTACCTCGATCATTCCGGAAAACCTGTCGTTCCAGCACTATGCCGATCTGTTCAATGGCAATGTGAATTACCTCACCTGGTACTGGAACTCGATGAAAATCAGCTTTCTGACCATGGTGCTGACCCTGATTAGCGTCAGCTTTACCGCTTACGCCTTCTCCCGCTTCCGCTTTAAAGGGCGGCAGAACGGGCTGATGCTGTTCCTGCTGCTGCAGATGATCCCGCAGTTTTCCGCGCTGATTGCGATCTTTGTGCTATCGCAACTGCTTGGCCTGATTAATAGCCATCTGGCGCTGGTGCTGATCTACGTCGGGGGGATGATCCCGATGAATACCTGGCTGATGAAGGGGTATCTCGACGCGATCCCCAAAGATCTGGATGAGTCCGCCCGCATGGACGGCGCCAGCAGCTTTCGCATCTTTATCGAGATCATCATGCCGTTGTCGAGGCCGATCCTCGCGGTGGTGGCGCTGTTCTCCTTCACCGGTCCGCTGGGCGATTTCATCCTCTCCAGCACCATCCTGCGTACCCCGGATAAATACACGCTGCCTATCGGTCTGTATAACCTGGTGGCGCAAAAAATGGGTGCCAGTTACACCACCTACGCGGCGGGGGCGGTGCTGATTGCCGTACCGGTGGCGATCCTCTACCTGGCGTTACAAAAATACTTTGTCTCCGGCCTGACCTCGGGCAGTACTAAAGGATAAGCACATGAAAAGATTCACCCCCGCATGGCTTGCGGTTTGTCTGGCATGCAGTTTCTCCACCTCTTCTCTGGCCGCGGACGCGCTTGAAACCCGCGCGTTTCAGGGCATGCCGGCGGACTTTATCAAAGGCGCGGATATCTCCACGCTGCTGGATGCCGAAAAGCACGGGGCGACGTTCTACGACCAGAATAATCAGCGCAAGGATCCGATCGCGATTCTGAAAGAGAACGGCGTCAACTATGTTCGCCTCCGTCTGTGGGTGGATCCGCAATCGGCGAGCGGTGAGGGCTATGGCGGCGGAAATAACGATCTGGCCACCACCCTGACCCTCGCGAAACGGGCGAAAGCCCAGGGGATGAAGCTGCTGCTCGATTTTCATTACAGCGATTTCTGGACCGATCCCGGCAAGCAGTTCAAGCCGAAAGCCTGGGAAAAGATGGATTATCCGCAGCTGAAAACGGCGATTCATGACTATACCCGCGATACCATCGCCCGCTTTAAGCAGGCAGGCGTCCTGCCGGACATGGTGCAGATCGGCAATGAGATCAACGGCGGCATCCTGTGGCCGGAAGGGAAAAGCTGGGGGCAGGGGGGCGGCGAGTTCGACCGGCTGGCCGGGTTGCTGAACGCGGCCATTGATGGCCTGAAGGAGAATCTACGTAACGGCGAGCAAGTGAAAATCATGCTGCATCTGGCCGAAGGGACCAGGAACGATACCTTCCGCTGGTGGTTTGATGAGATTGACAAGCGCCATGTACCGTATGACGTGATCGGTCTGTCGATGTACACCTACTGGAACGGGCCGATCAGCGCCCTGAAGGCCAATATGGATGACATCAGCAAACGCTATAACAAAGACGTTATCGTCGTCGAGGCGGCCTATGCCTATACCCTGGCCAACTGCGACAACGCGGAAAATAGTTTCCAGGCGAAAGAGGAAAAGGACGGGGGTTATCCCGCCACCGTGCAGGGGCAATATCACTATATTCACGATCTGATGCAGGCCGTCATAGATGTTCCCGACCAGCGCGGCAAAGGTATTTTTTACTGGGAGCCCACGTGGATTGCCGTGCCGGGAAATACCTGGGCCACCCCGGCGGGGATGAAATATATCCACGACGAGTGGAAAGAAGGCAATGCACGTGAAAATCAGGCGCTATTTGATTGCCAGGGAAAAGTATTGCCGTCGGTAAAAGTTTTTAATTAATTTTTTGTCGTTTTTTTCAGGAAGTTTATTATGAATAAATTTGCACCTTTACATCCGAAGGTTAGTACGCTGCTGCATGGCGCGGATTATAATCCGGAGCAATGGGAGAATGACCCCGATATTATTGATAAAGACATTGCCATGATGCAGCAGGCAAAATGCAATGTGATGTCGGTGGGAATATTTAGCTGGGCGAAACTGGAGCCACGCGAAGGGGTATTTAATTTCGCCTGGCTGGATACTATCCTCGATAAACTGTATGCCGCCGGCATTCATGTTTTTCTGGCCACGCCGAGCGGCGCGCGTCCGGCGTGGATGTCTCAGCGCTATCCGCAGGTTCTGCGGGTGGGACGCGATCGGGTGCCGGCCCTGCACGGCGGCCGTCACAACCACTGTATGTCGTCACCGGTCTATCGCGAGAAAACCCTCAAAATCAATACCCTGCTTGCAGAGCGTTATTCTTCACACCCGGCGGTACTGGGCTGGCATATTTCCAATGAATATGGCGGTGAATGCCATTGCGATCTCTGCCAGAACCGTTTTCGTGACTGGCTGAAGGCGCGTTACCAGACCCTGGAGAACCTCAACCAGGCCTGGTGGAGCACCTTCTGGAGTCATACCTATACCGACTGGTCGCAAATTGAATCACCTGCGCCACAGGGCGAGGTGTCAATTCACGGTCTCAATCTTGACTGGCATCGCTTTAACACCGCTCAGGTGACCGATTTCTGCCGCCATGAAATTGCCCCGCTGAAGGCGGCGAATGCCTCCCTGCCGGTGACCACTAACTTTATGGAGTATTTCTACGATTACGACTACTGGCAACTGGCAGAGGTGCTGGACTTTATCTCGTGGGACAGCTATCCGATGTGGCACCGCGATAAAGACGAAACCGCACTGGCCTGCTACACCGCGATGTATCACGACATGATGCGCAGCCTGAAGGGCGGCAAACCGTTTGTGCTGATGGAGTCCACACCAGGCGCCACCAACTGGCAGCCGACCAGCAAACTGAAGAAGCCGGGAATGCATATTCTCTCCTCGCTGCAGGCGGTGGCGCATGGCGCCGACTCGGTGCAGTATTTCCAGTGGCGGAAAAGCCGCGGTTCGGTTGAGAAATTTCACGGCGCGGTGGTTGACCACGTCGGGCACATTGATACCCGTATTGGTCGTGAAGTCAGCCAGCTCGGCGAGATACTGAGCAAGCTACCAGAGGTCCGGGGTTGTCGCACCGAGGCGAAAGTAGCGATTATCTTCGACCAACAAAACCGCTGGGCGCTTGATGACGCCCAGGGGCCGCGCAATCTGGGTATGGAGTATGAGAAGACGGTCAACGAACACTACCGTCCGTTCTGGGAACAGGGCATTGCCGTCGATGTGATTGACGCTGATGTCGATTTAACGCCATACCGGTTAGTGATTGCCCCGATGTTATATATGGTGCGCGACGGCTTTGCCGCGCGGGCAGAGGCGTTTGTCGCCAGCGGCGGCCACCTGGTGACCACCTACTGGACCGGCATCGTCAATGAGTCCGATCTCTGCTATCTCGGCGGCTTCCCGGGCCCGCTGCGCAATCTGCTGGGGATCTGGGCGGAAGAGATCGACTGTCTGAATGACGGCGAGTTTAATCTTGTGCAGGGGCTTGCCGGGAATCAGTGCGGTCTGCAGGGTCCCTATCAGGTGCGCCATCTCTGTGAACTAATCCATACCGAGAGCGCTCAGACGCTGGCCACCTACCGGGATGATTTCTATGCCGGACGGCCGGCGGTGACGGTGAACGGTTTCGGGAAAGGTAAAGCCTGGCATGTCGCCTCCCGCAACGATTTAGCCTTCCAGCGCGATTTCTTTGCTGCCCTGAGCAGGGAGCTGGATCTGCCACGAGCGATAGCGGCGGATTTACCGCCCGGCGTAGTGGCTACCGCGCGCACCGACGGTGAGAGCACGTTTGTCTTCCTGCAGAACTACAGCGCGCAAAGTCATACTCTGACTCTGCCGCCGGGGTATTGGGATTGCCTGACCGACGCGGCGGCGCCGGACCCGCTGACACTCTCAGCATGGGATTGCCGTATTCTTCGTCGTCACGCCTAATCCTTTTTTCTCCACGCCTGCTCTGCTGAGCAGGCTTTTTTTTATCTTAAACCTGGAGTTTATGATGGTGAGTTTAAAATCCTTTCTGCACTATTTCTCTCCTGCACGTCCGGCACAGCCGTTAAGCGAGGTGGAAAAACAGCAAATCGAGGCGCTGATTCAGGCCTTTGGTGGCGAAGCGAATATTACGCAAGTGGATGCCTGTATTACTCGTCTGCGGGTGACGGTTCGTCATCTTGCTGCCGTGGATACTGACGCATTACAGCAGCAGGGCGCGCTGGGCGTCATTATTCTCGGTCAGCAGGTGCATGCTATTTTCGGTAAGCAGTCCGATGCGTTGCGTCAATTGCTGGATGAGCATTTTGCTACCCGGAAATAAATAAAACGGGATAACCTGAAAACAGGTTATCCCGAAAATAAGACAAAGACAGCAGTGGCAATAATGATTACCGGAGGGTAATTAATGACCTTACAGTTGGAGATATAAATAACGTATTTGTCTTACCAGCGCGATATTACCACCAGGCCTCAACCTGCACGCCGAAATTCCAGGTATTATTCGCCGTCTGGTCTTCAAACGGTTTACCATCTTCGGAATCATTCAGGTATGAAGCAAAAATGCGTAATTCCGGGCGTGACATAAAGTCCGGCCCGTCCGCGAGGCCCAGCGCAATGGTATATTTCTCACCGGCCTGTTTGTAGCTGGTGCCATTGTTATAGCTGTCTTTCTGATAGAAACCGCCGACTTCGCCAATCAGGCGGACGTAGTCGGTGAACTGATACTGCCCACGGGCAACCAGCGACAGCATCCGCGTTTTGTCGGTGTAGTCGGTAATATCATCCGCCGAGCCCCAGGTCAGGACGTGGTTGATGGAGAACTTTTCGGTAATCGGGATCAGGCCGGTGTTAATCACGCGATAGCCGGTGGCGTCGTTCACGTAGTTCCACATATCGTACCAGCCGCCGCCCTGGGAGACCATGTTCTGCGCCAGCCCTTTGTTGGCATACTGCAGCACGGTTTTGTTATAGCCGCCCAGCATATCCTGACTGATTTCACCGGTCAGCATCACGCCATTATCGGCATCGTACAGCCCGCCGTAGCTGTCCTGTTTTTTGGTGGTGTTCGGCATGGCGTAGTCGATGCCGAATTCGGTCCACGAACCCGACCACGGCTTCCAGCCTGCATAGCGTAAATCGATATAGTTAATATTGACGTTGCTGTCGCCATCGACGCGATAGTCAACGTCGTTGGCATCGCCGCGGATCCAGGCCAGCGAGACGGCGCCCGGGCCGAGGGTGTAGTTTTCCACCCCGGCCCCGGAGCCGGATATGTTCCAGTATTTGGTATCGATGATGTGCAGATCGTGGCGCTGGTAGTAACGTTTACCCCCCCAGATCACCGCATTCGGATCGCCGGGGATCAGCCCTTTGATCTGCAGGTTCAGCTGACGTAAACCGAACTGTGCATCATCATTCAGCGTGGTTTCATTATCGTTAGAGCCGTCGGAGACCATGCTGACCATGCTGTCGAGATAGAAGCTGACGTCATCTTTCTTGTAGACCTCGGAGCCCAGCTCCAGCTCACCATAGGTATCCGATTCATTACCCAAACGGCCCAGCTTGTTCTTTTGCCATTCCGCTTCACTACCATCGCCGGAGACCCCAACCCCGGCGCGCATATAGCCATGGAAATCGATACTCGGGATTGCGGCGGTCGCCGCAAACGCGGAAGGGGCGATTAGCGCAGCGGCTAACGCGGCGGAAAGGGCGCGCAGTGTCGTATTCATCTCTATCCTCTTATTGTTTTGTATTACGTTCACATAACTGATGTCATAAAATGCCTAAATGTAACTTCAGGCAAACGAGATATGATTATTGTGTGACTAAGTGCAAATAATCATGCTGGTTTTTGTTGTGATGGGTGAGGTGATTCACAATTAACTATGTTGTGAACGTAATACTTTTTGTGGTGTAATTTTGCGATGAAAGGTGGCGGTGAGCGTTTTTTCAAATGGCCCCTGTTACAATCATGGGATAACAACATAAGGAACCGGACCATGAAGTCTAAAAGCGCTACTCTGGAAGACGTCGCACGCCATGCGGGCGTCTCTTACCAGACCGTGTCCAGGGTACTCAATAAATCTGCCAATGTATCCGAAGCGACGCGCCGCAAGGTGGAGAAATCGATAGAGGCCTTACGCTATGTGCCAAACCGGCTGGCGCAGCAGCTGGTGGGGAAGGAGAGTCAGACGGTCGGGCTGGTGACGATTTCGCTGGCCTGGCATGCGCCTTCCCAGGTGGCGGCGGCGGTAAAACGTTATGCCAATCTGGAAGGTTACCAGGTCCTGATTTCGATGATCGATGAGAGCGTCAACCAAAGTATTCAGGATTCCATCAATGAGCTGAAATCTCAGCGGGTGGATAAAGTCATTATCAACGTGCCGCTGGAGACCGAGCAGGCGCAGAAAATCGCCGCTGACAACGATGATATCGTCTGCCTTTTTCTCGATGTCGACCCCTACAGTTCCGTGTTTAACGTTTCGTTTAATCCGGCAGATGGCACCCGGGCCAGCGTCAAATATCTTTATGAGATGGGGCATCGGGAGATCGCGTTGCTGGCGGGGCCGGACAGCTCCGTCTCGGCCAAACTCCGGCTGAAAAGCTGGCTGGAGACTCTGGAGGGCTACGGCCTGAAGCCGGTGACCGTTCTGCACGGCAACTGGGATGCGCAAAGCGGCTATGCCGGCGCGCTGCAGATGCTGCGCGAAACGCCCAATTTCAGCGCCGTGCTGGTGGGTAATGACCAGATGGCGCTGGGGGTGCTCAGCGCCTTCCATCAGCACCAGGTGGCGGTGCCGGGGGAGAAGTCCGTCATTGGCTATGACGATACCTACGAAAGCTCCTTTTTCTATCCGGCGCTGAGTACGGTGTCGCTGGACCTCGATCTGCAGGGGAAAGAAGCGGTGCGGCGGATCCTCGCCAGCACCAGCGGTGCGCCACATACTTCATCCATCCTGCCGGCGCGCCTGGTGATACGTCATTCCAGCGGCGCCAGAACTGAGCAAGGCAAAGATCTGCAGGCCATCGCGGAACAGCTACGCGCCATCGCCCACCGTCTGGCGCCCTGAAACCTAAGGCGGGGAAACTCGCCTTAGGCCCATTACCCTTAATTTGAACATGGTTGATCTTTGTCGTGGAACGGCGTAACTTAAATGTTATGTTATAACATAATGACGAGGTCATCATGAAAGCCCATATCCATCCCCCTTATCGCACGGTGGTGTTTCACGACACCAGCGTTAATGAGTATTTTAAAGTCGGTTCCACCATCCGCACCGATCGCGTGATTGAACTCGACGGCGAAACTTTTCCGTATGTAACGATCGACGTCTCCTCGAAATCGCATCCGTACTACACCGGCAAACAAAAAACCTTCGCCAGCGAGGGCAGCGCGGCCCGGTTCCGTCAGCGCTTCGGCGGCTTTATTGATGCGAAAAGGAAGGCATGATGCAGGTCGTTAACTCATTACGCAGCGCCAAACAGCGCCACCCGGATTGTCAGCTGGTCAAGCGCAAAGGGCGGCTGTACGTTATCTGTAAGAGCAACCCCCGCTTTAAAGCGGTGCAGGGGCGCAAAAAACGTCGTTAACGGAAACTCTCCAGAGTGCGGCGCTGCTGGCCGTCGGCGGTAAAATTGTCGGCGGCCAGCCATTGCCGCATGGCGTTATCCAGCTGCGGCCATTCGCCGTCTATCACCGAAAACCAGTCCGTATCCCGGTTATGTCCTTTGCTCACCAGTGCCTGACGAAAACGTCCTTCGTACTGAAAACCCAGCCGTCTTGCCGCCCGGCCCGACGGCATATTGAGACTATTACATTTCCATTCATAGCGACGATAACCGAGCGTATCAAACACATACTGCATCAACAGCCAGTGCGCTTCGGTGGCCATAGCCGTTCGGCTCAGCAACGGTGAAAAATGCACATGTCCCACCTCTACCACGCCGTGGGTGGCGTCAATGCGCATTAACGCCAGCGAGCCAACCGCTTTCCCTTGCCGCTGGTCAACGACGGCAAAATGGATCGGGTCTGCCAGCGTGGCGACCTGCTCCACCCAGGCACTGAATTCTGCAAGGTTGCTCTCAGGTTCACGCAGCAGCCACGTCCAGCTGCGGGCGTCTGGCGCCAGCTGGTGAGCAGCAAACAGGTCGCTGGCATGCGCGAGAGTCAGTGGTTCGAGCCGACAGCGGCTGCCCTGTAATACCTGCCGTGCTGGCCATGGACGCGGTTGCCAGTCAGGCAGCGCGGCGCCGAGTTCCTGTCCAAACTGATTGTATTCACGCATTGCGGTTTCCTTAGCGGGGTTTTTCAGGCAGCGTACGCGCTCACTGGTTCCATAAAAAGTGCCACAGGCGTATGTTTTTATAGGGCCACGAGGAGATGAGATGAACATACCGGACGATGGTTTTTTTACGCTGGTGACGCAGGGGATACAGCACCGATCGGATGAAACCCTGCAGCGGGCCCTTTACCACACATTGCGTCATGCCATCCTGCAGGGAACTCTGGCGGCCAACTGCCGTTTGCCCGGATCGCGGGTGATGGCCGGACGGCTGCAGCTATCGCGAAATACGGTCAATGCTGCCCTGGAGCAGCTGGCGCTGGAGGGATACCTGATGCGGAGCCGTCAGGGAACGCAGGTGGTACCGCTCGCCGCCTGCCGCGAAGAGCCCGTGAAGGTGCCGCCCGTCGTGCTGCCTGAACGGCTGCAAGGGCTGCCAGCCGCAATGCGCCGCGACTCTCCGGCGCTGCTGTTTACCACTGGCATGCCGGCGGTGAACTATTTCCCGTTGCCGCTGTGGCGGCGGCTGATGGATAACGTCTTACGTGACGAGGGCAGTGCACTGCTCGGCTATGGCGAGGCGGCAGGCGACCCCTTGCTGCGGGAGGCTATCGCTCGTCATCTGGCGCTCTCCCGGGGGATCCGTTGCGATATTCGGCAGATTGTCATTACCGAAGGGGCCCTGGAAGGGGTGAACTTATGCGCTTCGCTGTTGACGGATCCTGGCGACAGCGTGTGGGTGGAAGAGCCGGGTTACCTGGGGGCCAGGAGCAGCTTCCAGCGGGCAGGGCTGCGGGTCAGCGGGATGGCGGTCGATGACAAAGGGATGGGGATTGCCAACGGCGTCGCGGAGCCGCCCCGGCTGATCTTCACCTCTCCCTCTCATCAGTATCCCCTCGGGAGCGTCATGAGCGCCGCGCGACGTCTGGCGCTGGTGGAGTACGCCCGCCTGCACGGGGCGTGGATTGTGGAGGATGACTACGACAGCGAGTTTCGCCATAGCGGAGAGCCGATCCCGGCGATGCTGGGGATGGTGCCGGATGCCCCGGTGGTGTATCTCGGTACCTTCAGCAAAACACTCTTTCCGGCGCTGCGTATTGGCTTCATGGTGATGCCGCCTGCGCTGGCGGATGCCGTTCAGGATGTGATTGGCACGTTGCTGCGTGGAGGACACCGCACGGAACAGCGGGCGCTGGCCAGGTTTATTGAGAAGGGGCACTATGCTCGCCATCTGGCGGCCATGCGTCGCCTGTACCGCAAGCGCCAACAACAGCTGCGTGAGGCACTGGCGCAAGAGATAACCGTGCCATGCGAGGTCCTTGGCGGGGAAGGGGGGCTCCATTTGACAGTCGCAATGGAAGGGTTCGATGACCAGGCGATTGCGCAGCAGGCGCGTCAGTTTCAACTGGCGCCTGCCGCGTTAAGTCATTTCTATCTCGACCCGCAGCGGGGGCGGAGCGGGCTGGTGCTGGGATATGGTAATACTTCTGCTTCCCGCTATCCGCTGGCGCTGCGGACGCTAAATCGTCTTATTGTGCAGCACCGGCGCGGGTCAGCGTAAAAACGTCGTAGAAGGAGAGCTCGCCTTTGGTGGCGACCATCTTTTTGAGCTGCGCCTTCTGCTCGCTATCGACATCCGGCGACTGAAGAATACGCTCGATCAGCTGCCGGGGAACAAAGCGGGTGTTATACCATTCCCCGTTGTAGCACACGCGAAAGTCGAGGACATCGATATCTTCATAACGATAGCGCGGATAGACATCAAAGAAGAAAAAGGCGTTGAACAGGATGAACAGCACCACCAGCAACCAGACCGAGTCTACCAGCGTTTCAGAGCGCAGCATGACCACCAGCGTCGCCAGAAACGCGGCATACATGGCAACAAACAGCCCCGGATGGTTGCGGATAAAACTGATGCTAAAACGCGGGCGATTATCGCGTTTTTCCTGAACGTTGAGTTCGTCAATGGTATGAGTTAGCAGGCGTTGTATTTCTGTCATCTTGGTCCCCGAATTCTGCAATGAGCCAGCCGTGCGCGCCCGGCGGACCAGGCGTGGCAGGCTTAGCCTGAAGGCTATTTTATGTTGCAATATTCCACGGCGAAAGTAACAGATCAGTTACAGAAAACCATAACAGTTACGGATTTGGTACCGGAAGGCGCTTAATGATCTGCGCCGGGTTGCCGCCGACAACGGCCCCGGCCAGTACATCTTTGGTGACGACTGCACCGGACGCAATGACCGCATTATCACCAATGGTCACCCCGGGATTGATTACCGCCCGCCCACCAATCCACACATTGTGGCCAATGGTCACTGGTTTGCCATATTCCTGGCCGCTGTTACGCGCCTCGGCATCCAGCGGATGGGTGGCGGTATAAATATGGACGCCCGGCGCCAGCATGCAGTTATCGCCAATATGAATAGGGCAGACGTCCAGCATCACGCAGTCAAAATTGGCGTAAAACGCGTTGCCGAGAAAGATATTGTAGCCGTAGTCGCAGCGAAAGCTTGGCTCGATATACGCATCGCCGGCGCGACCGAACAGCTCGGCCAGAATATGCTGACGTTCTTCCTGCGCATCCGGGGAGGAATGATTATAACGGTGTAACAACTGTCTGGCGCGCAGGCGATCGGCGCGAAGCGTTGGGTCGCCAGATAAATAGAGCTCACCGGCGATCATTTTACGTTTTTCTTCACTCATGGGTCTTCCTTATACCTGACTTTAGATGGCCGTAGCAGTATAAAAAAGAAACCGGTTACAGGGTTGCTGTTAGCTGAATGATGTGATGACTATCACAAAGATACCCTGCGGCGGCTGACGCGTATCGTCCGGTCAGCAGACCACGTTGTGCGCGTCGATTAGCGGATAAACTTCCAGACTGAGGTCGGGATCTTATCGTACAGCTTATTCATGGTCAGTTCAGCCAGACGATGATCGGCGGCTGAGTAAAATACCGCCAGTTCATTATCAGACAGTTCATATTTATTTTTTTCAATGACGCGCTCCAGCGTGTCAATTGTCTGGCAACGACGTAAGCGCATCAAATAGTCTGTTTTAGTTAATGGCTTATCAGACATAATTCCACCTTTTGATTGTAATAATTCTAACACGAGAGACTGGCCGGGTTTTCCCGGCTGGCGTTGACAAAGCAACGAAATAGTCGATTACCGGATTTTTTCCACTTTTGCAAATCCGTTGAGTTAATGCCGTAGTTACTGAACAAGGTAAAAGTATCGTCCAGATATTCGTCAACCTGAGCGACCAGTTTATTATCCTCAGTGTACTTAATTTTATAATTAAGCGCGAATGTGGCAATGTGCTCGATCAATTCATTTAACTGAAGATTGACAGCCGAAGTCGGGTCGTTGACCCAGCCATGGTTGCTCTCTTCCAGGTTTGCAAGGCAGTCATGATACAGCGTTTCGCAGAGAAAGCGTAGCTGTGCAATATCATGTCTTTTTGGCGAGTATTCGTCCATAACGCATCCCCTTTTGAGTGGTTTAAACGACGACTAACAAACACCGTTGTGGGATGAACACGACTAACCGACCTGACACTAACTGAGTAATCCTGCTGATTTAACTATAATCCACTCTCCAACAGATTTCATCGTGCTATTACGAAAAATTACAATTATCAGAGAGAAATTATCTTAAAAATAGACGAATTAATTTCGCAGGCCCTGGCACACAGCCCGAGAAATAGAGAAGTCTTATCAATCATCGGCTTAAGGCAGGCAGCTGTCGCGTTCAGAAACCGCCGGCCGCGGGCGTTGGTATTAGGATTATTCCTGGTAAATGAGTGTGTAAAGATCATAAGTACCAGGCAATGTGAAAAAATAGCCAGGACCATATCAATATATATTAAATGCAGTGTGAAAAATAAACAATGGCAATATGTGCCCTGTTGCGACGGACAAAAAAAGGGCCGCGAAGGCGGCCCTTTGTTCAAGTGTGACGATTAATGATGCTCAACCTGATGGCTGTGCTCAATATCTTCCGATTTCTTGCTAAAGCGGCGACGAACCACCACGAAGAACACTGGCACGAAGAAGATGGCCAGAATCGTCGCGGTCACCATCCCGCCCATTACGCCAGTACCGACGGCGTTCTGCGCGCCGGAGCCGGCACCCGAGCTGATCACCAGCGGCATAACGCCGAGGATAAACGCCAGGGAGGTCATCAGGATCGGACGCAGACGCATACGCACTGCTTCAAGCGTTGCCTCAATTAGCCCTTTACCCTCTTTCTCCATCAGGTCTTTGGCGAATTCAACGATCAATATCGCGTTCTTCGCCGACAGGCCGATGGTGGTCAACAGGCCCACCTGGAAGTAAACGTCGTTGGTTAAACCGCGGAAGGTAGCGGCTAACAGCGCACCGACCACACCCAGCGGAACGACCAGCATGACCGAGAACGGAATTGACCAGCTCTCATACAGCGCTGCCAGACACAGGAAGACGACAATCAGCGAAATGGCATACAGGGCAGGGGCCTGGTTGCCGGACAGTCGTTCCTGATAAGACATCCCGGTCCAGTCGTAGCCGATACCGGAAGGCAGTTTACCCGCCAGCTCTTCCATCAGGCTCATCGCCTCACCGGTACTCTTGCCTGGCGCTGCCTGGCCGAGAATTTCCAGCGACGGCAGGCCGTTGTAGCGTTCCAGACGCGGCGAACCGTATTCCCAACGCGAAGTAGAGAAGGCGGAGAACGGCACCATCTGACCATCGCTGCCGCGAACATACCACTTGCCGATGTCTTCCGGCAGCATACGGTATTTCGCTTCAGACATGATGTACACTTTCTTCACGCGGCCGCGGTCGATAAAGTCGTTGACATAGCTCCCGCCCCAGGCTGCGCCCAGCGTGGTGTTAATGTCGCTGATAGAGACGCCCAGCGCCTGGGCTTTTTCCTGATCGATATCGACTTTGAACTGCGGTGTATCTTCCAGACCGTTAGGACGCACGCCGGTTAATACGTCAGGATGCTGCGCCACCATGCCAAACAGCTGATTTCGCGCCTGGGTCAGTTTTTCGTGGCCCAGACCGCCCTGGTCAATGAGCTGGAAGTCAAAGCCGGTCGCGGTACCCAGTTCAACGATAGCTGGCAGGTTAAAGGCGAACACCATCGCATCTTTAATCTGCGAGAAGTAGCCCATCGCCCGGCCGGTGATCGCTTCAACTTTGTTTTCCTCACCCGGACGCTGGCTCCAGTCTTTCAGCGAGACGAACGCGATGCCGGTGTTCTGGCCACGACCGGCGAAACCGAAGCCGTTAACCGCAAACACGGATTCCACGTTGTTTTTCTCTTTGGTGAGATAGTAGTCCGTCATCTCATCCAGCACTTTCTGCGTACGCTCCTGGGTGGCGCCGGCAGGCAGCTGCGCCATGCTCAGGAATACCCCCTGGTCCTCGTCCGGCAGGAACGAGCTCGGCAGACGGACGAACAGCCACGCCATGCCCACCACGATGATCAGATACAGCACCAGATAACGACCGGTGCTGCGCAGAATGTTGCCTACGCTGTCGGTGTAGTGGTGCGTGCTCTTATCGAACATGCGGTTAAACCAGCCGAAGAAACCGGTGGTCGCGCCATGGCTGCCTTTCTGAATAGGCTTCAGCATCGTGGCGCACAGCGCTGGCGTCAGGATCAACGCCACCAGTACCGACAGCGCCATCGCAGAAACGATGGTGATGGAGAACTGGCGATAGATGGCCCCGGTTGAACCGCCGAAGAACGCCATTGGGATAAATACCGCCGACAGCACCATGGCGATACCGACCAGCGCGCCCTGGATCTGTCCCATCGATTTACGCGTCGCTTCTTTCGGCGGCAGACCCTCTTCCGCCATTACGCGCTCGACGTTCTCGACCACCACGATGGCGTCATCCACCAACAGGCCGATGGCGAGCACCATCCCGAACATCGTCAGGGTGTTTATCGAGAAGCCAAACGCCGCCAACACCGCGAAGGTGCCTAACAGGACTACGGGGACGGCGATGGTCGGGATCAGCGTGGCGCGGAAGTTCTGCAGGAACAGATACATGACCAGGAACACCAGGATGATCGCTTCCACCAGCGTTTTAACCACTTCGTGAATAGAAATTTTCACGAACGGGGTGGTGTCATACGGGTAAACGATCTTCATCCCCGACGGGAAAAACGGCTCCATCTTCGCCAGCTCTGCACGGATAGCGTTGGCGGTATCCAGCGCGTTCGCGCCGGTAGCCAGTTTAATACCCAGACCCGATGCTGGCTGGCCGTTAAACTTCGCCACTACGTCATAGCTTTCGCCGCCCAGCTCAATTTTGGCGACATCGCGCAGACGAACCTGGGAACCGTCCTGGTTCACCTTCAGCAGAATGTTGCCAAACTCTTCGGTATTGGTCAGACGGGTTTGCGCGATGATCGAGGCGTTAAGCTGCTGGCCTTTCACCGGCGGCGTACCGCCTAACTGACCCGCGGCCACCTGGGCGTTCTGCGCTTTCAGGGCGCTGATCACGTCCACCGGCGTCAGCTGGAAGTTGTTCAGTTTGTTCGGATCCATCCAGATACGCATCGCGTACTGGGAACCGAACAGCTGAACGTCGCCGACACCGCTGGTACGGCTGATCGGGTCCTTCATGTTGGCCGCCACGTAGTCCGAAATATCGTCCTGGTTCATGGTGCCGTTGGTGTTAATAACGCCGACAACCATCAGGAAGCTGCTGGACGCTTTCTCAACGCTAATCCCTTGCTGCTGTACTTCTTGCGGCAGCAGAGGTGTCGCCAGCGCCAGCTTGTTCTGAACCTGAACCTGGGCAATATCCGGATCGGTACCGGATTCGAAGGTCAGGGTGATGGTCGCCGTACCGGTGGAGTCGCCATTGGAGGACATGTACATCAGGTGGTCGATACCGTTCATATTCTGTTCGATAACCTGAGT
Organism: Klebsiella sp. HMSC16C06; assembly: GCF_001808325.1. Lineage (NCBI taxonomy): Bacteria > Pseudomonadati > Pseudomonadota > Gammaproteobacteria > Enterobacterales > Enterobacteriaceae > Klebsiella > Klebsiella sp. HMSC16C06. The sequence continues at coordinate 225,718 of NZ_KV792988.1, forward strand.
CACGGTGTTCTGCACAGTTTCGGCGTCAGCACCGGGGTACATGGCGGTAATGGAAATTGCTGGCGGCGCAATCGTCGGATATTGCGCTACCGGCAATTTGAGGATCGATAATCCCCCAGCCAGCATGATGATGATGGCGATCACCCATGCAAATATGGGGCGATCGATAAAGAAATTAGGCATGTCTTAACGGCTCCTGTTTAAGTTAAGACTTGGTTTGTTCTGATGGCGCGTTGCCTGCGGCTTGCTGTTTATCATCAGAAGCTACTTCCTGCGCTTTTACCTGCACGCCTGGTTTGATTTTTTGCAGGCCGGTGACGATAACGCGATCGCCAGTTTTCAGACCGTCAGTGACCAGCCATTTATCGCCAATCGCCTGAGAAGCAGTGACCTGGCGGACTTCGACTTTATCGCCTTCCCCGACCACCATGACGCTGGCGTCGCCGCGCGGCGTACGGGTAACACCCTGTTGCGGTACCAGCAGGGCGTCAGGGTTAACCCCTTCTTCCAGACGGGCACGCACAAACATCCCCGGTAGCAGGGTGTGGTCCGGGTTCGGGAAAATCGCGCGCAGCGTGATAGAGCCGGTGGTCTGATCGACGGTGACATCCGAAAATTCCAGCGTGCCGGCCTGCGGATACTTAAGACCGTCATTCGTCACCAGCTCCACTTTCGCTTTGCCGTTTTCCTGTTTCAGGCGGCCATCGGCCAGCTCCTGTTTCAGGCGCAGGAAATCATTGCTCGACTGGGTGACGTCAACATAGATCGGATCCAACTGCTGAACGGTTGCCAGGGCAGTCGTTTGACCATTCTGCACCAGCGCGCCTTCGGTCACCGCGGATTTACCAATCCGGCCGCTAATTGGCGAGGTGACTTTGGTGTAGGCCAGATTGATGCGCGCGGTTTCAACAGCTGCTTTTGCTGCGACCACGGCCGCATTGCTCTGCTGTGCTGTCGCAACGGCGGTATCGTAGTCTTGTTGACTAATATATTTGGTGCCTAACAGTTTCTGATAACGCTTGACCGTCAGTTGATCCATGTTCGCCGCCGCCTGGGCTTTTGCCAGGTCGCCTTTGGCGCTGTCATAGCTGGCCTGATAGGTGGCGGGATCGATCTGATACAGGGAGACGCCGGCCTGGATATCGCTACCTTCCACGAAGTTACGTTTTAAAATAATGCCACTGACCTGAGGACGGACTTCCGCAATGCGATAGGCGCTGGTGCGGCCTGGCAGTTCGGTGGTTATTTGTAGAGGTGCGGATTTGAGCGTCACAATACCGACTTCCGGCATGTGCTGGGCTCCTTGTTGAGCCGGTTTATCGTCACATCCTGTTAGCGCTAAGCTGCCTGAGAGCATCAGAACGACCGCCAGAGGCGTTAACCCTCTGTTTTTGTTCATATGTAAACCTCGAGTGTCCAATTTCAAAATGTTCAGTGGCTCAAACAACCACAAACCCACTACAGTCTTTCTATTATGGTCATGCTATGGTACATACATTCACAAATGTATGTAAACGTAACCTCTGTAAAGTCATTAACCTATGGCACGAAAAACCAAACAACAGGCACGTGAAACCCGGCAACTGATTCTGGATGTTGCTCTGCGTCTGTTTTCGCAGCAAGGCGTATCATCTACCTCGTTGGCAACAATTGCAAAAGCTGCGGGTGTAACGAGGGGGGCTATCTACTGGCATTTCAAGAATAAATCAGATTTATTCAACGAAATTTGGGAGCTGTCAGACGCCAGTATTAGCGATCTCGAAATTGAGTATCGGGCAAAATTCCCCAACGATCCACTCTCAGTTATCAGGGAGATATTAGTCTATGTTCTTGAAGCGACAGTGACAGAGGAACGTCGACGATTAATGATGGAGATTATCTATCATAAGTGTGAGTTTGTCGGTGAGATGACCGTGGTGCAGCAGGCCCAGCGGCAGCTCTCCCTGGCGAGCTACGAGCGTATCGAGCAGACCTTAAAAGAGTGCATCGCCGCGAAGCTGTTGCCCGCCAATTTACTCACCCGGCGGGCGGCCGTGTTAATGCGCAGCTACCTTTCCGGCCTGATGGAAAACTGGCTGTTTGCCCCTGACTCGTTCGACCTGCATGCGGAAGCGCGCGACTACGTCGCCATCCTGCTGGAGATGTATCAGTTCTGTCCTACGCTACGCGGCCCGGAGAGCCTGACAGCTTAACGTTAGCGCGCGGATGTACGTGAATTTTTAGCGCCGTCCGCCGCTATTCGCCAGCGAAGAGAAGTGCTATTCTGCGCGCTTGCGACGACCCCCGGTATTCTCCGGCATTTGCATTCATTCATATTAACTATGCTGCACACGATCTCCAGGCAACGCGCCACGTTTATCTTTTTCATTACGCTGCTCTGCTTTATTGGCCTTTTCAGCCCAGTTCAGGGCCGCGCCGCGGACCTCCCTGACCGGGCAGAGGTGCAGAGCCAGCTCAATACGTTAAACAAGCAAAAAGAACTGACTCCGCAGGACAAACTGGTCCAGCAGGATTTGACCCAGACGCTGGAAACGCTGGATAAAATCGAGCGCATCAAAAGCGAGACGGCACAGCTGCGTCAGCAGGTCGAGCAAGCCCCGGCGAAGCTGCGCCAGGCGGTGGATAGTCTCAACAACCTGAGCGAGGTCCCTGACGACGCCGCCACGCGCAAAACGCTCAGTACGCTCTCTCTGCGTCAACTGGAGTCACGCGTCACCCAGACGCTGGACGATCTGCAGAATGCGCAAAACGATCTGGCGACCTATAACAGCCAACTGGTTTCCCTGCAAACGCAGCCGGAACGTGTGCAGAACGCGATGTATAACGCCTCCCAACAGTTGCAGCAGATCCGCAATCGGCTGAATGGCACCTCGGTGGGCGACGAGACGCTGCGCCCGACCCAGCAGGTGCTGTTGCAGGCTCAACAGGCGCTGCTCAACGCGCAGATTGAGCAGCAGCGCAAGAGCCTCGAAGGCAACACCGTCCTGCAGGATACCCTGCAGAAGCAGCGTGACTACGTCACCGCCTGGAGCAACCGGCTGGAGCATCAGCTGCAGCTGCTGCAGGAGGCGGTGAACAGCAAGCGGCTTACGCTGACGGAGAAAACCGCCCAGGAGGCGGTCACCCCGGACGAAACCACGCGAATTCAGGCCAATCCGCTGGTTAAGCAGGAGCTGGATATTAACCATCAGCTCAGCGAGAAGCTGATCCAGGCGACGGAGAACGGCAACCAGCTGGTACAGCGCAATATCCAGGTGAAGAACTGGCTCGACCGCGCTCTGCAGTCTGAGCGGGATATAAAAGAGCAAATTTCAGTTCTGCGGGGGAGCCTGCTGCTGTCGCGCATTCTTTATCAGCAACAGCAGACGCTGCCGTCGGCGGACGAACTGCAGGATATGACCAACCGCATCGCCGACCTGCGGCTCGAGCAGTTTGAGGTGAACCAGCAGCGCGACGCGCTGTTCCAGAGCGATGCCTTTGTCGCCAAACTGGAGGAGGGGCACAGCAGCGAAGTGAACGATGAAGTCCACGCCGCGCTACTGGAAGTGATCGACATGCGCCGCGAACTGCTTGACCAGTTCAACAAACAGCTGGGGAACCAGCTGATGATGGCCATCAACCTGCAGATCAACCAGCAGCAGTTGATGAGCGTCTCGAGCAGTCTGAAGGAAATTCTGACCCAACAAATTTTCTGGGTGAACAGCAATAAACCGATGGACTGGGAGTGGATTAAGGCCTTCCCGGAAGCGCTGAAAGGTCAGTTTAAGGCGATGAAAATCACCGTGAACTGGGAAAAAGCGTGGCCCGCGGTGTTTATCGCTTTCCTGGCCGGTTTACCATTGCTGCTGATTGCCGGCCTGATCCGCTGGCGTCTGCAGTGGCTGAAGGATTATCAGGCTAAGCTTGCTTCCCAGGTGGGGCAGCTGCGCAACGATACCCAGCTGCATACGCCAAAGGCGATCCTGATCGACCTGATTCGGGCCTTGCCGGTGGTGCTGGTAATTTTGGCGATTGGCCTGATCTTACTCACCATGCAGCTTAATATCAGCGGACTGCTGTGGGCGTACAGTAAAAAGCTGGCCATGTTCTGGCTGGTCTTTGGTCTGTGCTGGAAAGTGCTGGAAAAGAACGGCGTGGCGGTCAGCCACTTCAATATGCCTGCGCAGTTGACCAGCCACTGGCGGCGACAAATTGTTCGCGTCAGCCTCGCGTTGCTGCCGCTGAATTTCTGGTCGGTGATTTCCGAGCTGTCGCCACTGAACCTGATGGACGACGTGCTGGGGCAGTTTGTGATTTTCTTCAATCTGCTGCTGATTGCCGTGCTGGTCTGGCCGATGTGTCGGGAAAGCTGGCGTGATAAAGAATCACACAGCCTGCGCCTGCTGACGATCACCGTGCTGTCTATTGTCCCGGTAGCCCTGATGGTGCTGACGGCGACCGGTTACTTCTACACCACGCTGCGCCTGGCGGGACGCTGGATCGAGACTGTGTATCTGGTGATGATCTGGAACCTGCTGTACCAGACCGTGCTGCGCGGTCTGAGCGTGGCGGCGCGACGTATCGCCTGGCGCCGGGCGCTGGCGCGCCGTCAGCATCTGGTGAAGGAGGGCGCGGAAGGCGCCGAGCCGCAGGAGGAGCCGACTATCGCTCTCGAGCAGGTCAACCAGCAGACGCTGCGCATCACCATGCTGGTGATGATCGCGCTTTTTGCCGTCATGTTCTGGGCGATTTGGTCTGATCTGATCACCGTTTTCGCCTATCTCGACAGCATTACCCTCTGGCACTACAACGGTACCGAAGCGGGGGCCAGCGTGGTGCGCAGCGTCACGATGGGCAGTCTGCTGTTTGCCATTGTGGCGTCGATGGTCGCCTGGGCGCTAATACGCAACCTGCCGGGTCTGCTGGAGGTGCTGGTTCTCTCGCGTCTCAATATGCGTCAGGGCACCTCCTACGCCATCACCACCATTCTTAACTATGCGATTATCGCCATCGGGGCGATGACGGTGTTCGGGTCGCTGGGCGTCTCCTGGGATAAACTGCAATGGCTGGCGGCCGCGCTGTCGGTTGGTTTAGGTTTTGGCCTGCAGGAGATCTTCGGTAACTTCGTCTCCGGTCTGATTATTCTGTTCGAGCGTCCAGTGCGCATTGGGGATACGGTAACCATCGGCACCTTCTCCGGTACGGTAAGCAAAATCCGTATCCGCGCGACTACCATCACCGACTTCGATCGCAAAGAGGTAATTATCCCGAACAAGGCGTTCGTTACCGAGCGCTTGATCAACTGGTCGCTCTCCGACACCGTGACCCGGGTGGTGATCCGCCTCGGCGTCGCCTATGGCTCCGATCTGGATAAAGTGAAAGAGGTGCTGCTGAAGGCCGCGCACGATCATCCGAAAGTGATGCAGGAGCCGGCGCCAGCGGTTTTCTTCACCACCTTCGGGGCCAGTACGCTGGATCATGAACTGCGTCTGTATGTTCGTGAACTGCGCGATCGCAGCTACACGGTGGATGAGCTCAACCGCGCCATCGACCGCCTGTGCCGGGAGAATGACATTAACATTGCCTTTAACCAGCTGGAAGTTCATCTGCGCAATGAAAAAGGCGATGAAGTCACCGAAGTGAAGCGGGACGGGAAGGGGGACGATCTGGCGCCCACCACCGTGTCCTGATCGAAGAGGGGCGGCGCAAAGCCGCCCCTGCTGCTTCAGGGTGCCAGCGCGGCGAGTTCTTCATCGCTGAGCCCGGTGAGCTCCTGCACGGTTTGACGTTCGAGGCCGCGCGCCAACATTCTGGCGGCGATGCTGCGGGTGGCTTCCTGCTCACCCTCTTGCTGTCCCTGTTTACGGCCTTTTTCTTCCAGCCATTCGGCAATGGTCATCATCAGCTCCTTATGCCTGGGCGACTGCGCCGCCAGCGTGCGGATCAGCGCCCCCGGATGTTCCGTAGTTCCCGCCTGCAACATATAGCGCAGCAGCGTATTCAGCTGCGCTTCGGTCAGATAGCCTTGCGTCATCAGCGCAATCAGCGGCACCTGCAGCTCGGCCAGATCGCGATGGCGGATATGCTTTTGCAGCAGCTCCAGCATGGCCATCCGCCGATGACGGGCGATCTGATTATCTGGCATTACGGTGAGGTCCACCAGCGGAAAATCATTGCTATAGAGCGTCTTCGCCAGCGCCGGATCGGCGAATAGCTGTTGCCAGTTGCGGGCCCAGGGCCAGGGGCTCACTTTGCCGTGATAAAACAGAATGGGCACCACCAGCGGCAGCGTGTCGTGGCCAGCGTCCAGATGACGCTGCATGGCGGCCAGCGCATAGCGCAGCAGGCGAAATGCCATCAGCTTGTCCGGGGTACTCTGGTGCTCAATCAGCGCGTACACATAGCCCGGTCCATGACGCGTGCGCAGTGAGTAAAGGATATCGGAATAGCTGGCGCGCAGGTCCTCTTCAACAAAGCTACCGGAGACCAGCTGCAGCGAATCCAGTTCGCAGATCGCCAGAAACGGCGCGGGGAGATACAACTGCAAAAAATCCTTCGCGACCGCCTGATGCATGAGCATCTGGCGAAACACCGCGTCGTGTGGGGTTTGACTGACTTTTTCCATCAATATTGTCTCCAGTGGCGTCATGCGCAGAGGACCAGACTGCCAGCACACTGCCGGAGACAACATCCTACTTCTCTGGGTTTTGCGACCCGCTTTCCGCGTTTTTTAACTTGTTTGCATAATCCCGCCTGACAATTTCCAGCGCGCCCAGCACGGTTTGCGCCGGGATCTGATGCGATTCCAGCAACATGATTAAATCGACGGCCAGTTTGACCTCATCGGATGCATTTTCCAGCGACATCGGGCTCTCCTGTTAGCGCGTCAGCCGCGCCAGTACGTTTTCAATCTTGTCCAGTGCCTGTCGGCAGCGCGCCAACCGGCCGCTGTAGGCTTCAACTTCTTTCCCCAGCCGCTGCTGCTCGTCAAGGCTGGTCGCCTGCGCCAGCTGACGCTGACGTTGGTCGCGCATCGCCAGCAGGCGGCGCTCATACTCCTGATGCTGCAGGCGACGGCGCTGCCAGCGGCTCAGCGTTGGCGACGCGTGGTCCCAACTGCGCAAGGACCAGGTGGCGGTTTCACGACGCAGCGCGGCGATTTGCGCCGCCAGACGCTCGGCAATCCAGACCACCTGCGGCAGTTGCTGGCGCTCGACGGCCTGGCTCAGTTGGAAAAAGTTTTGCCGGGCTTCCGCCAGATAGTCCTGCATCAGCGTGCTGCGGGTATGAAAGAGCTGACGGTCAAAGCGTGGGCTCAGGGTCGCGTGCTCCGCCAGCGGCGCCACCAGCGCGGCCAGCTCGCTGAGCTGATCGTTGAGCGTTTGTAAAAGTTGAGCTGTTTTCACCACACCTCTCCATTCCCTTCCAGCCAACTGTGCTACAGTAGCCTCATCTGTTTGATAACGATTCGCATTATGCCACCTGTTATTCTAACCATTATCGGCTGGCTGGCGGTAGCGCTGGGTACGCTGGGCATCTTCTTACCGTTGCTGCCGACGACGCCGTTTATTCTGCTCGCCGCCTGGTGCTTTGCCCGCTCATCGCCGCGCTTTCACCAGTGGCTGCTGTATCGCTCCTGGTTTGGCGGCTATCTTCGCCACTGGCAGCAGTACCGCGCGATGCCTCGCGGCGCCAAACCGCGCGCCATTGCGATGATCGTGGTGACTTTTGCTATTTCGCTGTGGCTGGTTAAGCTTACGTGGGTGCGCATCATGCTGTTGGTCATTCTGGCCTGCCTGCTGATCTTTATGTGGCGCATTCCGGTGGTTGACGCAAAGCAACAAAAGCACTGATGCGCAATAATGCCTGTTGCAATTGTTGCTGACAGCCAGTAAATTCTGGCGTTTTCGAGCGCGGGCAAGCCTGGTCAAAGGTTAAACAAATGTTTCTTTGGCCCCTTTTGCACGCCCGTGGGTAACACCGTTTCAATCAGGCATACACTTATGACCGCAACTGCACAGCAGCTTGAATATCTGAAGAACAGCATCCAGAGTATCGAGGATTATCCAAAACCTGGCATTCTTTTCCGCGATGTCACCAGCTTACTGGAAGACCCGAAGGCCTACGCGCTTAGCATTGAACTGCTGACCGAGCGCTACAAAGACGCGGGTATTACCAAAGTGGTAGGGACTGAGGCGCGTGGCTTCCTGTTCGGCGCCCCGGTTGCGCTGGCGCTGGGCGTGGGCTTTGTTCCGGTTCGCAAGCCGCGTAAGTTGCCGCGTGAAACCATTGCCGAGAGCTATGAGCTGGAGTATGGCACCGATCAACTGGAGATCCACGTTGATGCGATCAAACCGGGCGACAAGGTGCTGGTGGTGGACGATCTGCTGGCGACCGGCGGCACCATCGACGCGACGGTCAAACTGATCCGCCGTCTCGGCGGCGAAGTGCACGATGCCGCTTTCATTATCAACCTGTTCGATCTGGGCGGCGAACAGCGCCTGGAGAAGCTGGGGATCCACTGCTACAGCCTGGTGCCGTTCCCGGGCCACTAAGCAAATCCCTCCACATAGCCTCGCCGATCGGGCGGGGCTGTGATAGCATGACCCCTTCGTGATTTCACCTTCCAGCGTTTCAGAGCCAGCCCATGAGTTATCAGGTCTTAGCCCGTAAATGGCGCCCACAAACCTTTGCTGACGTCGTCGGCCAGGAACATGTGCTGACCGCACTGGCGAACGGCTTGTCGTTAGGGCGCATTCATCACGCTTATCTTTTTTCCGGTACCCGCGGGGTCGGTAAGACCTCCATCGCCCGTCTGCTGGCGAAAGGGTTAAACTGTGAAACCGGCATCACCGCCACCCCCTGCGGCGTGTGTGATAACTGCCGGGAAATTGAACAGGGGCGTTTTGTCGATCTGATTGAGATTGACGCCGCCTCGCGCACCAAAGTCGAAGATACCCGCGACCTGCTGGATAACGTCCAGTACGCGCCGGCCCGCGGCCGCTTTAAGGTCTATCTCATCGACGAAGTCCATATGTTGTCGCGCCACAGCTTCAACGCGTTATTAAAAACGCTGGAGGAGCCGCCGGCGCACGTCAAATTCCTGCTGGCGACGACGGATCCGCAGAAGCTGCCGGTGACGATCTTATCCCGCTGCCTGCAGTTCCATCTCAAAGCCCTGGATGTTGAACAGATCCGCCATCAGCTGGAGCATATTCTTGGCGAAGAGCAGATTGCCTTTGAGCCCCGCGCGCTGCAGCTGCTGTCGCGGGCAGCCGACGGCAGCCTGCGCGATGCTTTAAGCCTGACCGATCAGGCCATTGCCAGTGGAGAAGGACAGCTGACGGCCGCATCGGTGAGCACTATGCTCGGCACCCTTGATGACGATCAGGCGCTGTCGCTGATTGAAGCGCTGGTCGCTGCCGACGGCGAGCGGGTGATGGCGGGCGTCAATGACGCCGCCGCACGCGGCGTCGAGTGGGAGGCGCTGTTGGTGGAGATGCAGAGCCTGCTGCACCGCATCGCCATGGTACAGCTGTCGCCTTCGGCGCTGGGCGCCGATATGGCCACGGTCGAAGTGCGGATGCGCGAACTGGCGCGAACCGTACCGCCGGGTGACGTTCAGCTTTACTACCAAACGCTGCTGATGGGCCGCAAAGAGCTGCCTTATGCGCCGGACCGGCGAATGGGCGTCGAAATGACGCTGCTCCGCGCGCTGGCGTTTCATCCGCGTAAGCCGCTGCCAGAGCCGGAAGTGCAGCCAGCACAGACCGCCGCGCCCGCGCCGCGTCAGCCGGTTGCCCCCGCTGCGCCGCCGCAGCAGCCGTCGCAGAGTTTGCCGCCGACCACCAGCCAGGTGCTGGCGGCCCGCAGCCACCTGCAGCGCAGCCAGGGAGCAACCACTCCAAAAAAGAGTGAACCGGCAGCCGCTTCCCGCGCGCGGCCGGTGAATAACGCTGCGCTGGAGCGACTGAGTTCGATTACCGAGCGCGTCCAGGCTCGTCCGGCGGCGGCTGCCCTTGAGCAGGCCCCGGCGAAGAAAGAGGCCTATCGCTGGAAGGCGACGACAGTGGTTGAAGAGGCCAAAGTCGAAGTCGCCACGCCAAAAGCGCTGAAAAAAGCGCTGGAGCATGAGAAGACGCCGGAGCTGGCGGCCAAGCTCGCCGAAGAAGCGGTCGAGCGCGACAGCTGGGCGGCGGAAGTGAGCCGGCTGGCGGTACCTAAGCTGGTCGAGCAGGTGGCGCTCAACGCGTGGAAAGAGCAGGAGGGCAGCCGCGTCTGTCTGCATCTGCGCCCCAGCCAGCGTCACCTCAATTCCACCGGCGCGCAGCAAAAGCTGGCTGAAGCGCTGGGGGTGTTGTACGGTACGCCGGTTGAATTGACCATCGTGGAAGATGATAATCCCGCGATGCGTACGCCGCTGGAGTGGCGGCAGGCTATTTATGAAGAAAAGCTCGCGCAGGCGCGCGAAGCCATTATCGCGGATAATAACATTCAGACCCTGCGTCGTTTCTTCGACGCCGATCTGGATGAAGAGAGTATCCGCCCCATTTGAACGCCAGTCTGACTGGCATTCAGTACCTTTAACGATGACTGAGAGAGAAGCCTATGTTTGGTGGAAAAGGCGGCCTGGGTAACCTGATGAAGCAGGCCCAGCAGATGCAAGACAAAATGCAGAAGATGCAGGAAGAGATCGCTCAGCTGGAAGTGACTGGCGAATCCGGCGCGGGTCTGGTGAAAGTGACCATTAACGGCGCGCACAACTGCCGCCGTGTGGAAATCGACCCAAGCCTGCTGGAAGACGACAAAGAGATGCTGGAAGATCTGGTGGCTGCCGCGTTTAACGACGCCGCGCGCCGCATTGAAGAGACCCAGAAAGAGAAGATGGCTTCCGTTTCTGCCGGTATGCAGCTGCCGCCAGGCTTCAAGATGCCGTTCTGATGCAAACCAGCCCGCTGTTAACTCAGCTTATGGAAGCGCTGCGCTGTCTGCCGGGCGTAGGCCCGAAGTCGGCGCAGCGCATGGCGTTTACCCTGCTGCAGCGCGATCGCAGCGGCGGTATGCGCCTGGCGCAGGCGCTGACGCGCGCGATGTCGGAGATCGGCCACTGCGCCGATTGCCGCACCTTCACCGAGCAGGAGGTGTGCAATATCTGCAGCAACCCGCGTCGCCAGGAAAACGGCCAGATCTGCGTGGTGGAGAGTCCGGCGGATATCCACGCCATTGAGCAGACCGGGCAGTATTCCGGCCGCTACTTCGTGCTGATGGGGCACCTGTCGCCGCTCGACGGCATCGGGCCAGATGACATCGGGCTCGATCGCCTTGAACAACGGCTGGAAGCGGAGTCGATCACCGAGGTGATCCTTGCCACTAACCCGACCGTTGAGGGTGAGGCGACGGCCAACTACATCGCGGAGCTGTGCGCGCAGTATGGCGTTGATGCCAGCCGCATCGCCCACGGCGTGCCGGTGGGCGGCGAGCTGGAAATGGTCGACGGCACCACGCTGTCCCACTCGCTGGCCGGTCGTCACAAGATTACTTTCTGAACAAATGGAGGCGGCCAGCGCCGCCTCCGCTTGAAAAATTTCCCCGCAGTCCCCATCTCCCACTCAACGGTTTTTTACCCCATTTAAAATGGCATTGTTGAGGTTGAATCAGATGAAAGGACAAGAAACTCGTGGTTTTCAGTCAGAGGTAAAGCAACTTCTGCACCTGATGATCCATTCCCTCTATTCCAACAAAGAAATCTTTCTGCGTGAGCTGATTTCCAACGCCTCTGATGCGGCCGATAAGCTGCGTTTCCGCGCGCTGTCGCAGCCGGATTTGTATGAGGGCGATGGCGAGCTGCGCGTACGGGTTTCGTTTGATAAAGACAACCGCACCCTGACCATCGCCGATAACGGTATCGGCATGAACCGGGAAGAGGTTATCGATCATCTCGGCACTATCGCCAAATCCGGCACCAAAGCGTTTCTGGAATCGATGGGTTCCGACCAGGCGAAAGACAGCCAGCTGATCGGCCAGTTCGGCGTCGGCTTCTACTCTGCCTTCATCGTGGCGGATAAAGTGACCGTGCGTACCCGTGCGGCGGGCGATAAACCTGAGAATGGCGTGTTCTGGGAATCCGCCGGCGAAGGGGAATATACCGTTGCCGACATCACCAAAGCCGATCGCGGCACCGAAATCACCCTGCATCTGCGTGAGGGCGAAGACGATTTCCTCAACGACTGGCGCGTGCGCTCCATCATCAGCAAGTATTCCGACCATATCGCGCTGCCGGTTGAGATTGAAAAGCAGGAAGAGAAAGACGGCGAAACCGTGATTTCGTGGGAAAAAATCAACAAGGCGCAGGCCCTGTGGACCCGCAGCAAGTCCGAAGTGAACGACGACGAATACAAAGAGTTCTACAAGCATATCGCTCACGACTACAGCGACCCGCTGACCTGGAGCCACAACCGCGTGGAAGGTAAGCAGGAGTATACCAGCCTGCTGTATATCCCGTCGCAGGCGCCGTGGGATATGTGGAACCGCGATCATAAACACGGCCTGAAGCTGTACGTGCAGCGTGTGTTCATTATGGACGACGCCGAGCAGTTTATGCCGAACTACCTGCGCTTCGTGCGTGGCCTGATCGACTCCAACGATCTGCCGCTGAACGTCTCCCGTGAAATCCTGCAGGACAGCAGCGTGACCCGCAACCTGCGTACCGCGCTGACCAAACGCGCGCTGCAGATGCTGGATAAGCTGGCGAAAGACGACGCTGAAAAATATCAAACTTTCTGGAAACAGTTCGGCCTGGTGCTGAAAGAGGGCCCGGCGGAAGATCCGAGCAACCAGGAAGCGATCGCCAAACTGCTGCGTTTCGCGACGACGCATACCGACTCCTCCGCGCAGACCGTGTCGCTGGAAGAGTATGTCTCGCGGATGAAAGAAGGCCAGGAGAAGATCTACTACATCACTGCCGACAGCTATGCGGCGGCGAAGAGCAGCCCGCACCTCGAACTGCTGCGTAAGAAAGGGATTGAAGTTCTGCTGCTCTCCGATCGCATCGACGAGTGGATGATGAGCTACCTGACCGAGTTCGACGGCAAAGCGTTCCAGTCGGTGGCGAAAGCCGACGAGTCGCTGGACAAGCTGGCGGATGAAGTGGACGAGTCCACCAAAGAAGCTGAAAAAGCGCTGGAGCCGTTCGTTGAGCGTGTGAAAAACCTGCTTGGCGACCGGGTGAAAGAGGTGCGTCTGACCCATCGTCTGACCGACACCCCGGCGATTGTCACTACCGATGCCGATGAGATGAGCACGCAGATGGCGAAGCTGTTCGCGGCAGCGGGCCAGGCGGCACCGGAAGTGAAATACATCTTCGAACTGAACCCGGCGCATCAGCTGGTGAAACGCGCCGCCGATACCCAGGATGACGCGCAGTTCGGCGAATGGGTGGAACTGCTGCTGGATCAGGCGCTGCTGGCCGAGCGCGGCACGCTGGAAGATCCGAACCAGTTTATCCGTCGTATGAACCAGCTGCTGGCTTCCTGACGCGAACCTGAACGAGTAGCCCGGCCGAGCGACGCGACGCCGGGAACGGGATAAATGCCCCGCCTGAGCAATTTGCTCCAGCGGGGCATTTCACATTGGATTGCATAAAATATCTCACCATTAACCGTTTCAGCCGCACCGCCTTCCTTGAGCCATTGCCGTTCTGGTGGTATGGTTTAGCGTTTTTGAAAAATTGAATCGACTTTTGAGGGGATTTTCGTAATGCGTATTATTCTGCTTGGCGCTCCGGGCGCGGGTAAAGGAACTCAGGCTCAGTTCATCATGGAGAAATACGGTATTCCGCAAATCTCCACCGGCGATATGCTGCGCGCGGCGGTAAAATCCGGCTCTGAGCTCGGTAAGCAAGCGAAAGACATTATGGACGCCGGCAAGCTGGTAACCGATGAGCTGGTCATCGCGCTGGTGAAAGAGCGTATCGCCCAGGAAGATTGCCGTAACGGTTTCCTGCTGGACGGCTTCCCGCGCACCATTCCGCAGGCTGACGCCATGAAAGAAGCGGGTATTACCGTTGATTACGTGCTGGAATTCGACGTGCCGGACGAACTGATCGTCGACCGCATCGTTGGCCGTCGCGTTCACGCGGCATCCGGTCGCGTCTACCACATCAAATTCAATCCGCCGAAGGTGGAAGGCAAAGACGACGTGACCGGCGAAGAGCTGACCACCCGTAAAGACGATCAGGAAGAGACCGTGCGTAAGCGCCTGGTGGAATACCATCAGATGACAGCGCCGCTGATCGGCTACTACACCAAAGAAGCGCAGGCGGGCAACACCAAATATGCCAAAGTCGACGGCACCAAAGCGGTAGCTGACGTGCGCGCTGAACTGGAAAAAATCCTCGGCTGATAAAGCCTTTTCTCATCCTGTTGCGGCAGGATGAGAACTCCTCTCATTTCTACCTTTTGCTATGATTGGTTCCGTTTAGCGCCATTTCAGCTACAATTGGCTGCGATTCAAATGGTTAAGAGGCGGTAATGCATCAGACGAAAACAGGTATCTTGCTGGCCAATTTAGGCACTCCCGATGCGCCCACCCCCGGTGCGGTGAAGCGCTATCTGCGACAATTCCTCAGCGACAAACGGGTGGTGGATACATCTCGTCTGCTATGGTGGCCGCTGCTGCGTGGCGTCATACTGCCGATTCGCTCCCCGCGCGTGGCGAAGCTCTATCAGTCCGTGTGGATGGAGGAGGGATCGCCGCTGATGGTATACAGCCGTCGCCAGCAGCAGGCGCTGGCCGCCAGGCTGCCGGATACCCCGGTGGCGCTGGGCATGAGCTATGGTTCGCCGTCGCTGGCCAGCGCGGTGGATGATTTACTGGCGCAGGGGGTGGGGCACATCGTAGTGCTGCCGCTGTACCCACAATATTCCTGTTCGACAGTGGCCGCCGTCTGGGATGAGCTGGCGCGGATCCTCGCGAAAAAGCGCGCTATTCCGGGTATCTCGTTTATTCGCGACTATGCCGATCACCCGGACTATATCCATGCGCTGGCGGCCAGCGTGCGCGCCTCCTTCGCGGTGCACGGGGAACCCGATCTGCTGCTGCTCTCCTATCATGGGATCCCGCAGCGCTATGCCAACCAGGGCGATGATTATCCCCAGCGCTGTCGCGATACCACGCGGGAACTGGTTTCCGCGCTGGGGCTGCCGCCGGAGCGGGTGATGATGACCTTCCAGTCGCGCTTTGGCCGGGAACCCTGGCTTACGCCATACACCGATGAGACGCTGAAGATGCTCGGCGAGCAGGGGACGAAGCATATTCAGGTGCTGTGCCCGGGGTTTGCCGCCGACTGTCTCGAGACGCTGGAAGAGATTGCCGTTCAGAACCGGGAAGTTTTCCTCGAAGCGGGTGGCGAGCAGTATGAATATATTCCGGCGCTAAATGCGGATGTGGCGCATATTGAGATGATGGTCAACCTGACGGCGCCTTATCGCTGATCGCGCGCAGGGCGGGGAATATGCTACTATTTCCCGCTTGTTCCCTGTTATTTAAGCGCCACTATGAAATTTCCCGGTAAACGCAAATCCAAACACTATTTTCCCGTCAACGCCCGCGACCCGCTGCTGCAGCAAATTCAGCCGGAGAATGAATCCAGCATCTCCTGGGTGGTCGGTATCGACCAGACGCTGGTGGATATCGAAGCGAAAGTGGATGAAGCGTTTATCGTACGCTATGGTCTGAGCGCGGGCCACTCGCTGGTGATTGAAGATGACGTCGCCGAGGCGCTGTACCAGGAGCTGGTACGCAATAATCTCATTACCCATCAGTTTGCCGGCGGCACCATCGGCAATACCATGCATAACTACTCGGTGCTGGCGGACGATCGCTCGGTGCTGCTTGGCGTGATGTGCAGCAATATCGACATCGGCGGCTATGCCTATCGCTACCTGTGCAATACCTCCAGCCGCACCGATCTGAACTATCTGCAGGGCGTCGACGGCGCCATTGGCCGCTGTTTTACCCTGATCAGCGACAGCGGCGAGCGCACCTTCGCCATCAGCCCGGGTCACATGAACAAGCTGCGCCCGGAAAGCATTCCGGAAGCGGTGATCGCCGGCGCCTCGGCGCTGGTGCTCACCTCCTACCTGGTACGCTGCAAGCCGGGCGAGCCGATGCCAGACGCCACGATGAAAGCCATCGAGTACGCCAAAAAGCATGATGTGCCGGTGGTGTTAACTCTCGGAACTAAATACGTGATTGCCGATAACCCGGCGTGGTGGCAGCAGTTCCTGCAGGAGCATGTCTCGATTCTGGCGATGAATGAAGAAGAAGGGGAAGCCCTGACCGGTTTTGCCGATCCGCTGTCGGCGGCGGATAAAGCGCTGGACTGGGTCGACCTGGTGCTGTGCACTGCCGGTCCGGCGGGCCTGTATATGGCGGGCTTTACCGAAGAAGAGGCGAAGCGGAAAACCCAGCATCCGCTGCTGCCGGGGGCGATCCCGGAGTTTAACCAGTTTGAATTCAGCCGTGCGATGCGCCACCAGGATTGCGTTAATCCGCTGCGTATCTATTCACATATCGCCCCGTATATGGGCGGGCCTGAAAAAATCATGAATACCAACGGCGCTGGCGACGGCGCCCTGGCGGCGCTGCTGCATGACATCACCGCCAATAACTACCACCGCAATAACGTACCCAACTCCAGCAAGCACAAATGCAAATGGCTGACCTACTCCTCACTGGCGCAGGTGTGTAAATATGCCAACCGCGTGAGCTATCAGGTGCTGAACCAGCACTCGCCGCGTTTAACCCGCGGCCTGCCGGAGCGTGAGGACAGCCTGGAAGAGGCGTACTGGGATCGGTAAGCGCGCCCCTCTCCCGACGGGGAGAGGGCAGTACATCAGCCGGTGACCACTTCACCGGCCGGTGGCGTTTCCAGAAGCTGCAGCATGGCGCGGGCAATTTCCCGCTCGCCCATCACCACCTGATTAGCCCCGCGATCGATAATGTAGTCCACTTCATCATCGTAATGGGCGCGGGCGATGATCTCGATATTCGGGCATTTTTCCCGTGCGGAAGCGACAATCTCTCCGGCCTCGTAGCCGTTGGGGATAGTCAGCAGCAGCCAGCGGGCGCAGTCGAGATGCGCCAGTTCCATGATCTCTTCATTGGCGGCATTACCCAGCACCGCGCTGATCCCGCGCTCGCGTAACTCATCCACGCGGGTACGCGAGGTTTCAACCACCACCAGCGGGATCCCCTGGGCCATCAGCTTCTCGCCCAGCAGACTGCCGACGCGGCCGAAGCCAACCAGCAGCGCGTGGTTACAGATATCGACTGGCACCTGTTTCTCATCTTCCAGCACCTCTTCCAGCGTCTGCTCGTCGAGGGTTTCGGTTTTATCGAGATATTTTTCCAGCAGGGTAAACAGCACCGGGTTGAGCATAATCGAGATGATCGCCCCGGCCAGCACCAGGTTTTGTCCAGCCTGCGGCAGCAGGTTAAGCGCCATCCCCAGGCCGGCGAGAATAAAGGCAAACTCACCAATCTGCGCCAGGCTGGCGGCAATGGTCAGTGCGGTACGCGGCGAATGACCAAACATACGCACGAGGAAAAAGGCGGCGGCGGATTTACCAAAGATAATAATCGCCAGCGTTGCCAGCACCGCCAGCGGCTGCTGCACCAGCACCATCGGGTCAAACAGCATGCCGACGGAGACAAAGAACAGCACCGCGAAGGCGTCGCGCAGCGGCAGGGTGTCATGGGCGGCGCGGTGGCTCAGCTCAGATTCGTTAAGCACCATGCCGGCGAAGAAGGCGCCAAGGGCGAAGGAGACATCAAACAGCTCCACGGCGCCGAAGGCGATGCCCAGCGCCAGGGCCAGCACCGACAGGGTGAACAGCTCGCGTGATCCGGTGGCGGCGCTGCGCGACATGATCCACGGCACCAGCCGGCGACCGACCAGCATCATGATGGCGATAAAGGCCACCACTTTACCAATGGTGATCCCGAGGTCGAGGGCGAGAGAGGCGAAGCCAACGTCACCTTTCTCCGTCATCCCGGCAATCGCTGGCAGCAGGACCAGCGTCAGGACCATCACCAGGTCTTCTACAATCAGCCAGCCAATGGCAATCTGCCCGCGCTGACTGTCAATAAGCTGTCGCTCCTCGAGGGCACGCAGTAGCACCACGGTACTGGCGGTGGAGAGACACAGGCCAAAGACGATGCCGGTCATCAGCGACCAGCCAAGGGCGGCGGAAAGTGCCATACCCAGCAGCGTCGCCACGGCTATCTGGGCGATGGCCCCGGGAATGGCGATCGACTTTACCGCCATCAGATCTTTCAGGGAAAAATGCAGCCCGACGCCGAACATCAGCAGGATCACGCCGAGTTCTGCCAGTTCAGGAGCCAGTTTGGTATCAGCAACAAAGCCTGGGGTGAAAGGTCCGGCCAGCACGCCCGCTAAGAGATATCCCACCAGAGGAGAAATACGTAGCTTATTGGCAATCATGCCGAGAATAAAGGCGAGCACGAGGCCGCCGACAATGGTGGTGATAAGCGGTGTTGCGTGGTGCATTCCGTCTCCTTTCCAGTGGTGTATCGGTCCATTTTGCTACCCTATCCGGGTAATAGTTTATGACAAAAACGTTCACTTTGTTTATGAATAATTCTTGAATTCTGCAAAAAAATGGAATTAACCGGCCAAAAGGCACAGAAGGGAAAATCGCGGAGGGAATGCGCGCATCAGGCTGATGGCGCAAGGGATAACGGCGGCCAGCGTTGCACTTTGGCCGCCGGATAATCAGGCTTTTTGCCGGTTATCAGGAAGAAATATCGTCAGGAAACCCAGCAGCGGCAGGAAGGCACAGATTTTATACACCAGATCGATACTGGTATGGTCCGCCAGCAGGCCCAGCACCGCGGCGCCAAGGCCACCCATGCCAAAGGCGAAGCCGAAGAACAGGCCAGAAACCATGCCGATTCGACCCGGCAGCAGCTCCTGCGCATAGACCAGGATAGCGGAAAAGGCCGAGGCGAGGATAAAACCAATAATCACCGTCAAAATCCCCGTCCATTCAAGGCTGGCGTAGGGTAAAATGAGAGTAAACGGTGCTACGCCGAGGATAGAGCCCCAAATCACATATTTACGTCCAATTTTATCGCCAACTGGCCCGCCGATTACCGTCCCGGCGGCAACCGCGAACAGGAAGGCAAACAGATGAAGCTGGGCATTTTGCACCGATAATCCGAACTTATGCATCAGATAAAAGGTGTAATAGCTGCTAATGCTCGCCATATAGAAATATTTCGAGAAAATCAGCATCAGCAGAATACCTACCGCCAGAATCACCTTATTGCGCGGCAGCGGATTAACGATCAGCGGCTTCGGTTTGCCTTTATTCATCCGGTGCTGCGCGGCATACCAGCGGCTGATTTGCGACAGCACCACAATAGCCAGCAGGGCGGCCAGCACGAACCAGGCGACGTTGCCTTTGCCATAGGGAGCGATAATCACCGCCGCCAGCAATGGACCAAGCGAGCTGCCGAAGTTGCCGCCGACCTGGAACAGCGACTGGGCCAGGCCGTGACGGCCGCCAGAGGCCATCCGCGCCACGCGGGATGATTCCGGATGGAAAACCGAGGAGCCGGTACCCACCAGCGCGGCAGCCAGCAGCACCATGCCGAAACTCCCGGCCAGCGCCAGGAGAATCAAACCGCAGAGGGTGAAGCACATGCCCACCGGCAGGGACCACGGCATTGAGCGCTTATCGGTGATGTAACCAATCACCGGCTGGAATAGCGATGAGGTGAGCTGGAAGGTGAGGGTGATCATCCCGATTTGCACGAAGGTAAGGGAGAACTCCGCCTGCAGCAGCGGGTAAATCGCCAGGATGAGCGACTGGATCATATCGTTAAGCAAATGGGACAGGCTGATCGCGCCTAAGATGCCAAACGAGGTGCGTGCTTTTTGCGGCGGCGCAGCGGGGCCGGACAGGGGTTGAGCGGTCTGATTGATTGCCATAGGTTCACGTCACTTTTTTATATAGCTTTCGTCATTTTTACGCCATGGCGACGACCCTGATTTTCCCGGCTACTACATGGGAAATATAACCAACGGGCTGACGCAATGCCATACAACGCGAAGGCGTATAGAGGATGCAGGTGGAATTATTATCCGACTAACATACCTGTCCTTAGGGGTTGAAGGAAGTCGCAATTCTGAAAACATATTTGTCAACGCGACTAACTCGCTATACTTTCGGCACTTGGGATTAAGTCAGGGAGTGAAGCATGCAGTATTTTAAACATCGCGTAGCGCTGGCGTTATTTGCCGCCTTATCGCTGGGCAGCCTGTCCGCACAGGCCTATGAGCAGGATAAAACCTATAAAATTACCATCCTGCACACCAACGATCATCACGGCCATTTCTGGCGCAATGACTACGGCGAATATGGTCTGGCGGCGCAGAAAACGTTGGTCGATGGCATCCGGAAAGAAGTGGCGGCGGAAGGGGGGAGCGTCCTGCTGTTATCCGGCGGCGATATTAATACCGGCGTGCCGGAGTCTGATTTACAGGATGCAGAGCCCGATTTTCGCGGCATGAACCTGATCGGCTACGACGCAATGGCGGTGGGGAACCATGAATTTGATAATCCGCTGAGCGTGCTGCGCCAGCAGGAAAAGTGGGCTAAGTTCCCGTTCCTGTCGGCCAATATTTATCAGAAAAGCACCGGCGAACGGCTGTTCAAACCCTGGGCGCTGTTTAAGCGCGGCGGGCTGAAAATCGCGGTGATTGGCTTAACCACCGACGATACGGCCAAGATTGGCAATCCGGAATATTTCACCGATATCGAATTCCGCAAACCGGCGGAAGAGGCGAAGCTGGTGATCCAGGAGCTGCAGCAGAATGAAAAGCCGGACGTGATCCTGGCCACCACCCATATGGGCCATTACGACAATGGCAACCACGGCTCTAACGCGCCGGGCGACGTTGAAATGGCGCGGAGTTTACCTGCGGGATCGCTGGCGATGATCGTCGGCGGTCACTCGCAGGATCCGGTATGCATGGCGTCGGAAAATAAAAAGCAGGTCGATTATGTGCCAGGCACCCCGTGCGCGCCGGATCGTCAGAACGGCATCTGGATCGTCCAGGCGCATGAGTGGGGCAAATACGTCGGCCGCGCCGATTTTGAGTTCCGCAACGGCGAGATGAAGCTGGTGCATTATCAGTTGATCCCGGTGAACCTGAAGAAAAAAGTGACTTACGATAACGGCCAAAGCGAGCGGGTGCTGTATACGCCGCAGATCGCAGAGAACCCGCAGATGATGTCGCTGCTGACGCCATTCCAGAACAAAGGCAAAGCGCAGCTGCAGGTCAAAATCGGTAGCGTGAATGGTCATCTGGAGGGCGACCGCAGTAAAGTGCGCTTTGTGCAGACCAATATGGGGCACCTGCTGCTGGCGGCGCAGATGGCGCGCAGCAACGCGGATTTCGCGGTGATGAGCGGCGGTGGGATCCGCGACTCCATCGAGGCGGGGGATATCACCTATAAGGATGTGATGAAGGTCCAGCCGTTCGGCAATGTGCTGACCTATGTCGATATGAGCGGCAAGGAGGTGGTGGATTACCTGACCGCCGTCGCGCAGATGAAGCCGGATTCCGGCGCCTATCCGCAGTTTGCCAACGTCAGCTTTGTAGCCAAAGATGGCAAACTGAACGATCTGAAAATCAAAGGCGAACCGGTGGATCCGGCGAAGACCTACCGGATGGCGACGCTGAGCTTTAACGCTACCGGCGGCGATGGCTATCCGAACATTGCCGATAAACCCGGGTATGTGAATACCGGCTTTATCGATGCCGAAGTGCTGAAAGAGTATATCGAGAAGAACTCGCCGCTGGATGCGGCAGCCTACGAGCCGAAAGGCGAGGTGAGCTGGCAGTAGGTCTGAGCTTCAGGTTGGCTATTTCCCCGGTGGCGCTGCGCTTACCGGGGCTACGAGTTGGATAACCCGGATAAGGCGCGTGCGCCGCTATCCGGGATGCTGTGCTCAATCGCGGCGGGCGATATCGGCGAACTTCGCGTCCAGAAGCTGCGCCAGATCGCTGGCCGCCAGCTCAATATCCAGACCGCGTTTGCCGCCGGAAATATAGATGGTGGCAAATTCCTGCGCCGGAGCGTCAATCACCGTCGGCAGGCGCTTCTTCTGCCCCAGCGGACTGATACCGCCCACCAGATAGCCGGTGATACGCTGCGCCACCATCGGGTCGGCCATGTCGACTTTCTTGGCGCCCAGCGCTTTCGCCACTTTCTTCAAATCCAGCTGCCCGGCGACCGGGGTGACGGCGACCGCCAGATGCTTCATATCGCCGTTAACGGCGACCAGCAGGGTCTTGTAAACCTGGTCGGCATTGAGGCCGAGCTTGCGCACCACTTCATCTCCGAAGTTGGTCTCATTGGGATCGTGATCGTAACTGTGGATCTGAAAGGGGATTTTGTTTTTTTCGAGTAATTTAACGGCGGGAGTCATAGCTATCCTTCTTACCAACCGGTTTTGCGTGACGTCAGAATACGCCCGCAGGTTGTCTAAAAAATAGTACCATCTTGCGCAATAGTGTTGGCAGTGATGGTCACTTTGAGCGACAATCAGACGATCCGGGATGCAAATCCCGGGATAATAATAATGATGAAATTCCTCTTTGACGGGCCAATAGCAATATTGGCCATTTTTTTAGGTCAGCATATCCGGTAGATTCCCTTCGCCATACAGGTGCAGCGCGCCGACGGCAACCACGTAGCGCCCCGGCGGCAAGGCCAGCAGCGTCTCGCGCCAGGCGAGATTGCGCTGGTGCATCAGCACATCATACAAAGACTGGCTGAAGGTCGTCGGCAGCGATACTGCGCCGTGCGATGGCGGTTGCTCCAGCCACCAGCCGATCATCACCTGCAGTAAACGGGCGTTGGTGCGCCAGTGGGTCAGCGTATCCTCCAGCAGCGCCATCCCCCCGTCGGGCAGATCGCGCAGCAGCGCGATTTGGCTGTCGGCGCCTTCCAGCTCCATCACCGTTATGTTGCTCTCGCGGGCGGCCATCAGCAACTGATAATCGATGCCGTAATCCGGTCGCAGTCCCAGCTTCTGCGCCTGGGTGGCTTGTAGCACCATCGCCACCTGCCACAGCGGCTGGCTGTCGAACAGCCCGACCGACAGGCCCAGCTCGCCGGCTCGCGCCTCTAGCTCGCTCAACTGCGCATCGCTCAGACGTTCTGCCAGCGGCGGGTAAGAGGGAAGGTTGCTAAACGGGGTTTCATTGCCGCTGATATCGGCCTCGACGATTAACGCATCGGCCTGGCGTATTTTTTTCAGAAGCTTCGCCGGCGGCGGCGCCATGTCGCGGGTGCCCATATGGATGCTGCCGACGAGGTGCAAATAGCGTTCGCCGGGCAGAACGATATCCATCGCAGGCCAGGAATAAGACGAGCCGACGGCGGCTCGCCACAGCATTTTTATCCGGTTTAACAGGCCCATACGCGCTCCGAAGTGTGAGGACTTCATGCTAGCGCATATGGTGATACACGTCACCCTTCCGGCGGGCTTTTCTTGTCCCAGCAAAAAAACGGGCGCCGAACAACGTCGGCG